>NZ_SEIY01000038.1:0-5843 GCF_004634455.1 Bacillus sp. 007/AIA-02/001
TTGCATGTATTAGGCACGCCGCCAGCGTTCATCCTGAGCCAGGATCAAACTCTCCAATAAAGTTAGTTTGTCTAGCATCTAAAATAAAAATTGACGTTTCACGTTGTTTGTTTCGTTCAGTTTTCAAAGAACTACTTAGCCGCTCATTTGCGACTTCCTTATGTTAACACTTTCGTTATTTGATGTCAACTAAGTTTTTCATTTCGTTTGTCGCTTGCGACGTTATTGTCATCGGCGACTTGTTCTATATTACACCTCTAAAGTATAATCGTCAACACCTTTTTATAAAGAATTTCAATTTAATATTTTTATGCTCTTTTAGCTAGATACGTCTCTATAGGATTTCATTATCGGAGCACACCTTCTGCTTCTCTTTAATTTATTTTTCCAAATATATTCAAGTTAATTTGAACTCTAGACTTAACTTGTGTGGACGTTTTCCTCCAACAAAACTAGCAACCTTATTTTAACAAATACTAGTATATAATTAGAGAGTTGTTGTACTATCAATAAAACTCTATTAGAAGCAGGTGAAGATATGAAAGATATACGTATCCTTATAGCAGACGACGATAAAGAAATCCGAAATTTATTAAAAATATATTTAGAACGAGAATTATACATGGTAGACACTGCAATCAACGGCGAAGAAGCCTTGCATTTATTTAATCAAAATAAATATAACCTCGTTATATTAGATCTTATGATGCCCAAAATAGATGGAATCGAGGTATGTAAAAAACTTAGAGATAAAACTAACGTACCTATATTAATGCTCACAGCTAAAGATCACGAAGTTGATAAAATTTTAGGTTTAAGCATTGGTGCTGATGATTATATTACGAAACCTTTCAGCATTCACGAAGTAATTGCACGAGTAAAAGCTCTTATGCGGCGTTTTTTAGTTCTCGGAAGTAACAATACTGCTCAAGAAAAAACAACTTTATCTTTTAAAGGACTAACTATCAATTTAAATACATACACAGTTCATACAAACAAAGAAGAAATTAGCTTAACCGGAAAAGAATTGGAACTGTTAAAATTCTTTACTTCAAACCCAGGGCAAGTATTTACAAAAACACAGCTCTTCCGAAATGTGTGGGACGATAATTATATAGAAGATGACAATACCGTTATGGTACATATTCGAAAACTTAGAAAGAAAATAGAAATTGACCCTTCCAATCCAAAATTTATTCAGACTATATGGGGAATTGGTTATAAGTTTGTAGGTGAAAAGCTTGAAGACTGATAAAACCCTCTTCCTTATTTCATTACAACTTATCATTTGCGGGATTTTAAACATACAAATGGGCCCAAGATTAAAAATGTCTTTATTTATTATCCTTATCTTAATTACAATTTATCTCTTCTTTTCAAGAATACAATTCATTCAACATCGTAAAGCAATGGATACTAAATTAAGTCGTGTACTAAAAGGAAACTTACAAACGAGATTATTCACAAGCAATGACCACTCATTACATAATATCGTTTTTTCAATAAACGAGCTAATAGCTAAATTAGAGCAGGTTCAGATTGAAGCCAAAAGATCCGAGGAATCCAGAAAACAACTTTTGTCTAGTATCTCCCACGATATACGAACACCACTCACCTCCATCATCGGATATATAGATGCTTTGAAAGACGGAGTTGCTGCTTCTAAAATAGAAAAACAAGAATATCTTAAAATACTCTATATGAAATCAAATAACTTAAAGCACCTAGTTGATGAAATATTCAATATGGCGAAGCTAGACGCTAATGAATTTCCACTAAAAGAAGAAGAACTCGACTTTTCTGAAGTTACTAGAGAAGTTTTGATTGAATTTTTACCTGAGCTCTCAAAACATAACATCGAACTGCAAATTCTCATACCAGATTCTACTTGTCCTATCATCGCAGATCATCTAAGCATTATGCGGATTATCGGTAATTTAATGAAAAATGCAATTTATTACGGAAAGGATGGGAAAACAATAGGAGTCGAACTGCTAGAAGCTGATGCAGAATACAAACTTCATATTTGGGATCAAGGCCCTGGTATTCCAAAACATGATTTACAAAACATATTTGAGCGAATGTACCGAAGCGAACAATCAAGAAACTCTTCATTTGGTGGTAGCGGTCTCGGACTCTCTATTTCTAAAGCACTCGTTAAAAAAAATGGTGGGCATATATGGGTTGAAAGTACTCCATGGAAACGAACTACTTTTGGCTTTTCTATTCCAAAACACAATACTTTTAAGAAATAGTTAAGAAATGATTAATATGCAGTTAAGCCTTCCTTTTTATGATGTAAGTAAGAACTTATAGAAAGCAGGTGTCTCCTATAAATACAATTATAAAAACGACTAACCTTACTAAAGTATATGGCAATCAAAAATCAGTAGATAATTTAAATATTAATGTTCAACAAGGAGAGATTTATGGCTTCATAGGCCGCAACGGTGCTGGTAAAACAACAACCATTCGTATGCTGCTTAGTCTTATAAAACCTACAAGTGGAACGATTGAAATATTCGGAGAGAACTTATTCCAAAATCAAAAAGATATTTTAAGCAGAATTGGTTCTATAGTTGAAGTTCCAGGATTTTATGAAAACTTAACTGCAAAAGAAAACCTACTAATTAATGCAAAGATAATTGGGGTTCACAAAAAGAATGCTATCGAAGAAGCATTAGAAATAGTAGGCTTGCAGCATGAGACAAAAAAGTTAGTAGGAAAGTATTCTTTAGGAATGAAGCAACGCTTAGGAATTGCACGCGCTCTTCTCCATTATCCTGAGCTACTCATATTAGATGAACCAACTAACGGACTAGACCCTATTGGTATTAAAGAAATGCGAAAACTTATTCATTCTTTAGCTCAAGAAAGAAATATAACAATACTCATTTCTAGACACATATTAGCCGAGATAGAACAGTTGGTCGATCGTATCGGAATTATTCATGAAGGAAAGTTACTAGAAGAAGTTTCTCTTGATACGCTGCGCAAAGCAAACCGTAAGTACATAGAGTTTCAAGTGAATAATGACGATAAAGCTGTGATGTTATTAGAAAATCATCTTCAAATTTTTGATTATGAAGTACATGATGAAGGAAATATTCGTATTTACTCTCATTTTTGACAACAAGGATACATAAACAGAACGTTTGTTCTTAATGGTATTGAAGTATTAAAAATGATGATAAGCGAAGATAGACTAGAAGATTATTTCACCAAACTAGTTGGAGGTGGAACAATTGGTTAATCTACTCTATACAGAACTCTTAAAACTAAAACGCTCTAATATGTTTTTAATTAGCATTATTGGTGCTGGTGTCGCACCTTTCTTAGTTGTAGTAGCCTCTTATATACATATAAAAACAAAACAGCCTACTCCAACTATTTGGTTCCATCAATTATTCACTGACGTTAACTTATATACTACTTTAGTTATAGGATTCCCCTTATATGGAGTAGTGGTTGCATATTTGCTTACCCGCGAATATGCAGAAGATACACTGAAAAATTTACTAACTATCCCCGTGTCGCGCATTGGCTTTATTATAAGTAAATTCATCATTCTCTTTCTTTGGATTATGATGCTAACTTTAGTCGCTTGGGCACTTACTTTAATATTAGGGCTATTGGGGAACTTCCCTGGCTTTAACATTTCTTTACTTTTAGGTTCTTTCCTAGAATTTTTAATATGTGGTGGACTTCTCTTTCTATTGTCTTCACCTATTGTGCTACTAACTCTTGTAATGAAGAGCTATGTACCGCCCATTATATTAACAGTCATTATTACAATGACTAATCTTATGCTCGTAAACTCCAAGCATAAAGATTTATTTCCGTGGACCGCTACTCTAGATATCGCAAATAACGAATTACAACCGACATATCCACCAGAGTATTCTTATATCATCATTGCAGTAACGACAATTTCCGGATTTATTGCAACACTATTCTATTTTAAAAAAGTAGACATTCATTAATTTGTAGGAGTGAAACTATGAGCGATATCATTATTGCCTTCATACTCGGTATTGTAGAAGGATTAGCTGAATTTTTACCTATATCCTCTACTGGCCATCTTATATTAGTCGGGCATTTATTAGGCTTTGAGGGAGAAAGAGCGAAAACGTTTGAAATTGTTATTCAGCTAGGCGCAATTTTAGCCATTGCAATTTTATATCATAAACGTCTCGTTTCTTTATGTAATATTAAGCCACTTCTACAGAAAGAAAAAAAATTCAACGCGTTCCATGTATTTCTTGGCGTATTTCCGGCAGTGGTTGCTGGTTTGCTACTACATGATATTATTAAAACATACTTATTCCAGCCATACACTGTTGTGATTGGACTTGTAGCAGGTGCAATTCTTATGCTCTTTGCAGAAGTAAAAAAGAAGGAGGCAGCAGCCTATTCACTGGACGATTTAACATACCGCCAAGCTTTAACAATCGGATTATTTCAGTGCTTAGCAGTATACCCTGGCTTCTCTAGAGCTGGCTCTACTATCTCTGGAGGTCTATTAGCAAAAGTAAATTATAAGACTGCATCTGAATTCTCTTTTCTAATAGCTCTTCCTGTAATGATTGGGGCTACAGGCTTAGACTTACTAAAAAGTTGGAAGTATTTAAGTGTCGATGACATCCCTATGTTTGCGGTAGGATTCATTACCTCTTTTATAGTAGCGATGCTAGCGGTAGTAACTTTTCTAAAGCTTTTAGAGAAGATAGGTTTAAAACCTTTTGCGTACTATCGTATTTTGTTGGCTATCTTATTTACGCTTTTCGTATTGCTATAGATTCATATAAGTCACATATTATTAAACTGATATTCAATTTAGAATATCAGTTTTTTCATCTATTTTAACTCTAGTATTACTCACTTCAATATGGCATAGTGATAATAAACTACCATTCATAATCTGAACGTTCTTTAAGTAACTACATCCTTTATCATAAAATGCAATTGGAAAATTAAAGATCCCATATATGTACAGAACATATTTACAAACTATATTCACTCCACATAGTATCTTTTTAATTTGCAACACACCGCTACAACTTTTAAATGAGTACAAAGACATACTAAATAAGTAAGTAAATTTCCTAGGAATTATAAAGAGACTAAATATGAATTAGAGTGAGGTAACGATAAAAATGAATCAATTAGCACAGACATATTGGGATACTTATTGGGGAAACAACAAAAAACCAGAATCTGTTACAGCTTGGCAATTTGGGGATGCCCCTAATTATCTTGCACAACTAGTAATTGACGGTATTAAAACCGCTACATGCTCCGGTCACATTTTTTATGAATTAGAACATGAATCACTACCGACTACTATTGATTATAGTATTATACTCAATAGTAATGATGAACCTGTAGCTATTATTAAGACAATAGAAGTAACTGTAACACCAATGAATGAAGTAAGCGAAGAATTCGCTATCGCTGAAGGCGAAGGAGATCGTACTTATAATTACTGGAGAGACACCCATGTTCGTTTTTTTACAAAGGAACTAAATGAGCTTGGTCTTAATTTCTCTGAAGATATGTTACTCGTCTGTGAGCGTTTTGAACTTGTTGATGTGAACAATAAAGTGAAATTTTAATAAACTGAGATTTACCAGCCATTCTTATTTTTATAAAACACAAAAAAGACGAGTCATTCTGACTCGTCTTAAAGTTGCTTGGCGACGTCCTACTCTCACAGGGACAAGGTCCCAACTACCATCGGCGCTAGAGAGCTTAACTTCCGTGTTCGGTATGGGAACGGGTGTGACCTCTCTGCCATCATCACCAAACTATGAAGGCATATTCCTTCAAAACTAGATAACATT
>NZ_SEIY01000039.1:0-5502 GCF_004634455.1 Bacillus sp. 007/AIA-02/001
GGGATAAATTTATCAGCTATAGAGTTTGAACAGAAAGATTTTGTTCAAACCATTATATCTACCATAGAAGAGATAGGGGTACCTGCTAATTCGATTGATTTGGAATTAACAGAGCGAATAGCAATGGTAGATGAAAAAGAAACCTTATCGAAGTTAAAAGCATTAAAATCATATGGTGTACATTTATCAATTGATGATTTTGGTACAGGTTATTCTTCATTAGCATATCTGCCTCTGTACCCAATTGATACCTTGAAAATTCCAAGAGAATTTGTTAATAGGATCGGAACTTCTACGGATGGAAATGAAATTATACAAACCATTATTTCACTAGCACATACTTTAAACATGAAAGTGATCGCAGAAGGAGTAGAAACGAAGGAACAATTAACAGTATTACAGCGTAATGCATGTTATCTAATTCAAGGCTATTATTACAGTAAACCTGTAAATAAAGATGAATTTATCGATTTTTTAATTGTAATGCAAAATGAATAAGTGAAAAATTGATATATGTATGAAGTAAAGTGAAAAGACGTTCTATCCATTTGGAGTAGAACGTCTATTTTATGTTTATTTTCAGTAGTTATGCAGTTATGTTTCAGCCTTTGAGAGTAAAATAAGTATCTATATTCCTTGTGTTAGGGATGATTTTAAAAATATTTTATTTATTCCATCCCTATTTGAGTTTTACTTACTGCTAACTTTTGACCATCTTTTTCAATGAAACTAACGGTGAAATTAGCTCCTGTGCCACCTTTTGCATTTTTACTCCAACTAGCAGTATACGTTTTTATATTTTTACTTGTAGAATCAGATTTGATGTCAGGCTCGCCATATTTAGCAACTAGATCCTCGTATTTATCTCCGCCTTCACCAGTTACAGGATCACCAGTTTTAATAGTATCCACATCGGCTACCGTTATCTTCTTTTTATCGTCCTTTTTCGTTTCTTGTTTTTGGTCTTGTTTTGCTTCTTTCTTAGCCTCTTGTTTTGGTTCATCTTTTTTTTCTGTAGAAGCTTTGTTTGACGAATCATCACAAGCAACTAGACTCATCGCTAAAGCACTTCCTAATGCAATGGTACTCAACTTTTTGAACATGTTTAATTCCTCCATTTTGAAAATTGTAAAATTCCACAGATGATTATACCAAATTAAGGTAAATGGTGATGTCGTATTCTGTCGAGATAAGAAAAAAACAATAACGCAAGTTCTACCGTTCACTCTAATTGGTAACGAATCGTTATTTGAAGTGTATTGGAAATGTTACTATATATCGTTTTTTTCTAAATGTTACAATAGAGAAAAAGGAGGTTTTCACATGGGAGATGTAATCGGTGATGTATTAGGAGGACTCTTTATGTCCGTCCCTTCAAAAAGGGAAAAAGTCATTCGTAAAAATTTTAAGCTTTTGGAAAAAGAAGTGTGGTTTAAAGAAATAGAGTATAGATATGGTAGGTTAATGGTTTTTAACCATTCTATTAGAGATTTTGTAGCAAATGAGAACCTAGAGGATATCTTAAAGGATGTTGAGAAAACTCATACATTTCTTCATGAATTAGAAAAACTACTGCAGCAAGAAAAGATTTAATTGCCGTAGCAGTGAAGGAATGTTTGATTCGTAAAGGATACTTCGAGCGTAGAAGTCTAAGGATATAGGTCTAGATGAAACCAGAAATCAATTATATGAAAAATTGCTTTATTGAGTGATATATTCAGCTCTTGGAGAATTATTTCTTTTTTAGTGGATAGAATGATTCAATTTGCATGAACAGCGTCAAATAGAGCAAATCAAAAAAGGAAAATTGTTTTGTGAAGCTTGGTACTGATCCATACAAAGAAAAGACACCAAAGGCGCCTTTCTCCGTATGGAACCATCTTAAGTTGAATGTTATGGATATGATTTCTAACCAAAATGATTGTTGCAATTTAATATATTATGAATACATGGATGAGTGCATTCTTATGACAAATAGATTATGCACTATCATACAAGTTAGTATTTTATTAGTAATCATTTTCATCTGAGTTACTATTATAACTAGAATTATAAGAAGGACTATCATATCTAGAGGAATCTTCATTTTTGTAACTAGAAGTGTTGTTATAATTGGAGTTACTATATGAACTTTCAGAACTTGAACTATTAGAAGAGCTATAATAGCTAGGGGAACTGTAGTCGTCATAATAGTCGTTAAAATCATCTTCATCATCCAAATCAGAATTTACAACTTTATTTGTATTTGCTTTCTTTCCAACTGATTGAACTCTATAAGACGCATTCCTTTTTTTATTTTGTTTTCTTTTTCCATTTCCTTTAGATTGCAACGAAGGTGTATACGTTATAGGTATTACTCTAGATAATCCCCCTACAAATAATCGAACAATACATACTAAAATCCACATGCAAATAATAAATACAAAGACATAAAGAGCAATGTTGTAAATTATATTGTTTATTGTATCTATCATCGCACCCTTTGAAATATTAAACATAAAATCAATCACCGCCATTTTTCTATAAGTTTTATATTAAAAACGTAATATTAATCTAAATAGAATTATAAAATATTTTTTCCACTTTTTATATAAAAAATATGAATTTGTTACCGCAGATTAGAATTAAGAAAAAGACAACCTGAGGTGCCTTTCAATGACTTTAGTATCATTTTTTAGTGTGAAAAGGCAAATTGTATACAGTTTGATACTCTCGCTGGATTATTTCATTTGTATATAAATTATTTTAAACTTTTTTTCATTTTTATGCATTTGAAATTTAATAGTGAGGGATACGACTACATGCCCATCAGCTTAAGAAAAATTAATGTCCCAAAAACGATAAAAAGAGCAAATTAATTTGCTCCTTTCTTACTTGAATTCCACATGAAATTTAGTATCAATGATTCCAAAAGCAACTTTACAGGGGAACGGATTTTTTCCTGTTGAAGCAGCACGCATACATGAAAGCACCCAATAATCCAATTCTAAGGGTAAACGGAATACTTGGATACTACTATCATCGTTTTTTACTGTTACGATTGGTGTATTTACCTTAGTTGTAGTGAAACCGTCCGTTGTTATTATTGCTACTGCATCATTATTATGAAAACCCGTGCTTAAAACCTCGTAAGTTATTCCACTGTTCTCATTAATAATCATAGGTATATTTAAATAGGGATAGTTATTTATATTGTTATGAATAACTGTTCTTGGTGTATTCTTTCTTATCTGATTCCCTTGCATTTTATACGCTCCTTTATAACAATCCAAACGTTTAAATCTATTCTATTTTACATCCAGTATATCCGAAAATTGTAGTGTTAACTTATTGTAGAAAGCATCCGTACATATGATAGCGCTATTTAACGGATCTATATCAATGATGGTCATATAGTTAGTAAGTAAATAGCCGCCTTCATAATATGTAATTAGTATTTCTTCTTCGGATAATAAGGAACATAAAAGCATGTTCTCAATCAGTTCTTTTTCTTTAGAGGTTAAAATGGGACGTGCTATTTTATTTTTCTCTTTAATTATTTCACGTATTCCGGCGAATTGTTCTGGCATTGCTGCGAACGGAGACCATTTGACCATTCCTCTTCCTTTTGGCATATTGGCGTTACTCATGATTTATGTCCTCCTATTAGTGTGTTTCTGTGTCTAGCTGTAGCGCTATGCGTGTAGGAAATCCCTCGTAAAATACTGTTTTTCCCAAACTTTGTGCGTATTTCATCCATTACTTTTGTCAACTTCACTTCTTGTTCTCGTTTTGTGACATCATCAAAAAGAGAAATTTGTTCTTCCCCTTCTTGAATTAGGTTTGTTAAGGATATGTTTATGCTACGAATGGGTTCACCAGTATATTGCTGATGTAAAAAGTATGTACAGATATGATAAATATCCATTGTTAAATTTGTAGGACGGCTTAAACTATGTGTTTTTCTAATGCCACCTGCATTATCCTTGCTATAACCAACAGAGAAATGAACGGTTCGAGCAAGTTTGTTTTGTTGTCTTAATCGATAGCAAACTTCTTCGGTATGTTCCAGTAGGATAATTGGAAATTCTTCTATTGTATAATCACGCATTAAAATTTGGCTTTTTCCTATAGAAGTTGTAACCGGAACATATTTCTCTGAAATTCGACTAAAATCAATCCCATTACTATGTAAGTGTAATTCTTCTCCAATCACACCGAAGCTTTGTTTTAAATATTTAAGAGGATAATTAGCTAAATCTCCAATAGAATGTATTCCTTTTTGATTTAATTTTGTTTCTGTTTTATGCGAAATACCCCAAAACTTACTAAGCGGCCGTATGCTCCATAATTTTGTAGGTATATCTTCGTATGTCCAATAAGCGACTCCGTCTTTATTTTTCTTTGCTTCAATATCTAAAGCTACCTTACTCATCAATAGGTTAGGTGCAATCCCGATTGTGCATTCAATTCGTGTGTGTTCATATATTTCACGTTTAAACTGTAATGCAAATTCATTTGGATTTCGGGCAAATAGATGGATGCTATCGGTAATATCCATAAAAAATTCATCGATGCTGTATTGATGAAAGTCTTCAATAGGAACATATTGTAGAGCTAACTTCGTTATGTAATTGGAGCACTTAATATAGGTTCCCATAATTGGATTCACAATAAGGATATCTTTTTGCCTAGGAATCTCGTATAGCCTTGCCAACTTCTTTACTCCCATTGCTTTTAAAGGTGGAGTTGCGGCTAAAACAATGGACCCATTCCTATTCACATCACCGACTACAGCTAATTTTGTATGAAGTGGGTCTAATCCCATTTTGATGCAACTAACAGAAGCATAAAAGCTACGAAGATCAACACATAAAATGATTCTATTCGGTAAAATTGAATAGTCATACACTATAACTCCTCCTAATAATAACGAGAACATTCGTTCTTGTTATTATTATACACGAACCTATGTTCTTTGATGGAGTGGTTTTTGAAAAAATATTTAATTATATGTAGTAGAAATATGTTGAACGACAGAGAGAAGTAATAGCCTAATGTTTTTGAGGTTTCTAGGATATAAACGTTTTTATCTATATTAGAAAGTACAGGAAGAAAAGAAGTATCAAGATCAAGCAAGTCAATTTTGGAAGGACCTCGCTTTGGAACTAAAAGATCACCCCGCGGTGGTTGGTTATAATATTATAAATGAACCACATCCAGAAACAGCTAAAAATAATAGATATAATGATTTTTGGACGGAAGATTACGAGAAATGGTATGCAAAAGTGGAGGGAACGACAGCGGATTTAAACAGATTGTATCAAAAGGTAATCAATTCCATTCGTGAAGTAGACCAAGAAACACCGGTTATTTTAGATTCAGGTTTATATGCTACTCCATGGGCCTTTAGTAAAGGATAAAAAAACGCTTTACGCATTTCATGTGTATGAACCATATGAATTAACGAGTCAAGGTGAAAAGAAAAATAAAGAATATCAATATCCAGGATTAGTAAAAGTA
>NZ_SEIY01000003.1:0-191620 GCF_004634455.1 Bacillus sp. 007/AIA-02/001
TCGCTTTAGTTCTTCTGTATATTTTTGAAATGATTGTCCTTTTCTTGCCATAAAAAAATCCCCTCCAGATAAAACAGTATTGAGTCCATCATATCAGATGGACTCTTTTTTTACTGTCTACCTATAGGGGATAATACCAGATCCCCGCCTTTTTTTATGCAAACATTTTAAATACACCTATCGCATTTAAAAATACAATTATTACAGTTACCGGAATAACATAACGAAGTAAGAAGAACCAAATATTAAATAACGTTTTCCCCTTCGTTTCCGTCACTTCTAATTCTTTCATCAATAACTCTTTACTCATTTTATTTGGTACAAATAATGAAATAGCTAGTACTCCTAACGGCAGCAATACGTTACTTACCGAAAAGTCAACTAAATCAAAGAATGTTTTCCCGAATATTTTCACGTCACTCATAATCCCAAATGATAAAGCTGATGGAATACCGACTGCAAAAATAAGAATACCAATTAATAATGATGCTGACGGACGCTTCTTCTCATTACCTTTCGCAACAGATGCTACTACAATTTCAAGCATTGAAATTGCTGATGTTAAAGTCGCAAAGAAGAATAAAATTAAAAACATAATAAAGAAAAATTGACCAAATGGTATTTTTGCAAATACTGCTGGAAGGACGATAAACAGTAGTCCTGGTCCTTCAGTCGGTTTAACTCCCAACGCAAAAATCGCTGGGAAAATTGCTAATCCTGCAAGTACTGTAACAAAAACCGTTAAACTTACAATAGATGTTGCTGATTTCGCTAAATGTTCTTCTTTCTTTAAATACGAACTATACGTTACCATTACCGAGGCACCTACAGTTAGCGAGAAGAAAGATTGTCCCATCGCATATAAAATCGTATCTGCTGTAAGCTTTGAAAAATCTGGCTTTAAGAAGAACTCTACTCCAGCAAAAGCACCATCGAGTGTTAGCGCACGAACAATAATCGCAATAAATAAAATAAATAATAGCGGCATCATGTACTTACTTGCCTTTTCTATACCTTTCTCTACACCTTTACTTACAACAAAAATCGTACAAAGCATAAAGATAAATTGTGCTCCAATCGCGCTTAATGGATTTGAAATCGTTTCACCGAACAATTGTCCATAATCAGCTGCTCCATTCCAGAAACTTCCTGTCACACTATAATATAAATAAAGTAAAATCCATCCACCTACAACACTATAAAAAGATAGTACACTAAAACAAGTAACAACTCCCATACGACCAATCCAAGGATATAATTTGCTATTTGGCACTAGTACTTTATAAGCTGTAACCGCCTCTTTTTGCGTGCTACGTCCAATAACAAACTCCGCTATTAGAAGAGGCATACCTATAAATAAAGTTAATAGTAAAAATACAAGGAAGAATGCGCCTCCCCCGCCATTACCTGCAACATATGGAAATTTCCATATCGCACCAAGACCTACTGCGGCTCCGGCTGCTGCGAGTACAAAGCCTATTTTCGACGTCCATTGCTGTGTTTCTTTCATCATAAATTCTCCTTTTCTGAATATTTAAATTTTTGTTAATTATACACTTTCATTTCATACTCGCACACCTCCTTTAGAAAATAAAAAAGTCCCCTACACGCAAATATGCATGTAGAGGACGATATATGTAATATAAATACCGTGGTACCACCTCAATTGGATTGATAAATCCCACTTGTTCAAGTACAGGAATAATTCCGATACTCTATCCTTTTAACGGCGGAACCCGGGTTGCCTACTACAATGTTCAACATACCTCTCGCAAGCCCATTCTGTATATTTTATCGTACCGGGCTCCCACCTAACCCCAGCTCTCTGAACGCATCAAATATACGTACTCTTCTTGCTCATCGATTTTATCTATTGAAGTTACTTGTGATTATAAATTATATTTTTATATTTGTAAAGCTCACTTTATCTTTTATTATTTTAAAATCTTTTCCTCTAATTCTCGTAAAAAACTTTCTCTTTTCCCCTCGTTTTGCACATATACTGATTTTAACACTTCTTGGAGCAATATATTTCGTGCCCTCTTTTCTAACTGTAAATCTTTTAACTTCAACCTTACTTCATATAAAAAATCTAAATACGATTCATATGTCTCATCATATTTATTTGCAATATCATCTCGAATTTTTTTTGCGAGCTTAGGGCTCGCTCCCCCAGTAGAAACTGCTATATTAAGTAAACCACGATGAATTGCTGCCGGAAAATGAACATTACCACTTTCCGGATTTGTAATAACATTTACTAATTGATTCTCGGCGGCATCTTCAGCAACTTGTTCATTTAATATTGAATCACTACTCGCTGCAACAACTAAAAAAGCACTTTTAATATCACTTTTCTCATATTCTCTTTGATACCAACGAATTTTCTTTTCTTCCACAAGTTTTACTAAATTCGCATCTAATTCTGGACTTATCACAACTATATCCGCACCCTGTTTGAGTAAAGGAATAATTTTAAATCCTGCAACTTTTCCCCCACCAATAACAACAACGCGTTTCTCATTAACTCGCACTGTAAGTGGATACATACTGATCTCCTTTCAATAACTCCGTCGTTTTCTGAATTAACATATCTTGAAACGCTTCATTCTTCCCTAAATATGGACTGATTTTTATCTCTCCCAATTCATATTGGCGCACTTCTTTCTCAATATGTTTCATAAGTAAACCTGTAAATAACAAGTAAGGCAGTACAACGATGTTCTTTTCTTTTTGTTCTACAACTTCCTTTAACTTCTCCTCAAATTTTGGCTCTGCAGCCGCTAAATAACAAACTTCTACTTTTTTAACCTTCTCTTTTGTTTGAAATAAAGAAGCAATCCAGTTTATATCTCTTAATACTTCAGGATCACTGCTCCCTCTTGCAACAAGAAGTAACGTCACTTCATTTTTATCTTCCTGTTCGATGCCACTTCCGCTATACACCGATTTAACAAGTGTTTTTGATACACCAAACGGATTACCATAGGTCACTTTAACATCCGAAAATTGATTAGTTAACTTTTCCAATTCAAAAGGGATATCTTTTTTTACATGCCCTGCCGCTAATAAAAAAACAGGGATAGCAATAATCTCAGTGGCCCCACGCTTCACACATGTACGAAAACCATCTTCAATAGAAGGATTCGCTAACTCTAAAAAACAAACTTCTTGAATAGTCGCTTCTATACGGCTCATACACGATGTAATAAATTGAATCGCCTCTTCTTTCGCTGTCTTCAAACGACTTCCATGACATATATATAAGACGGCTTTCATTTTACAACACTCCACTTACTTGATAAGCATTTTCTGTCTGCTTCTCAAACCAATGAATTTTTTCTCTAAAACGGACAACCTCTCCAATTACAATCATACTCGGATTTTGAATTTGCTCTTTTTTCGCAACATCTACAATTGTCCCTAACGTTCCAACAACTGTGCGTTGCATAGACGTCGTCCCCTGCTCAATAATAGCAGCTGGCGTACTTTTATCTTTTCCATGCTTCATAAGTTGCTCACATATGTAGGGCAAATTACTAACCCCCATATATACCGCTAAAGTCTCTACACCTTTCGCTAAACTCTCCCATTTCACTTCTTCTTCAGCACCTTCTTTCCTATGCCCAGTCACAATAGCAAAACTTGCACTTGCATCACGGTGCGTCACTGGAATGCCCGCATAAGCAGGAGCAGCTATTCCAGCTGAAATACCAGGAATGATTTCAAATGGTACACCTTGCTTTGCTAATGCTTCAGCTTCTTCTCCCCCTCTACCAAACACAAATGGATCGCCGCCCTTAAGCCTCGTTACAACTTTTCCTTTTTTCGCATACTTAATAAGAAACGTGTTAATTGTCTCTTGCTTCATCGTGTGATAATTCGGGAGTTTTCCACAATAAATTAAATCCGCGTCAGGCTTTGCGTGTGAAAGCAGCTCTTTATTCACAAGTCGGTCGTATAAAATAACATCTGCCTTCTCAATACATTTCAACCCTTTAACAGTAATTAAATCTGGATCGCCAGGACCCGCTCCAACAATATAAACCTTTCCCATCATCTCTCCTCATTTCTTCTATTAAAATGAAACTTCCATTCGTATATAAGAATGGAAGTTTTTATTTTTTCGTATTACTGATCTCTACTCATGAATAACAAATGCCGCACCTTTTCGAATCTTCTTTTTTTCAAACAAAGAAATCTCTTTTACCTCTGGCAACGGTAAAAAATGCTTTTCAAGCTCAATCTCCGCAAGCTTAAATGCCTGTTCTTCACTTTGAGCAACAACAACTATCGGAACAATATCACTCACTAATACAGCTTCAAATCGATATAAATCCATATCGTCCCTCCTAAGACGCTATGACTTCTTCTAACACGTTATTTAACGCTATTTGTAATGTATCTACACCAACACGACCTACAAAATCATAAAATGTCTCGGCTGGTAATTTATTCTCTTTGAAATAACTTATAAATGATGCGAGTACATCAGGTAGATCCTCGCCATCTATTTTTCCTTTTAACTTTTGATTGTAGGCACCGCCATCTAACAATGTTCCACCTACGTATATTTCAAACGCTTCAACAATGCCTTTTTCCTTCGTTTTCATTTTCACCCCTTGTAACCCAATGTCAGCAATTTGACGTTGACCACATGAATTCGGGCAGCCTACCATATGAATTCGAACTGGAACATCGAGTGCAATTTGTGTATCTAAGTATTCTGCAATTTTTCGTAATCTTTCTTTCGTTTCTACTAGTGCAAGATTACAATATTCAATACCGGTACATGAAACCGCATGACCAATAAATGATTTCGGGCTAGCAGATATCGCTTCAAACAGCGGTTCACTAAGTAATCCTTTTACATTTTCCGGAGGAACGTTCGGAATAATGAAGTTTTGCGAGTTACATGTACGAATTTGTCCATTTCCATATTGCTTTGCGATTCTTGCAACCTCAAACATTTCTTCTGCATGTAAACGACCTACCGGTACATTAAAACCTACATATTTTAATCCCTCTTGTTTTTGGTCTTGAACACCATAAAAATAGCCTGCATTCCATCCTTTGAGTGCACTTTCCCCTTTACTTTGTAAAGGCCCTGTATACTCTATTAGTTTCTCTTTAAATTTCTCTGCTCCCCAGTCCGCAATAAGAAATTTCAAACGCGCTAAATGACGTTTCTCACGATATCCAAAATCACGGAATATAGTAGCAATTGCAATCGCCACCGCCTTCACTTCTTCTGGTAAAACGAATACATCTAATTCCTCAGCTAAATACGGACGGGCTGATAATCCTCCACCTACTTTTATATGAAAACCAACTTTTTTCTCACCATCTATTTCTTTCGTAGCAGGTGTAAATGCAACACAGTTAATCTCTGCGTTTGCTGAATTATAAATATTAGAACTAATAGACATTTTAAATTTACGTGGCAAGTTAGAAAACTCTTCATTATGTTGGAAGTAATCATATACTTCTTTTACAATATGCGTTGTATCAAATAGTTCATTTGCATCAATGCCAGCAAGCGGATTACCTGTAATATTCCGCGTTATATCACCACAAGCCCCCGCTGAAGATAACCCAACTCTTGCTAACCTTTTAAAAATATCTGGAATTTGCTGAATTTCTAACCAGTGAAACTGGATCGCCTGTCTCGTCGTAATATCTATTACATCACGTCCATAATCTTCAGCGATAGAAGCAAGTACTTCTGCCTGTGCATTTGTAATAATCCCTGACGGAATATTTACCCGCATCATAAAATAACCAGCTTCTTTCGGTCTTTGTAAATACAAGCCTGCCCATTTAAAGGCATCCCACTCTTCTTTCGGAATAGATTCGAAACCATTTTCCGCATAGTAAGGAATATCATTAAAAATTTCTAAGCCATCTTTTTCTAATTTATTTTTCTCGGTCTGATTTAATTTTTCATTGTTAGCCCATACTTTTTCATAACTCATTGTTTATCCCCCTATATAAAACTACGCTCTTGTAAGTACTTCACGATTTGTTCTGCACATTCTTCAATAGAATATTTGTGCGTTTCTACAATTAATTCCGCTTGCTCTGGCTCTTCATAAGGCGAATCAATACCTGTGAAATCCTTAATATCACCTTTCCTTGCCTTTTTATAAAGCCCTTTCGGATCACGTTTCTCACACTCTTCAATCGGACACTTCACAAAAATTTCAATAAATTCATCTGCCGCTAATAAATCTCTTACTTGTTTGCGGTCTACTCGAAATGGTGAAATAAATGCTGTAAGGACAACTGCTCCTTGATCTACAAATAACTTTGCCACTTCGCCAATACGTCTTATATTTTCCATGCGATCACTTTCAGAAAATCCTAAGTCTTTATTTAAACCGTGGCGAATGTTATCCCCATCCAGCACATAATTTCCAATATTCTTTTCAAACAGTTTACGAGCGACCGCATTCGCTACTGTAGATTTACCCGAAGCTGATAAACCAGTAAACCAAATTACAAAACTATGATGTCCATTCTTCACTCTTCTCTCATCTTTTGAAACCGAAGCTGTATGCCAAGTAATATTCGTATCCATCTCGTTCTCTCCCTATTCTGTTACTACTTCTTTTTTCAAGCCTTTAATTAGCACTTCCACTACTTCTTTACGACTAAATGTACTTGGCGGAATCTCACCGTTTCTTAATAATTCTCTTACTTTCGTACCCGATAAAATAACATGATCTTCTTTTCCGTGCGGACATGTTTTCGTTGAAGCCATCGCTTCACATTTCGTGCAGTAAAAACTATGTTCAAAGAATAGTGGTGTAATTCCTAACTCTTCTATCGTAAAATTTGTGAAGATTTCTTGCGCTTCATACGTTCCGTAATAATCTCCTACTCCAGCATGATCACGCCCTACTATAAAGTGGGTACATCCAAAATTCTTTCTTACTAACGCATGAAATATCGCTTCCCTTGGTCCTGCGTAACGCATGGCAGCAGGAAATACACTTAAAAAGACACGATTTTTCGGATAATATTTTTGAAGAAGTACTTCATAGCTTTCCATTCTTACATCAGCAGGAATATCATCCGATTTCGTTTCTCCGACGAGCGGATTTAAAAAGAGACCATCTACAATTTCAAGAGCAGATTTTTGAATATACTCATGGGCACGATGTACCGGGTTTCTCGTTTGAAATCCGACCACTGTTTTCCACCCACGTTTTTTAAATGCTTCCCTCGTTTCAATTGGGTCTAAATGATAAGAAGGAAATTGATTATTTTCAAAGCGTTTTGTTAGAATAATAGTTCCTCCAACGTAAACGTTTGGTCGTTCATATAATTTTTTCACTCCTGGATGAGCCTCATCCGTTGTTTTATATACAAGTAACGCTTCTTTTTCTTTATCTGGTACAAAAATATCTTCTATTTGAATGACACCGTATATATTTCCATTGTTGACAAGCTTTACTTCCTCTCCAACCTTCAGGCTTTCTGCGACTTTTTCTGTTACCGGTAATGTAATCGGTATACTCCACACACTACCATTTGCTAAACGAAGCGTTTCTACAACTGAATCATAATCTTCCTTCCCTAAAAAACCAGTAAGGGGGCTATATCCACCTGTCGCCAATAGTTCTAAATCACTTAACGCAATATTGTCTAATTTAATTTCTTTTTCAATTTGTGATACGTCATATGTCTCATCTATACGGTTTACTAATTCGTTTACTATGCTCATTTTTCTATATCCTCTCTTAGCTTTATTTCAAGATTCATCTTATTGGTAATGAAGACCACATTCGGTTTTCACTTTCCCAGCCCATCTACCATCTCTTGAATCGCCACCATCCCCTACAGGTAACGTACATTTCTCACACCCAATACTTGGATAGCCAACATCATGCAACGGGTTATACGGCAAGCTATGTTTGTATACATATCGCCAAACTTCTTTCCACGTCCAATGAATGAGTGGACAAACTTTAATAGATTGAAAACGATGATCTTGATTTATAAACTTTGTATGCTTACGTGTTTCTGATTGTTCCCTTCTTAAGCCCGATATCCACGCTTTTTCCGCTGCTAATGATTTTTCTAACGGTAAAATTTTTCTAATCTTACAACAAAGATTCGGATTACTTTCCCATAATTTCTCACCATGCAACTTCTCTTGTTCATCAAGCGTAAGTTCCGGTTGTTTTTCTATAATATTTAATGAAGGAAATCGCCTCCGCACTTTTTGAATTAATTCATATGTTTCTTGAAAATGAACATTTGTATCTAAAAATACAACTTTAGCAGATGGATTTACTTGGTTTATAAGGTGCAGCAATACCATACCTTCCACCCCAAAGCTACATGCGTAGACGATTTCATCTTTATATTCTTTATAAGCCCACTTTAATACTGATAGCGCGCCTTTTGTTTCATCTTCTTCCGAAAACGAAACAACATTTTCTTCCCACGTTTCATACGTCAACATGTTTTTTCCCCCTGTAAAAGCAAAAAGACGGTTTTAACCTAATGAAAATAGGTTAAAACCGCCTCTAGTTTTTCTAGTCAGCGCTTTTCACTTTAAACGTACTTTTTCACTTTTCTCTAACTGAATTACTTTTCCATCTTGCACAACAATTGTAATTGAACCATATTTCATATCAGCAAGCATCGCTTCAATCTTCTCGGATACTTCATCAAAATGTTCCCGTACACCCACGCGAACAGCCCCCCTTTTTATTCATAAAAAAAATCTTTCCCATTTCGAAAAGACTGTTCGGTAATATATTTTACCTTATCTTTCAAAATGGATTCCATTTTGCTGGATTTAGCACCTTGCTTTCTATAAGCAGGTTGCCGAGCTTCTTCGGGCCAGTTCCCTCCGCTTCTCTTGATAAGCTTTGTATTTGTATTTTATCATAATTCTGATTTTTTTCAATCCTAGTTTTCCGATATATTTTAATTATTTTATTTTTACAAAAAAGGAATTGCCCATCCGAACAACCCCTTTTTCTATTTAGACAAGCTCTTTAATACGTATGCGATCGTTCCCAATAATATTTTCATATGTTTCGCGTTCCACAACTACTTGCGATGTTCCGCCTTTTGCAAAGACAACGGCTGGTCTTCGAATCCGATTGTAATTATTCGCCATCGAGTACCCGTATGCTCCTGTACAGGAAACTGCTAGTAAATCAGAAGAAGCGACTTTTGGTAAATGAATATCCCAAATCAACATGTCTCCACTCTCACAGCATTTCCCGGCAATCGAAACGAGTTCCTCATTCTCATCATTCCCTCGATTCGCTAACATCGCTTCATAACGCGCGCTATATAAAGCAGGTCTTAAATTATCTGTCATTCCACCATCGACTGATACATATTTCCGAATACCAGGAATATCTTTCACAGATCCAACTGTATAAATTGTTGTCCCAGCATCACCTACAATGCTACGTCCTGGTTCAATCCATATTTCTGGCAATGGATATTCACATACAGTAAATTGTTCTCTCACTGCACTTGTTACAGCTCGCACATATGTCTCAAGAGTTAATGGTGTATCTGACTCTGTGTAGCGTATTCCAAATCCCCCGCCTACATTTAACACTTTTACTACATAGTTTGTTTGCTCTCTCACTTCTACTAAAAATTGGCGAAGAACTTCAATCGCTCGAACAAAACCAGCTGTTTCAAATATTTGCGATCCAATATGTGAATGGATCCCTAGCACATTATAATTGGATTTTTGTAAAGCAAATCTAATTGCCTGCATCGCTTGACCGTTTGAAACGCCAAATCCAAATTTCGAATCATCTTGGCCTGTCGTAATATATTCATGTGTGTGCGCCTCTACTCCAGGCGTTACACGAATTAATATGTTCACAAACTTTCCATGTTGCATCGCTAAATCGTGTAAAACTTCTAATTCAAAGAAATTATCTACGACAAAACAACCGATATTCGCCTGAAGAGCCATCACTATTTCTTCTTCTGTTTTATTATTTCCATGAAAATGAATACGTGATGCCGGAAATCCTGCTTGGAGCGCAGTATATAATTCTCCCCCAGAGACAACGTCTAATGACATATTCTCTTCACGAGCTACTCGGCACATCTCCATGCACAAGAACGCCTTGCTTGCATATGCTACTTGATAAGAGAAACCACTTTCTTTAAAAGCACGATGAAATGCTCGGCATTTTCCTCGAATAGACTCTTCATCGTATACATAAAGTGGTGTTCCGTATTGCTTTGCTAGCTGCGTCGTATCGCACCCTCCAATTTCTAAGTGTCCTTGCCCATTAATTCGGCTTGTGCCGTGTAAATACATTTAAATTCCTCCCTTATTTCCTCTAAAACTCATAACCCCAATCTTCTATTCATTGCAGCACGCTTTTAGATAGACAAAAAACGCGCGGAACAATGTTCACACGCGTTTCTTATTAGGAAAAATATATATTGAAAAAATAAACGAGTTGTTATCTCCTCAAAATAAGAAACCGCATCAACATCTCCAAATAGCTCTCCATAAAATAAATCTTATGACAGTACTACATTTATTCAATGCAGTCCCAATATATGAATAAGATGGTTATTCTTATATTTCGGCAATAGTCCCTTTCAACCTATGATCACAGATTCCATTAAATCTCCCATAGCTTACTCTTTCCTATCGCGGCCTCTACCTTTGAGAGTAGATGAGGTAAGTCTATTTAATTTTCAAACATCTAATTGTTGCTATTAACAATACCAAAGGACCATTTTATTTGTCAAACAATTTTTTATATTGTTTTTTTGCAGTTTAATTTCGTATCGTCTGGTAAGCGCTTTACTAATACCTTTGTTACTTCCCATTCGCCTTCTTCGTTATTAAATGTAATCGTTACCTTCTCAAATGGTGGAGCAATTTTCCCAGCAACACGTTCATACTTTGTCACTTCAATACTTGCTTGAAATAAATATGTACCGCTATACACTTTTTTTAAACTAATAATTTTAGGACATTGATAAGGTTTCAAACTTCCATATTGTTTTTCAATTGCTTTATTTATTTTTGGAAATAAAACAGAATAAAGTGCATCTTCCATAAGAGGTGCATCATATTGGGCTACCGACACACTCGGTGAAGTAAAAAGTATAACACTACTGCATGCTATAAAATATAATAATTTTCGCATTATAACCTCCGTATTATCACGCGATTCTTTCTGCGTACAATAATTATCATACATAGAAATTCTGTTTTATTGTCTCCCACCACTCTTTTTCTACTCGATTATTATAAAAAAGCCCACAACCTTCTTTTATTTTCGTATAATGATACTCATAGTATAATAATCATAATAACAAAGGACTGTTCGTATATATAAAATGAGTCGTTAAGCAAACTGACTCTCAAGAACTGTCATGCTTTTTAGGAGAGGAGTATATTATGCTACAACATCTGTTTCCAAAACTGCGATTTGCACTCGTTGCAGTCGTTTTACTATGGATTAAAACATATATTGTGTACAAGCTAGCATTTGATATTAAAATTGATAATTTCTTTGAAGAATTCATGCTTTTTATCAATCCACTAGCTGCGTTACTTTTATTTTTCGGCTTAGCTTTACTTGCATCTAAGCACCGAAACCGAATTATAATTGGAATCAGTTTTATACTGTCATTTATTTTATTTGGAAACGCAATGTTTTATGGGTTCTATAACGATTTCGTTACTTTCCCAGTTTTATTCCAAACAAACAATATGGCTGATTTAGGGACAAGTATAAAAGAACTCTTTACGTACAAAACATTACTTTTATTTGCAGATGCAATTATTTTAATGTTTATTTCGCGTAAATTCCCATCATTTGGCGACAAAACACCACTTTCCCGCTCAGAGAAGCGAACTTTCTTTAGCGGTGTAACAGCTTTATTAGCACTACAAATTGTTGTATCAGTTATTTATAAACCACAAATGTTCTCACGCTCATTTGACCGTCAAACTGTCGTGAAGAATTTAGGTTTATACACATATCATCTATTTGATATTACGCTTCAATCCAAGTCCTCAGCTGAGCGTGTATTTGCAAGTGGGGATGGGTTTTCTGAAATTAAAAACTATACAGACTCAAAAGACAAACAAGTTGATAAAAACTTATTTGGAGCTGCAAAAGGTAAAAATGTAATTTTAATTTCAATGGAATCTACACAAAGCTTTGTTATTAATAAAAAAATAAATGGAAAAGAAATTACACCATTTTTAAATGAATTTATTAAGGATAGTTTCTATTTCGATAACTTCTATCATCAAACTGGACAAGGTAAAACTTCTGATGCTGAATTTATCGTTGAAAACTCACTTTATCCGCTAGATCGTGGTTCTGTATTCTTTACTCATGCAACAAATGAATACACAGCGACACCAGAACAATTAAAGAAATACGGATATTCTTCTGCCGTCTTCCATTCAAATGATAAAACGTTTTGGAATCGGGATGTAATGTATCCTGCGCTTGGATATGATCGTTACTTTAATTTAAATGATTACGCAGGAACGGAGCAAATGTCTGTCGGTTGGGGATTAAAAGATAAAGAGTTCTTTGAACAATCTATTCCAAAGTTAAAATCTTTACCGCAACCGTTCTATACAAAATTTATTACATTAACAAATCATTTTCCATTTCTTCTAAATCCGGAAGATCAATATGTTGATGAATTCAACTCGGAAAGTGGTGTTGTAAACCGCTACTTCCCAACTGTTCGTTACACAGATGAAGCTCTTAAATTATTTATTAAACAATTAAAAGAAGAAGGATTGTATGATAATTCCGTTATTGTCATCTATGGTGATCATTACGGTATTTCCGAAAACCATAACGCAGCTATGGCACAGTTCCTAGGAAAAGATACTATTACACCATTCGATTCTATGCAATTACAACGAGTCCCTCTTATTATTCATGTGCCTGGCCAAGAAGGAAAAGTTGTTTCTAAAGTATCCGGTCAAATTGATATTAAGCCAACGCTCCTTCATTTACTTGGTATTAAAACAAATAAATCCGTTGAATTTGGAACTGACTTATTTATTAAAGAGAAAGACCCGCTTATGGTAATGCGTGATGGTAGCTTTGTTTCTGAAGAGTATGTTTATACAAAAAATATGTGCTACAAAAGAAGTACGGGTGAAGAAGCTGACATGACGCTATGCCAGCCGTATATTGAAAAAGCAAAAACAGAATTAAAACTCTCCGATAAATTAATTTATGGAGATTTATTACGCTTCGATCCTAATAATCGATATAAAACTGGAACGATGACAACGAAATTTGAATAGTAAAGGAAGCAACTTTATACAAGTTGCTTCCTCTTTTTATTTTCACTTAATTTTCAAACCATCCTTCTATGAAATCTTTCACAAATTGGTAATTTCTTTCGTATGAGGAATAAATTTATGGTATGATAAAATAAGTAAACTTTCATACACTAATTAAGAATTTATTACAGAAAGCAAGGGATCAGATTTTGTATAGAGCAGCTATTCCAAACTTATTTACGCTCGGAAATTTATATAGCGGATTTTTATCAATCGGCTATGCATCTTTAGGATATTATAAATCAGCTGCTATTTTAGTACTTATCGGGATGATGTTAGATAGTCTTGATGGTCGTGTTGCTCGTTTATTACGTGTTGATTCACAAATGGGAAAAGAGCTCGACTCGCTTGCAGATGTCGTAACATTTGGTGCAGCACCAGCTGTTTTAATGTATTACACATCTTTCTCAAACTACGGAATCATCGGATTATACATAGCGGGATTATTCCCTCTTTTCGGAGCATATCGTTTAGCACGATTTAATGTAACACCATCTTCTACTTCAATGAAATATTTCACTGGAGTACCGATTACAGCAGCGGGAGGGCTTGTTGCTTTCTTAACATTATTTTCACATACCATTCCAAAAATCGTTCTTATTACCGTATTTGTAACGTTCGCATTTTTAATGGTGAGCCGCATTCGTATCCCAAGTTTAAAAGATGTACCAATTCCACGATATAGCATCATTATTACACTATTTTTAGTTGGAATCATTATTACAATGTATCAAACAGGATTTGGAAATTTTTCTGTTTTCTTATTTATTGCCATTCCACTATATATTTTGTACATGTTATCTCAATTCATTAGACAAAGACCGTCTAAAAAAGCGAATAAAGAAAAATAAGAAAACCTTCCGAGTCCGGAAGGTTTCTTTTTATTTTGTAACTAATACCTTTTGATTTACAGGTGTTACTGGCTCTTCACCGTTTAATACAGCTAAAATATTTCTGACAGCCATTTCAGCCATCGCATCACGAGTTTCAAATGTTGCATTCCCTACGTGTGGAGCAAGTACTACATTCTTTAATTCTTTTAGCTCTTCTGTAATTTTCGGTTCAAATTCAAACACGTCAAGAGCTGCTCCTTCAATTTCATTCGTTTTTAATGCATGAGCAAGTGCTGCTTCATTCATAATTGGCCCACGTGAAGCATTTACAATATACGCTGTTTTCTTCATCATTTTAAACTGCTCTTCATCAATCATATGATGTAATTTTGGATTATAAGCACAGTTAATTGTAATAAAGTCTGCTGTTTGTAATAATTCTTCCAACATCACATACGTTGCCCCCAGCTCACTTTCAGCTTCAAGCTTACGATTTGGCCCTGTATATAAAACATCCATTCCAAATGCTTTCGCACGTTTTGCAACAGCCTTCCCGATTTCTCCAAGACCTATAATTCCGATTGTCTTACCATGAACTTCTCGTCCTAAGAAAAATAACGGTGCCCATCCGTTAAATCCAGTCGTACGACATAACGTATCCCCTTCAGGAATTCTACGCGCCGCTGCTAAAAGAAGTGCAAATGTTAATTCTGCAGTCGCTTCCGTTGATACTTTCGGTGTATTCGTAACTGCAATTCCTTTTTCGCCCGCATACGTGTAATCAATATTGTCGTAACCAGCACCATAGTTTGCAACAATCTTTAAATGAGGGGCTGCATCAATAACTTCTTTTGGCACCTTTGTCGAAAGTAAACTTAACAATGCATCTTTATCTTTTACACGCTCTGTTAATTCATCTATAGAAATTAACTCCTCTTTATCGTACATTTCTACATCATGATCTTTTAATAGTTCTAATCCAATTTCCGGAATTTTTCCCGCTACTAATATTTTTGCCACTACTAACACCTCTTCTATAGAAAATAAGATATCTCTTATATTTCATTGTAAGAAATCCACATATAAAAACCAAGGAATTTGATTATAGTTTTAAAAATCGACACTTTTCCATGAAAAAAGAGGAGATGCAACTCTCCCCTTTTCTTACGCTTTTTCCTGCGATTCTTTTCCAAGCTTCACATCAATCGTTCCTTCTGCAACCGTATCGCTAATTTGCTCCTCAATAACCGATTGAGATGCAGCATTCGTTTCAGAAGTATAAGCTTGTTGCTGTGCACCTTGTACATTTTGTTTATTTTGTTGTTTCGCCATTTCTTACCCTCCTTTTCATTCTTTCTTATTTTGAACAAAAAGGACGGTTTTCATCAAAAAATTGCATTTCATTTTGAATTTGTTACTTCTTCTTCAAGCGACCTCATTACTCTTGCTCGCTTCGTAAATGTTGCAACCTGAGTAACACCGTGAGCTAGTAATGTTTGTACATTTTCTTGTACATAATTCCCTAAATCATTTGGATAATGGGCATCCGAAGAAATCGTAATTGGAACACCATACTTAGCTAATACTTGTAAATATAGTGGACTTGGGCACATTTCACGAACAGGATAACGATAGTATAATCCTGCATTTATTTCTGTTGCCGTATTCGTTTCTACTAACGCACAGGCAATTTCCTCATAATAAGAAAGCTGTTCATTCTCATCCAATCGATAATTAAATACCTTTATATTATCAAGATGAGCGATAATATCAAATAACTCGGTACGAATCGCACTCTCAACTGTTTTAAAAAACATATCATATAATGCGCGTAGGTCATGCTTCTCAAAATATTCTTTCGTATCTGGATTATCAAATCCCCAGCCATTTAAAAAATGAACGGAACCAATTATATAATCAAAGTCTCCTAGCGCTAATAATTCTTTTAACTCTCCTTCACAACCAATAAAATAATCCGCTTCAATTCCAAGTTTAAGTGTGACACCTCTTTTACTCCATCGTTCTTTCGCCTCTTCAATGACCTTTGTAAAATCATACAGTGAAACTACCCTTACTTGATCTAACCATTCCTTCTGTATACGACCGAGCTTAGAATCACTAATATCTACATATTTTTCATAATATCCTTTCGCTTCATGAAAACGATATAAATGATCAACAATCCCAACTTCTGTTATACCTTTTCGCACAGCTTCTTCTAAATAGAGGTCCATCCATTCTGTTGTAAATGGCCCTTCCTTCACACGCTTTTGCAAACGCTCTTGTGTTTTCATAAGCCAATCAATAGAATGCCTTTCTTGAAGCGGTTCATAACGTTCCAGCGCTTCATTTATTTTAGCAAGCCATCCTATTGAATACGGTCCTTCTTCTAAGTGAAGATGATAATCTACTTTCATATACATTCCCCCTTATAATGTATCTATTTCCCTTCTATCCCCAACTCTCGAAAGCTTTCCATTTCGTTCTTTCACCTCTCGCATGACATCTTCCAATGTAATATTTTTTTCAGCTAATAAAACGAAACAGTGATAAAATACATCAACCATTTCTTTCACTACTTCTTCTTTATCATTATTTTTACATGCGATAATTACTTCAGCACACTCTTCACCAATTTTCTTTAAAATTTTATCTTCTCCTTTTGAAAATAAATAATTTGTATACGATTCAGGAAGTGGGCTTTCCTTTCGTTCTTCAATTATTTTATACAGCAACTTAAAGGCATTTTCCATATGTATCCCCCTATATAATTTGATAGTGAAAACATGTCTTCTCTCCCGTATGACAAGCAGGTCCTACTTGTTTCACATTCACAACAATTGAATCTTGATCACAATCTAAATATAAAGATTGTACATATTGAAGATTCCCTGATGTTTCCCCCTTATTCCATAACGACTGCCTCGAACGAGAATAAAACCATGTTCTTTTCGTCTCTAACGTTTTTTCATATGCTTCTTCATTCATATAAGCTAGCATTAAAACTTCTTTCGTACCTTCTTCGATGACAATTGCTGGTATTAATCCTTTTGAAAAATTAGGTTTCATAACCGCACCTCAACATTTGCATCTCTTAATTTTCGCTTTACACTCTGCACTGTCGCCTCACCATAATGAAAGATGGATGCCGCTAACGCTGCATCAACTGTTGTCTTTTGAAAAACTTCTATAATGTGATCCGTATGACCACAGCCCCCTGATGCGATGACTGGAATGGAAACACTTTTTGAAATTTCTTCTGTTAAACGAAGGTCATATCCGCTTTTCGTTCCATCTGCATCCATACTCGTTAACAAAATTTCACCTGCCCCAAGTTTAACAACACGCTTCGCCCATTCTATGGCATCCATTCCTGTGTCAACTCTTCCGCCGTTGACGTATACGTTCCATTTACCTTCTGCTACTTTTCTAGCATCAATTGCCACGACAATACATTGTGATCCAAAGTGTTCTGCCCCTTCTTCTATAAGCTTCGGGTTTCGCACTGCCGCTGAGTTTATTGAAACTTTGTCTGCTCCAGCTCTTAGTAAATTGTACATATCTTTCACACTTGAAATCCCCCCGCCAACCGTAAGAGGAATAAATACTTTAGCTGCTGTTTTTTCTACAACATCTATAATCGTTTTTCTTCCTTCATGAGTCGCTGTAATATCTAAAAATACGATTTCATCTGCCCCTGCCTCGTTATATGCTTCAGCTATTTCAACCGGATTACCGACATCTTGTAATCCTATAAAATTTACACCCTTTACGACTCGCCCTTCTTTCACATCTAGACATGGAATGATTCGTTTCGCTAACATAACTTCGTTACCTGTAACACTTCTTCTAAATCAATCGTTTTCTCGTAAAGCGCCTTTCCAATTATGACACCATATATATTCATATCATTTAACTTTTTCACATCTTGAATAGATGCCACTCCTCCAGAGGCGATGAGACGAATGCCCACACTTTTTTGAAGTATCGCTAATTGTTCAAAATTTGGACCTGTAAGCGTCCCGTCTTTCGAAATGTCTGTAAACACAATCGTTTGAACACCTAAACTTTCCATTTGTTTCGCTAAACTAACGTAAGAAATTTCAGACAGATCAAGCCAACCTCTCGTTGCTACGAAACCATTTTTCGCATCAATTCCAACAATGATTTTCTCTTTATATAGACGAACTGCTTCCTCTAAAAATGAATTATCATAAAGAGCTGCTGTTCCTAAAATCACTTTTTCTACACCTGCTGACAATAACTTCTCCACCGTTACAAGTGAACGAATTCCTCCTCCCACTTGCACAGGAATACGTACCGCCTTGCAGATTTTTTCAATGACGGGCAAATTTAACGACTCGCCAGCAATTGCACCGTCTAAATCAACAATGTGTAGTATTTCCGCTCCAAGCTTTTCAAATATGATCGCCTGCGCTACCGGATCTTCATTCATCACCGTTTCTTTACTAAACTCTCCTTGATAAAGTCTAACGCATCGCCCTTCTTTTAAATCGATAGCTGGGAAGATTTCCATGCTTCTACCACTCCTTGAAAATTTTTTAATATTTGCATGCCAATTTCGCCACTTTTTTCTGGATGAAACTGTGCACCAAATACATTTCCTTTCGCGACAAACCCTGGTATTTGCATTCCATAATCACTTACTCCGCATACAATTTCATCTGGACAATCCGCGTAATATGAGTGAACATAATACACGAAAGAACCATCCACTAATCCATTCCAAAGCGGAAATTCTCTTTCCTTCCTTAATTCATTCCATCCCATATGAGGAATTTTATACGAAACTTTTAACTTCCGAATTTCACCTGGTAGTAAACCTAACCCGCTACAATCTTTTAGTTCCTCACTTCGTTCAAATAAAAGTTGCATGCCCAAACATATACCGAGGAGTGGTTTTCCTATGTCACAAACTTCTTTTAGTACACACACTAAATCTCTTTCTTTTAATACTTCCATCGCTTTCGGAAATGCACCTACTCCCGGTAGAATCACGCCATCGCTTCTCAATATCTCTTCTTTATCACTCGTTACAATGTACTCTGCCTCAATATATTTTAATGCTTGCTCTACACTGCGAATATTCCCCATTCCATAATCTATAATGGCAATCAATTACAACATCCCTTTCGTTGAATTTACACCAGTAATGTTGGCATTTTTTTCGACCGCTTCTCTAAGCGCTCTACCAAAAGCTTTAAATAATGCTTCAATTTTGTGATGTGTATTACTTCCGTATAGAACGCGCGCATGTAATGTAATATTGGCAGCATGTGCAACTGCTCTAAAAAATTCTTCCGTCAATTCTGTATCAAAATCCCCGAGCTTCGGATTTGTTAATTCCCCTTGAAATACACAATATGAGCGTCCACTTATATCAATTGCAACAAATCCTAAAGATTCATCCATCGGTACATACGCGGAACCGTAACGATTAATTCCTTCTTTATTTTGCAATGCTTCTTTCAAGCAATTTCCGAGTACAATTCCAACATCTTCAACGGTGTGATGTGCATCGACAAATACATCACCTTCTGCCTCAACTTGCAATCCAAATCTTCCATGTCTAGCAAATAAAGTCAGCATATGATCGAAAAAACCAACCCCCGTTTGAATAGATACACTCGTACTTTCATCAAGCTGCAAACTTAATTTAATTTTTGTTTCTGTCGTCTCACGTGCTTGACTGGACTGACGCATTATTTTTCCTCCTCAAACCTTATTTGGATTGCTCTCGCATGTGCATGTAACCCTTCTTTATTTGCAAGCTCTACAATATGATGCTGTACATTTTTTAATGCTTCCTCTGTATAAGAAATAAAACTTGATTTTTTCACAAAATCATCGACTGATAACGGAGAAAAAAATCTTGCCGTTCCGCTCGTTGGTAATACATGATTCGGTCCCGCCAAATAATCCCCGAGCGGTTCAGGTGCATATGGCCCAAGGAAAATAGAGCCTGCATGTTTCACATAATCTAGAGCATTCATCGGTTCTTTTATATGTAACTCTAAATGTTCTGGAGCAATTTTATTTGATAACTTTAGTGCCTCCTCTAAAGAAGCAACGATAAAGATGGCTCCATTTCTATTTATTGATTCACATGCAATTTCACTTCTTGGTAACGTTTCCAACTGTCTTTCTACCTCTTTTTCTACTTCTTTAGCTAGTTCCATATTCGTTGTAATACAAATCGCCGTTGCTCTCTCATCATGCTCTGCTTGCGATAATAAATCCGCTGCGATATATTTTGCATTACCTGTTTCATCCGCGACAACTACAATTTCTGATGGACCAGCAATCATATCGATATTTACTATCCCGTATACTTCTCGTTTCGCTAGAGCGACGTACAAATTTCCCGGTCCAACTATTTTATCCACTTTCGGAATCGATTCCGTCCCGTATGCTAAAGCAGCAATTGCTTGTGCGCCACCTATCGTATAAATTTCATCTACTCCCGCAAGATTTGCAGCAGCTAATATATGAGGATCAATTCCCCCTTTCCTCGGCGGTGTTACCATTACAATCTTTTTCACACCTGCAAGTTTCGCCGGCAATACATTCATTAATACTGAAGAAGGATATGAGGCTGTCCCACCCGGTACATATACACCTACATTTTCTAATGGCCGAATAAGCTGCCCTCTAATTATGCCTTTACTTTCACAATCGAATATTGAATACTTCTTTTGCTTTTCGTGATACGAAACAATGTTTTTCTTCGCCTCTTTTAAAGCTTCTAAAAATGAATTCTCTACAAACATACTCGCTTGCTGTATTTCTTCTTCACTTACACGAAAATCTTTCATCTCTACACCATCAAACTTTTTTGTATAGAAAGATAAAGCCTCATCATTCCCTTCCCTTACATGTCTAATGATTTCTCTTACACTTCTTTGAACAGTTTCTTCTATTATATTAGCGTTTTCTCTTAGCACTTTTATTTTAGATAATGCCTCCTTAAAGTCTTCATAAATGATTTCCATTTTAAATCCTCCTATTTCCCTGATAAGATTTCTTGCTCCATCATATTTATAATGCTGAATATTTCGTCTTTTTTAGTTTTTAAGGCTGCCTTATTTACAATCATCCGAGCCGATATAAAGTACATTTCCTCAAATACAATGAGTCCATTCTCTTGTAATGTTTTTCCTGTTTCAACAATATCTACAATCGCATCTGCCAATCCAAGAAGAGGAGCGATTTCTACAGAACCTTCTATTTTAATAATTTCTACATCCTCTCCCTTATCATGAAAATAAGTAGAAGTAATATGTGGGTATTTCGTAGCGATTCTTTTCTTCCGGTAACTCTTCGGATTATACGTAGGAATAGAAGCAACACAAAACTTACAAATCCCCACTCCTAAATCCAGCATTTCATAAATATCTTTCTCGTTTTCCATTAAAATATCTTTTCCAACGATGCCAATATCAGCTACCCCATGTTCTACATAAGTAGCAACATCAACCGCTTTTACTAAAATAAATGAAACATTTGTATTTTTACTTTGAAATACAAGCTTCCGACCTTTATTTTTGAGCTCGGAACAATCAATTCCAATCTGCTCAAAAAGTGGAATGACATGTTTTTCTAATCTTCCTTTCGTTAACGCAATTTGAATGTTACGCATGAAGCCTCTCCTTCTTTCTGGACTACCCATTTCTCATTCCATACATATTCCACTAAGTATTCATTCTTTGCCTCAACGACCGTTCCTATTTTATTTTTTCTTGCGAATTGAAGGGTATCGCTTAAATTAGAGAATAGAGATAACCAAGCATTTTTCCCATCCTTTCGAAGTAAATTTCGTAGCCTTTCTGCTTCCGCTAATCTATTTAACTCATAATGAATCACAATATCAATTTGATTTCGTTCATATGGTTCTTGCTGCTCTTGCAGCGCCTTCACAATTTGATTTACTTGTACCGCGAGTCCAACAGCTGGCAGCATTTCTCCAAAATTGCCAATTAGCTCATCGTATCTTCCGCCACTAACGATTTCTTCTCCAATTTCATATATATATCCTTTGAAAATAACACCCGTATAGTAATCTAAGTGTTGAATCATGCCCAAATCAATTGATATGTAAGAACCATATCCTAACGTTTCAATTGTTTCATACATTTCTTTTATTCTTGCAATTGCCATTTTCATTTCATTACTTGAAGCAAGCTTTTCTGCTTCCTCAATAACTTCTAAATTTCCAAATAGCCTTGGCAATTTCTCAAGTAACCTTACTGTCTCATCGCATCGATTTAATTTCTTTTCTCCGATAAAATTTGAGAGGGCTGCATAATTTTTACTTTCTATATACGTTCTAAGTACCCTTTCTTCTTCATCATGGATGGAGAGTTTTTTTACAATACATTTATATAACTGTACTTGCCCAATCTCAATTGTAAAAGATTGCACCTTCAACTTTTGAAGTGCTTGAATGACACTTATTACACATTCAATTTCAGCTCTTACATTATCAATCCCGATAACTTCAATACCACTTTGTACGATTTCATTATATTTTCCAGAATGGGATTCATTCGCTCGAAATACATTCCCGCTATACGTCACTTTAAGTGGCGTATCCCATCTCTGTGTTCCAATAACTCTCGCTAAAGGAATTGTCATATCTGGACGTAAAACGATAATCCTTCCCTTTTCATCAAAAAATTTATACATCTTCTCTTCATCTATCGGTCTATTTTGAAATGCAAAAACGTCATAAAATTCAATTGTAGGTGTTCTTATTTCTTCATAACCTCTCTCTAAAAAAGTAAGCCTTAATTTTTGTTCTACTTCTTCAATTAACGTACATTCTTCGAATAAATAATCTCTCGTTCCATTCGGATTTGCCCGTTTCCATTTTGTCATCTAAATTTTCACACCTTTCCCCTTCTAATGTATGCCTATTTCATTCCCCTAAGCCGAAAATAAAAAGAGCCTTGTAGACAAAATACCTACAAGGCTCTTCAGTAGAGTGTAGGTACAACGGGAATAACCCTTGTACCTACACGTTTTCACGCTAGGTTCAAGGGTTTCATGTATGATGATGTAGTTGTGTAAGCATTGTAATAGATTGCACGATATTCATAATACTTACTCCCTTTCTCCTCTGATTTTCACATAGTATATAACAGTTAATTTTGAATGTAAATACATTTTTAATATTCCGTCATTTTTTTTAATGTAAAGCCACTTTTCTTTCATACTCTTTTATTTCTTGTTCATATTGCATTGTAATACTAATTTCATCTAAACCATTTAATAACTTCTCTTTCCACATTTTCTCGATTGTAAAATGGAATCTATGCGTATTCGTTGTCATTATTTCATTTTCTAAATCAACTATGATTTGTTCTCTCGCATCTGTTTTAGCAAGTTGTTCACGCATATCTTTATCCATTACAATCGGTAACATGCCATTTTTCATACAATTCATATAAAAGATATCGGCAAATCCTCCAGCGATAATAACGCGGAAACCATAATCAGCAAGTGCCCATGGAGCATGTTCTCTTGACGAGCCACATCCAAAATTATCGCCTGTGATTAATATACTGGCTCCTTTTCTTTCTTGTGCATTAAGCGGGAAATTAGGGTTTTCTTGGCGATTATTATCATATCGCCACTCATCAAATAAAAACTTCCCAAACCCAGTTCTTTCAATTCTCTTTAAATATTGCTTCGGAATAATTTGATCTGTATCAATGTTATCATTCATCAGTACTGCGGCAGTACCTTTATGAATACGAAATGGCTCCATCATAACTCTCCTTTCTAATATCAACAAAATGACCATATAACGCAGCCGCTGCCGCCATTGCAGGGCTAACTAAATGCGTTCGTGCTCCCTTTCCTTGTCTTCCTTCAAAATTGCGATTTGACGTAGAGGCACAATGTTCCCCTTCAGGCACTTGATCTGGATTCATACCTAGACACATTGAGCATCCGGGCTCTCTCCATTCAAATCCAGCTTCTTCAAATATGCGATGTAATCCTTTATGCATCGCTGCTTCTCTTACCCTTTGAGATCCAGGTACAACAAGTGCTCGCACACCTTCTTTTACTTTTTTACCTTTCACGACAGATGCAGCAATTTCTAAGTCAGAAAGCCTGGAATTTGTACAAGATCCAATGAAAACATGTTGAACTGGAATGTCATACGTACTTTGTCCGGGACTCAATCCCATATAAGAAAACGCTCTTTCGTCATTTGCATCATGCTTTTCTGGCAATTTCTCATCGATCCGAACACCCATACTAGGATTTGTTCCCCACGTAACGTACGGTGCTAAATCCGTAACATCTACTAGAATATGTAAATCATAAACTGCATCTAAATCTGTATAAAGTTCTGACCATTTTTTCTTAATAGATTCATAGTCTTTCGGTGCATATTTACGCCCTTTTACGTAAGCAACCGTTTTTTCATCTGGTGCAATAATGCCAGCCTTTGCTCCCCCTTCAATTGCCATATTGCAAAGCGTCATCCTCTCTTCCATATCCATAGCATGAATGGCCTCTCCGTAAAATTCCATTACGTAACCTGTTCCAACTGCTACTCCGTACTTTGAAAGAAGGTGTAAAATAATATCTTTCGCATAAACACCTTGCGGTAACTTTCCTTTTAACTCAATGCCCATCGCTTTCGGCTTTCGTTGCCATAACGTTTGCGTCGCCAATACATGTTCCACTTCACTCGTACCAATACCAAACGCTAGTGCGCCAAAAGCACCGTGTGTTGCTGTATGACTATCACCACAAACAATCGTTTTTCCTGGCTGTGTGAGTCCAAGTTCTGGTCCTATTACATGAACGATCCCTTGCTCTTCATCTCCGATATCCGCTAATGGCACCTGAAATTGTTTACAGTTTTCCCGAAGTGTATCTAGTTGCTGCTTCGCAATGCGGTCGGTAATATTCCAAACATCTTTCGTTGGAATATTATGATCCATCGTTGCAAATGTTAAATCTGGTCTGCGGACTGTTCGATTTGTAAGCCGCAAGCCTTCAAAGGCTTGCGGTGACGTTACTTCATGAACAAGATGTAGATCGATATATAATAAATCCAATCCATTTTCATTAGTCGCAACTACATGTCTTTCCCAAAGCTTATCTAGTAACCTTTTCCCCATTATCTTCCTCTCCCTACTAACGCTTGCTCTTCCATTTCTTGAATAACTGCCTTTGTAAATGAAGTTGTCGTTTCAGTCCCCCCGATATCTGCTGTACATTTTCCTGATTTAAGGACTGCAGAAACTGCTTCTTCAATTGCATATCCTTCTCTCGTTAATCCGAACGATTGCCCAAGCATCATTGCAACAGAACGCATCATCGCAATTGGATTCGCCTTATTTTTCCCCGCAATATCCGGTGCTGATCCGTGAATAGGCTCGTATAATGAAGGCCCCTTTTCAGCGTGACTTGCTGATGGAAGCATTCCTAATGATCCGGCTAATACTGAAGCCTCATCACTTAAAATATCACCAAATAAATTTTCCGTTACAATAACGTCAAATCTTCCTGGATTCCGAATTAATTCCATAGCTGCTGCATCTACTAAAATGTGTTCTACTTCCACATTTGGGTAGCTAAGTGCTACTTCTTCTGTCACAGTTCTCCATAATTTACTAGACTCTAAAACATTCGCTTTATCAATAGATGTTACTTTTTTCTTCCGCTTATTCGCTAATTGAAAAGCATACGAAACGATACGTTCAATTTCATGGCGATGATACGTAAGTGTATCTGTTGCCACTTCTTCCGTTCGCTCTTTCGGATAAGAAAAATAAATTCCGCCTGTTAATTCACGAACGACAACGAAATCAATTTCATCAGCGTTTTTTAATGGTGATAAATGTGCAGTTGCACTTTCTACCGTTACAGGGCGAACATTCGCAAATACACCGAGTCCTTTTCTTAATGCTAATAATCCTTTCTCAGGCCTTTCTTTCGCACTATCCCACCTTGGTCCACCTACTGCTCCAAGTAAAACCGCATCACTCGCTAAACAGGCGGCAAGTGTTCGCTGTGGTAATGGTTGCCCAGTTAAATCGATAGCAACACCACCAAAGTACTCATCTTGCAAATGAAAATGATGTCCATATAGCCTTTCTACCATATGCAATACTTCCTTCGCACTTTCCATTACTTCTGGACCAACACCATCACCAGCTAAACAAACGATACGTTTTTCCATTTTTAACACTCCTTTTAACTGAATTTTCAGAACTTTAATTTGATAGGTGAGGAAAGCTTCTCTCACCTATCAAATATTTATTTCACAAGCGCTATAAGAGATTTTAATTTCCCTGCTGCATGGACATATGCTCTCGCCGACGCTTCCAACACGTCTTGCGCAACACCAAAACCTGATACTTGATGTGTCCCTTCTTTTAATTCAACATGTACATGAGCCAGTGCATCTTGACCTTGTGTAATAGATTGTATGCGATAATCTGCCAATTCACATTCTAATCCTAAAATTCTTTGGATTGCATTGTAAATCGCTTCAATACTACCAGAACCAGTAGCTGCATCTTCGTATACATTTCCTTCCTCATCCTTCAGCACAACTGTCGCGCATTGTGTACTATTTGATACGAAATGTACTTGCAGTTGCGTAATGTTATATTGCTGAGCCGCAAATGCTGCTTCTCCAAGCATAAGTGCACGTAAATCTTCTTCAGTAATTTCCTTTTTACGATCAGCCAATTTTTTAAATGCTTCGAATGCCGCATCTCGCTCTTCATTTGTAAATTCATAACCAAGCTCTTTCATTTTTTCCGTAAACGCATGACGGCCAGAGTGTTTCCCAAGTACAAAGAGATTTTGAGATTCTCCTATAAGCGCTGGTTCGATAATTTCATAAGTTGTTACTTCTTTTAAAACCCCGTCTTGGTGGATGCCCGATTCATGAGCAAATGCATTCGCTCCAACGATTGCTTTATTTTTCGGTACAACCATACCCGTTAACCTGCTTACTAATATACTCGTCGCCTTAATTTCTTTTAAAGTCATTGAAGGCTCTGCTTTATAAAAATCTTTTCTAATATGAAGAGCTACCGCAACTTCTTCTAACGCTGCATTCCCTGCTCTTTCTCCAATGCCATTAATCGTTCCTTCTACTTGCAATGCTCCTCCTTCAACCGCAGCTAACGAATTTGCTACTGCCATACCAAGATCATCGTGACAATGACAAGAAAAAATCGCTTTTTCATATGATGGAACGGATTCTTGTAAGTATTTAAAAAGAGAATAATACTCTTCCGGATTCGTATATCCAACTGTATCTGGAATATTAATTACATTCGCTCCTGCACGAATCGCAACTTCTACTGCTTCAGCTAAAAAATCTCTTGTTGTTCTTGTCGCATCTTCTGCAGAAAATTGTACTGTCGGAAATAATGATTTTCCAAGCGTAACCGAGCGATGAATACTATCTAACACATCTTCTTTAGACATACAAAGTTTATATTTCATATGAATATCACTCGTAGCTAAAAATACGTGTAGACGGGGAGATACAGCTCCTTTCACCGCTTCATATGCTCTTCGAATATCACTTTCTTTCGCTCTAGCTAAACTCATAACTGTAGCATTTTGAATCGTATTCGCAATGCGTTTTACCGATTGAAAGTCACCTTCGGAAGCTGCCGCGAATCCAGCTTCCATTACATGAATACCAAGCCTCTCTAATTGCCTAGCAATTTGTAATTTCTCTTGTTCATTTAAATTTACTCCTGGTGATTGTTCGCCATCACGAAGCGTTGTATCCATGAACAAAACCTGCTTCATATTATTTAACCCCTACCTTTACTCGCGGCTGTACGAAAGGCATCATTTCACGTAATTTACGTCCAACTACCTCGATTTCATGTTTATTCTCTTTCTCATTTGTCGCATGGAAATTTGGTCTTCCTGCTTTATGCTCTGCAATCCAGCCTCTTGCAAATGTACCATCTTGAATTTCTGCTAATACTGCCCCCATCGCTTTCTTCGTATCTTCAGTAACAACGCGTGGTCCTGATACGAAGTCTCCCCACTGCGCTGTATCTGAAACTGAATATCTCATATTTTCAAGTCCACCTTCGTACATAAGGTCAACGATTAGCTTCAGTTCATGTAAACATTCAAAATATGCAAGTTCAGGCTGATATCCTGCATCAACTAACGTTTCAAACCCAGCTTTTACAAGTGCAGTCACTCCGCCGCAGAGTACAGCTTGCTCCCCAAATAAATCTGTTTCTGTTTCTTCTTTAAACGTCGTTTCTAGTACACCAGCTCTCGTTGCTCCAATTCCGTCAGCATAAGAAAGTGCTTTTTCAGTCGCAACTCCTGTTGCATCTTGATATACTGCAAATAATGCAGGAACAGCCCCGCCCTCGGCGAACGTACGGCGTACGAGATGCCCCGGTCCTTTTGGCGCTACTAGAAATACATCTACATTAGCTGGTGGTTTTACTTGATCAAAGTGAACATTAAATCCATGTGCGAACACGAGGGAGTTTCCAGCCTGTAAATTTGGTGCAATTTCAGCTTCATATACTTCTGGTTGTAATTCATCAGGCAGTAGAATCATTACTACATCAGCTTTTTCCGCTGCTTCTGCTACTGTATATACAGAAAATCCATCTTCATTCGCTTTATTCCAAGACTTACCTTTTCTTAAACCTACTACTACATCAAATCCGTTATCACGTAAATTTTGCGCATGTGCATGACCTTGCGAGCCATATCCGATGATTGCTACTTTCTTTTCCTTTAATACATTTACTGTTACATCTTTCTCATAATAAACTTTTGCCATTTTCATTTCCCCCTATATTTAAATGATTATTGAATTAACATAACTTGCTTATCTTGTTTTTTCATACTACGTGTAAATGCTGTTACACCTGTTCTAGCAATTTCTTTCAAACCGTATGGACGAAGTAATTCAATTAACGCTTCTACTTTGTCTTGCGTACCTGTTACTTGCACAACTATGGAATCCTTCCCAACATCTATTACAGCGGCTCGAAACGGTTCAATTAAACTATATAATTCTGCCCTCGCTACAGAAGTTGCTACTTTAATAAGAGCAAGCTCTCTAGCAATCATCGCTTCTTCTGTAATATCTGATACTTTCAGTACGTCAATTTGCTTATGCAGTTGTTTAATTAACTGCTCCACTTGCTGTTCACTTTCAACGTGTACAACAATCGTCATTCGCGATATATCTGATGATTCTGTATGACCTACTGAAATACTTTCAATATTAAAATGTCTTCGTGTCATAACCCCTGTAATTCGGTTTAAAACACCACTTTGATTTCGAACTGTCGCTGTAACAATTCTCTTCACCCTTTTTCCACTCCCTCCATTTGGTGAACACCTTTTCCTGGCGCAACCATCGGCATAACCTTCTCTGATTGAAGTACACGACAATCAATTACGACTGGCTCTTGTAATTCAATAGCATGCTGGATTTGCTTCTTTGCAAGAAGTGGATCGTCAATACGAACACCTTTTATGCCATATGCATTCGCAAGAGCGACGAAATCTGGTTGGCATGGTAATAAAGAATGTGAATATCTTTGATTGTAAAATTCATCTTGCCACTGTCTTACCATTCCTAAAGCTTCATTATTTAAAATAAATACTTTAACGGGTAAAGCGTGTTCTTTTAATACACTTAATTCTTGTAGAGTCATTTGAAATCCAGCATCACCAACAATTGCAATAACTAATTCTTCAGGCTTTGCAATTTGCGCACCGATTGCTGCTGGAAATCCAAACCCCATCGTTCCTAATCCACCAGAAGTTACCCATTTATCTGGATTTTTCAGCGGATAATATTGGGCTGCCCACATTTGGTGTTGCCCAACGTCTGTTGTTACAATCGCTTCTCCCTTCGTAATTTCATATAACATATCAATTGCGTATTGGGGCTTAATACTTTCAGAATTTCTTTTATAAGAGAATGGATATTGTTCTTTTCTCCCCTTTAATAAAGTGATCCATTCATGATGATTTTCTTTTCCCCCTTCTGGTTCAAGTAATACTTCCAATGCCCGCTTAGCACTTGCAACAATAGGAATTTCAGTTGGCACATTTTTCCCGATTTCTGCTGGATCGATATCGATATGCGCAACAGTAGCCCCTTTAGCAAAATAAGCTAAATTCCCTGTAAGCCGATCATCAAATCTCGCGCCTATATTAATGAGTAAGTCACATTCATATAACGCCATATTTGCTGTATAAGAACCATGCATTCCTCCCATCCCTAGAAATAGTTCATCATCTGGTGGAAAACCACCAAGACCAAGTAATGTATGCACAACAGGGATTTCATATTTACGAGCAAAATTTGTCAATTCTTTCGAAGCTTTCGCATGCAATATACCCGCTCCAGCTAAAATTAACGGTTTTTTTGCGGTTTCAATTACTTTGAGTAATTTGTTTATTTGAAGTAGATTCGGTTCATAATTAGGGTTATATCCCGGTAAATCCATTTGTACATTGCTACATTGCTCACCTTTCTCGACTACCATATCTTTCGGAAGGTCAATAACGACTGGTCCTGGTCTTCCAGTTTTAGCAATATGAAATGCTTCTTTAATAATTCGAGGTAAATCTGAGGCCTTTCGCACTTGATAGTTATGTTTTGTCACTGGCATCGTAAGTCCCATAATATCTGCCTCTTGAAAAGCATCGCTCCCAATTAACGTTGTTGCTACTTGGCCTGTAAATACTACAAGTGGCAATGAATCAATCATCGCATCAGCTAGACCCGTAATTACATTTGTAGCACCTGGCCCACTCGTTGCAATTACAACCCCTGGATGCCCTGTAATTCTGGCATACCCTTCAGCAGCGTGAATTGCCCCTTGCTCATGCCTTGTTAAAATATGCGGAATTTCACAATCATACAATGCATCATAGAGAGGTAAAACGGCACCACCCGGATAACCGAAAATCACTTCTACGCCTTCCTTTTCTAGCGCTTCTAACAATAGCTGTGCACCAGTTGCCAGTTTCTCTTCCGTTTTTGAAGACATTGTTCTTATAAGCCCCCTTTTTCAAACTTTTATACAATAAAAAAATCCTACGTCCACACTCCAGCTATGTGCTGAAGGGACGAAAGATTTCGCGGTACCACCCTTCTTCGCAAGAATACTCTTGCCTCAGTGATCCATAAATGGATCTAGCTAATAACGGAGCTACCGTCTAAGCCTAGACAAATGCTTTAGCTTAGCACTCAAGGGCGATGTTCGTCGACGTGAACCATCGGTTTTCAGCAACCACCGACTCTCTGTGAGGCTTCACAATCAACTACTCCTCCCTATCAACGCTTTCTTATGTTAAAAAAGTTGTTATCCAACTTTATTTTCTTCGTAAATTTTCTCTCCATCTTCTACAACTAACTTACGAAACTCTTTTAATAAACGGTTCGTATGTGGACCTGTTTGCCCTAAGCCAATCGTTCTACCATCTACTGTCGTAACAGCAATCACTTCAGCAGCTGTTCCTGTTAAAAACACTTCATCAGCTACATATACATCATGTCTTGTAAATAACTCTTCTCTTACGTCATACCCAAGTTTTTCGCCGATTTCTAAAATGGCGTTTCGTGTAATACCTTCTAACGCTCCAGCAGAACTTGGTGGTGTAATTAATTTATTTCCTTTAACAATAAACACGTTATCTCCTGATCCTTCAGCTACATATCCTTGATCATTTAACATAAGTGCTTCTTGTACTCCAGCTAATTTCGCTTCAATACGAACTAAAATATTGTTTAAGTAATTTAAAGATTTTACTTGAGGGGATAAAACATCGGGACGATTTCGGCGCGTTGCAACTGTTACAACTGGAATCCCTTTCTCATAATATTCTTGTGGGAATAAAGATAATTGTTCTGCAATTACTACTACATTCGGCTTCTTACATGAATCGGGATCCAATCCAAGATTTCCTGCTCCTCTTGATACAACAAGGCGAATGTATCCATTAGATAATTTATTTTGTCGAATCGTCTCAACAACAATATTTGTTACTTCATCTAATGAATATGGAATTTCTAAAAGGATTGATTTTGCTGATTCATACAGCCGGACAAGATGCTCTCTCAAACGGAAAACATTACCGCTATAAACTCTAATTCCTTCAAACACTCCATCGCCATATAAATAGCCATGATCATATACTGAAACTTTTGCCTCATCTTTTGGAACAAATTCTCCATTTAAGAAAATCCATTGCTCATTCACTAGAAGCGCCTCCTATGTTCTATGAATTTTTTATTGTTTCCTAGTTTACTCTCCTTTCTAAATAAATCAAGTGAATTTTTAGAAAATTTATAATTTTTAATCATACGTACTTCTTTGCTTATACTGATTTAACAACATTGTTAACGTTTACAAAAAGTCAAAAAATTTTTTTCGCCAATTTCCACTAAAAAAATATTTGTTTAAAAGAAGGATTTTCATCAATTGATACGAATCTATTGTATTCAATAAACGGACGTCCGATTTTATAAATCCGGGGATATATAACGACTTTTGCTGAAAAAGGGGGAAAATAACAAAAATAGCGCTGTCTAAAAATAACATTCATATTTTTCATTTCGTAATCATAATCCTATTTTTAAAAAACAATTTGTCAAAATAAAGGAGGAAATAAATATGGCGTGTGTACAAATTAAAGGAACGAGACAAGAGGTAGTAGAAATGCTGCAATTATTTGATCTAATGGATACGAAAGGTTTTTGTAAATTCGATAATTACGTAGAGGTAGAACCAAATACGAAAGAACATAATCATTTTATTGCTTCAATCGACATCCATTCAAATACTTCTTCAGCACAAGATACATTAAACGATCAATTCGTTAGTCAAATGCTTACTGGCGTATATAACGACTAAACAAAGATTTACTTCCTACCGTCTTTTCATAAATATATGCAGTGAACTTGAGCATACTAGCAATTAGATGGTAGGAGGTGATAATTATGGCTAGAATTGGCGTTGAAAACTCATTAACAGACGTTCAACAAGCTCTTCAACAACAAGGTCATGAAGTTGTTACACTTAACTCAGAACAGGATGCACAAGGGTGTGATTGTTGCGTTGTAACTGGGCAAGATTCTAATGTGATGGGCATTGCAGATACATCAATTAAAGGATCAGTCATTACAGCTCACGGTTTAACAACGGATGAAATTTGTCAACAAGTTGAAAGTCGCACTTAAAAAATGAAAGAGGACCCCTTTTAAAAGGAGTCCTCTTTTTTATATTCACCTAACGGGAAAGTAACATATACTGGATGAAAGCCCTACCTCTCTCTCATCATTACGGTTCCACTGACCGCTCCTTGATTCACTAGTATACATATATAGCTTATAAATACAATTTATAGGGTTTGTTCACAAAAGTTGTTGATAAAATTACCCGATCTTTCGCAAACTTTTCGTATTGCATTCATAAGAGATATTTACTTTACACTAGCTGTAACCGAGACACGAATTAAAATTCTAACACCAATACAATAACTTGTCAACTTTTTTCCGTAAATTAAAAACAGACATTAACGGTTTGTCTGTTTTAGAATGGAGCTTTTTCTTTTATTACATATACAACAAAGCCGCTAACTAACATAAATAAGCCAACTACTAAGTTTTTGATATTAATCATAAATTCCTCTCCCTTATTCCACACATCATATATATTTACATTTCAATTATTCCGATCATCCTAAAGCGCACTTTTTCTAATATATCATAATTCCTAAAAAATGCAAGTTCACTTTTGACGACCATTCACAAATTTATCTACAGTGCTTGGTACAGTATTTAAAGCCTTTTCAATTAAATGTGTACTGCTGTTGAGATGTAATACTTGCACCCCATTAGAACCAACTACTAAAAAAGCTACTGGACTAATGGAAACCCCAGCCCCGCTTCCTCCTCCAAATGGATGCCCTTGTTTGTTCTCTTTATGCTGATTTTGCCCACCGTTATGTTTTTCAGTGATGAAATCCCCTTTAAAATCACTTCCACCAGCTCCAAAACCAAAAGCCACTTGAGATACTGTTAATACTACATTTCCGTCAGCTGTTGAAACCGGGCTCCCAACAATTGTATTTACATCTACCATTTCTTTTAAATTTGTCATTGCCGTTTTCATTAAATTTTCAATTGGATGTTCCATTATGTATTGCACCCTTTCCTCATTATTCCTTTTTATATTTTCCAAAATAGAGGAAGTCATACTAACTTTTCCTATTTCAAAAAAACATTTTCCTTCTTTTAAAAGATACTACTCCCTGTACATGCTCCGGTATAGTGAAACTTTAATCAGTGGGATGTGTACGTAGCTCGACTCCCACAAATAGCGGGATAAAAAAGAAAAAGAGATACATACTACTATTGAACCTTGTTATGAAAGGAGTCATGACTTTGACTGAGAAATTTGATGATTATAAAAAAAGAGATAGAATAGATAGTGATTATAGTGACTATAAAGAAGAGTACGCCGCTGAGGTTGCACCACAACGCATTGATTATGATTACGATGATAAAGACGATAAAGATGTTGTAAAATCGTCCGCTGCTGGATCAACTGCTGGTTTTATCGCTCTTGCGCTATCTATCTTATCGCTATTTACATTTCCAACACTATTTGGTCTTGTTTCTGTTTTACTCGGTATTTACGCTTATAATCGCGGAGCTACTGTAACTGGCGGTATCGCTGCAGTTGTCGGTGGAATTGCTGCACTTATCGCAATTTTATTCCGAGTAGCACTTATTGGTCTATTGTTCTCCCTGTTCTAAAAAAGAAAAAGGTATCTCGCTTAACGCGGGATACCTTATCCTGTAAACACATCTTCCGATGGATATTTTATTTTTTGTTTTGCTGGTCGCGCTAAAGAGAACACAAGTGTTAATGGTCCAATTAATCCGCAGAACATAACAAACATAATAATACATTTTCCGAATGCCGATAGCTGTGCAGTAATTCCCATCGTTAATCCGACTGTGCCAAACGCTGATATTGTCTCAAATAATAATTGAATAAAGCTGAAGTTTTCTGTAAGCATTAATATGAATACCGCTGCTAAAATAAGTATTTGACTGGCAACAGCAATTGCTAATGCCCTCGTTACTGTCGACATTTTAATTGTACGCTGAAATAAAACAATTTCCTCCTTTTTTCTAAAGAAAGAAAGGACAGATGTAATTAAGATAACAAACGTCGTTAATTTAATTCCTCCACCTGTCGATACACTTCCTGCACCAATAAACATTAAAATCATCGTAAATAATATAGATGATTCTTCCATACCTCCATAGTCAACCGTATTAAATCCAGCTGTCCGCGGAGTAATACCTTGAAAGAAGGAAGCCCATAGTTTTTCATTTAAAGATAAATTCCCTAACGTCTTCACATTATTATATTCCAATACAAAAATCACAATCATTGCTATAACATTTAGCACTACTGTTCCAATAATCATTATTTTTGAGTGAAGTGATAATTTTCGAAAACTGCGACTATACCATATATCAATTAATACGGTAAAACCGAGTCCTCCGATTACAATTAAAGAGCAAATCCCAATATTAATAATGGGATCCCCTACATATCTTGTTAAATTATCTGGCCATAAAGCAAACCCTGCATTATTATAAGATGCAATTACATGAAAAATACTATAGTATAAACCTTTTCCAAAACCAAACTCTGGAATAAAGCGAAACGATAAAAAGATGACCCCAATAAGTTCAATACAAATCGAAAATATAAAGACACGCTTTACTAATTTTACAAGACCACCTATATTTGTTTGATTAAATGCTTCTCCAATTAATAAACGATGGCGTAATCCGATTTTTTTACCTAGTACCCAAACAATTAAAATGGCAATTGTCATAAGGCCTAGACCACCTGTTTGAATTAAAAACATAATAACAATTTCGCCAAACATCGTAAATGTACTTGCTGTATCCACTACTCCCAAACCAGTTACGGTCGCTGCTGACGTTGCTGTAAAGAAAGCATCTACCCAACTAATATGTACTTTCGTTGCGAATGGTAATTTTAATAACAAACCGCCAACCACAATTAAGCAGAAAAAGCCTAATGCTAATATTTGTGGTGGGTTTAATCGTATAAGACGATTATACAGCCCTTGTTTTTTTGTTACGTCCATATCACTAACTCCCTTATTAAAGTGAAGCTTCCCCTCATACAATAAAAAGCTTTTTAAAAGCCCTTAAATAATTGGGACAAACCTTATATTCTCATAATATAGTTGAGCATAATCTTTTTTTTCATAGATTACAACTTTTATTTATATTCAGATTCCTTTTCGTTTTATGCTGGAAAACTCTATATCCTAATTCTATATTGCTAGCAATAACAATTTCATATGTACTATCTTTCAAATCCCCATATCTTTCACTCTATGTTCACATAGAGGTCACATCCACCTTTTATAGTATATGTATCGAAGCTGTTCCTCCCTAATTTATAAGACATTTCCCAGTGTCTTTGAATAGCTTCCATCCCTAATTAAATTGACATAAATTGTCCCCTTCCATTGACCATCTTATAAATGATGGTCTTATTTTTTGTTTGCTTTATCTTTTATTCCGCTATTTGTGGGCAATAAACGCCCGATTGGTTAAGGCTAATAATCAACAGGGGATGAACAAAAAACACTCATTAAATTTTCATTTTATTTAAAACTCCCTCTCTCTTTCACTCTATATTCACACAGAGGTCACATCTATCTTTTATAGTATATGTATCGAAGTTGTTCCTCCCTAATTTATAAGACATTCCCCAGTGTCTTAAAGCAACTTCCATCCCTAATTAAATTGACATAAATTGTCCCCTTCCTTGACCATCTTATAAATGATGGTCTTATTTTTTTGTCTTTCTATCTTTTATTTAAAACTCCCTCTCTCTTTCACTCTATGTTCACACAGAGGTCACATCTACCTTTTATAGTATATGTATCGAAGTTGTTCCTCCCTAATTTATAAGACATTCCCCAGTGTCTTTGAACAGCTTCCATCCCTAATTAAATTGACATAAATTGTCCCCTTCCTTGACCATCTTATGTGATGGTCTTATTTTTTTGTCTTTCTATCTTTTATTTAAAACTCCCTCTCTCTTTCACCCTATGTTCACATGAGAGTCACACCTACCTTTTATAGTATATGTATTGAAGTTGTTCCTCCCTAATTTATAAGACATTCCCCAGTGTCTTAAAGCAACTTCCATCCCTAATTAAATTGACATAAATTGTCCCCTTCCCTAGACCATCCTATGTGATGGTCTATTTTATTTTCCAAACACAAAATCAGTCTATCTACACCTAAAAACCAAAAAATTCAGAAAATATTGTTAAATTAGGGATTTTTTCGGTATAATTACTTTAGAAAGAAATTTCACAAAAACAAAAGGGGGGATTTTATTGAAACAAACAAAAGCAATCTTAATCGCATTATTTCTAGGTCTAGTTGTTGGACTCACTCTAAATTTAGCTGCTCCATCTATCTTTGAGCCACTAAATCAATATGTGTTCAACCCAATTGGTCAATTGTTTATTCGACTTATTAAAATGCTAGTTGTTCCTGTTGTGTTCATTTCTATCGTACTTGGTGCTGCCGGCCTTGGAGATCCGAAACAACTTGGAAGAATCGGTTTAAAATCAATTTCATTCTTTCTCGTAACAACTGCGGTTGCCATCTCTATAGCGGTTACATTTGCACTTATTATAAAACCAGGAGCTGGCGGTAATTTTAAAACAGAAGGTCTTAAGTATGAAGGTGCAAAAACTGAAACATCTTTCGTTGACACATTGCTAAATATCGTACCAGATAACCCAGCAAAAGCGATGGCTGACGGAAACATGTTACAAATCATTGCCTTTGCCGTATTGATTGGACTCGGTATAGCTATTTTAGGAAAACGAGTTCAAGGTATCCATTCATTACTTGAACAGGGCAACGAATTAATGATGTATCTTGTTAATCTCGTTATGAAATTAGCCCCAATTGGAACATTCGGTTTGCTCGCTTCATCCGTTGGTAAAATGGGGCTTGCAGGCGTCGCTGCGATGTTCAAGTATATGATTGTCGTTATGTTAGTACTCATTATTCACGGGGTCTTTGTATATGGTGGCTTATTAAAGATATTAGCAAAAGAAAGTATTGTTCGTTTCTTTAAACATTTCGGGCCAGTAATGGCAATTGGATTTAGTACATCTAGCTCTAATGCATCGCTTCCATTTGCAATGAAAACAGCACAAGATAAGCTTGGCGTTCCAAAAGCGATAAGCTCATTTGTACAACCACTAGGGGCAACTATTAATATGGATGGTACTGCCATTATGCAAGGAGTAGCCACTGTATTTATCGCTCAAGTATACGGAGTTGAACTTACATTACCGCAATTAGCTATGGTCGTATTAACTGCTGTACTAGCTAGTATCGGTACTGCTGGTGTACCTGGTGTTGGACTTGTAATGCTTACAATGGTTTTAAATCAAGTAAATCTACCAGTAGAAGGTATCGCTTTAATTATCGGTATTGACCGTATTCTAGATATGTCTAGAACAGCTGTAAACATTTCTGGCGATGCAATTTGCGCAATGATTGTCGCAAAATCAGAAGAAAAATATAATACGGATCAATCGGCAGCATCTTAAATCAAAAAAGGAGTGAATTAATTCACTCCTTTTTTGATTTACTCCCTTTTTTAGAACGATATTCTTTCCCTTTATTATCATTACCAGTTTCAAATTCAGTGCTAAATTCCTGATTAAACTGGCCGGACTTTGGTGATCCTTGATTACCGCTCCCTTTACTACCGTTACGATTCGTCATATTTCTCCCTCCTTCCTTGTATTAGTAGTATGGCGCTCTATCTTTTTTCATACACATTTTATTTATTAACATTTATTACACACGAAAGAAGATCTCCCATCTATAAGGAAGACCTTCTATTTTATCACGTAAGCGTTTTCTTGTTTATAATCACTTAAATAAGTTTTTTGGAAATTGAAATCATTACATTCATTTCATCTTCTGAAAGTGCAGAGAATCTTTCTTGTAAATATTGTTTTTTCGCATCTTCCATTTTCGCAACTAAATCTTTCCCTTGTTCTGTAATCTCTAAATACACAACTCGGCGATCTGATGTAGAACGTGAACGAGTTACAAAACCTTTATTAATTAATTTTTCTGTAACAGCTGTAATATGACTATTCGACACATTTAATTCATTTGCTACACGCGATACCATTTCTTTATTCGTACGATTTAATATTCTTAGGACGATGAATTCATTCCACGGTATGTAACCACCGAATATTTTTCCGATATCATTACGCAACGTGCGAAACATAGCAAACACATTTGTCGATAGTTCTTCCATTAATTGCTCTCGATTTTGAGACAACATTGACAGCTCCTTTTATTTCATTTAGTTAAATAAAAACCTTATTAATAATTTTACATGAAATCTTACTTTTTGTCACCTTATTTTCCCATAATTCGTAGTTTTTTAATATGTATTTCATGATAAAATGAAGTCAACTTCCAGAAAAAGGGATATTTTAATGCATGAGGAGGATAGGTTCTCAAATCTCAGCCTAAAAGATAAAACAATTATCATTAGTATTATTGCTCTTTTTCTCATTATAGTTTTTACATTTATATTTTTTGTATATGTAGGAATCTTTCAAATTACAGGTATAGCGTATAGTTCACGTACTGCTTTACTTCTCTTTTTTTTATTAATCACTTTCTTAGATGGTATTACATTATTTATTTTCAGTTTCTTCAAAGCGCTGCTATATCCATTGACTCAAAACATGCCAAATTGGATTTCTCTCACTCTTTTCTCATTCATTGAAATTACACTAGATTGGTTCGTCATTCATACTGCTGATGATTGGATAGAAAGCGTACAAATGTCCAACTTAACTGAATTATGTGTCGTACTATTCTTTTTTCTATTAAATAAATTATTAAGTGACAAGAAAGAGTAAGAATACAAGCTTTTCTATATAAAAATTGGTACAATGAAAGCAAATCTTACTAAAGAGGTGTTAATTATGAACTTACAACAATGGGCTGATAAAGGTATGTCCTTTGATACATATGTGAATGAAATGCAAGTCAACCAATACGAGCTACTACACATTTACAATAATTTTTTAATTCCAAATGAATTACTTCCTGTATTAGAAGAACGTCAAAATGATGGCTGGCGTGTTATCGTATTAACTGCTGATTGGTGTGGCGATGCTCTTTTATGCGTACCTGTTATGAAACGAATTTCTGAAGTTGCAAATATTGATATGCGTTTATTAATTCGCGATGAAAACTTAGAATTAATGGATCAATATTTAACAAATGGAACAGCACGTGCGATTCCAATCTTTATTTTCATTGATAAAGATGGAAATGAACAAGCCGTCTTTGGACCACGCGCTCCAAAAGTACAAGAATTAGTAACTTCAATGCGCGCTACATTACCTGAAAAAGAAGATCCAACATTTGAAGAAAAACAAAAAGAAATGTATGCTAATTTCCGTGCTACATTAGCTGATGATACTTCTCTTTGGGAACATGTAATGGAAAACATGATAGAAAAATTAGTAAAATAAAAACCTGCCGAGCTCGGCAGGTTTTTATTTTACATAATGAAGAAATAGAATACCGCAGCTAAAATGAAACGATAATAAGCGAACGGTGTTAGTTTTACACGAGCTAATAATTTTAAGAATGAGACAATTGCAAGCATCGCAACAACGAATGCAGTTACAAATCCTGTTGCAAATAGCGTTACATCTGCCGAGCTTAATACATCCCAGCTTTTAATTAAATCTAATCCAGTTGCAGCTACCATCATCGGTACTGCTAAAATGAACGTATATTCAGCTGCCGCTGTATGCGACACGCGAGCTAATAAACCACCACTTATTGTAGAACCAGAACGAGAAAATCCTGGCCAAAGTGCTAAACATTGGAACATTCCAATTGTAAATGCTTGCTTATATGTGATTTCATCTAACGTTCTTGCTGTACTTGGTTTTGAAAACTTCTCAGCAACAATCATTAAAATACCACCAGCTACTAAACTAATGACAACTGGTCCTGGACCAAATAAAACCTTTTTAATTGCACTATGGAATAATACACCGAGTACCCCGGCAGGAATCATCCCAATAATAATATGTAATAAATTTAACGATGGCCCTTCTTTTACTTTCCCAATTCCAACTAACGACCATAATCGTTTCCAAAATACAACTACAACCGCTAAAATCGATCCCAATTGGATTACAACTTCAAAAACTTTCGCTCTCTCATCGTCAAATCCAATTAAATGTCCTGTTAAAATCATATGTCCTGTTGATGATACTGGTAGAAACTCTGTTAACCCTTCAACAGCACCCATGATTAAACCAATTAACCAATCAGCCACAAGTAGTGCCTCCTTAATAACAAATAATATGTAATTTTTTCACACCTTATCATAATACCTTATCCCTTTTCAAAGTGCATCCTTTTTTTATTGGCTTCATATGTTGTAGGCGCGTATTTCTTTTCTAATCTTTGATTAAATTGTATGATAGTAAGAGTTTGTTTTTTTATACGGAAAGGGGATTTTATGAAAGAAACTACTTCATTCTCACAAAAGTTAAAGCAATTTGTATTACTATTTTTTCCGATTTTCGTAACGCAAATGTCATTATTTGCGATGAGCTTTTTCGATACAACAATGTCAGGACATGCAAGCCCAACTGATTTAGCAGGTGTCGCAATTGGAACAAGTATATGGATTCCAGTTAGTACTGGGTTAACAGGAATTTTAATGGCCACGACTCCCATTGTTGCACAGCTCGTTGGATCCAAGAAAAAAGAGGACGTTCCCCACGTTGTCATACAAGCAGTTTATTTAGCAATTTGTGCTAGTTTCGTTGTTATCCTCATCGGTTTCTTTGTCGTTTCACCTATTTTAAACGGCATGCGCTTAGAAGAACCTGTGGAACGTATTGCAGCTCAATTTTTAAGTATTATCGCAATAGGAATTATACCTTTATTCACTTACACGGTTTTACGTGGATTTATTGATGCATTAGGAAAAACTCGAACAACGATGATTATTACATTACTATCATTACCAATTAACGTAATATTAAATTACTTATTAATCTTTGGTAACTTCGGTTTCCCAAAACTTGGTGGTGTTGGAGCGGCAATTGCTTCCACTGCAACATATTGGTGCATTTTAATTATTACAGTCATTATTATTCAGACGAAAGAGCCTTTTGCCTCTTTCAACATTTTCAAACAATTATACCGCCCTTCTCTTTCGAGTTGGACAGCATTCTTAAAGCTTGGCGTCCCTATCGGATTTGCTATCTTTTTTGAAACGAGTATTTTCGCTGCGGTAACGCTTATGATGAGTAATTTTAGTACGACAACTATTGCAGCTCACCAAGCAGCTATGAACTTTGCTTCCTTGTTATATATGACTCCGCTAAGTTTAGCAATGGCAATGACTATTGCGGTCGGATTCGAAGTTGGTGCAAAACGTTTCGATAATGCAAAACAATACGGACTGATTGGAATTGGATTAGCCCTTGCCTTTGCTTTATTATATTCGATTCTTCTCTACTTCTTTGATGATCAAATTGCTTCTATTTATACGACAGATGCAAAAGTTCATCATTTAGCAAAAGAATTTCTTATCTTTGCGATTTTATTTCAAATTTCAGATGCAATTGCAACCCCTGTACAAGGAGCTCTGCGTGGTTATAAAGATGTAAATGTCGCTCTAATTATGACTTTAATTGCTTATTGGATAATAGGTCTACCACTAGGTTATATATTAGCAACGTATACAGAATGGGCCGCAAAAGGCTATTGGATCGGTCTTATTATCGGTCTAGCATTTGGCGCTGCCTTCCTACTTATCCGTCTCTTTCAAGTACAACGAAAATATACAACACAAAACAGCCGCTAATAATAAAGCGGCTGTTTTCTTTATGCATATTTTTTCTTGTAACGTATAATATAATGAAAAAGAAAGGTGGGTACATATGGACGACAAAGAAAAAAAGCAATCATTCGATGAAGAATTTGCCCCTGAAATTTCACCTGGATATCGGCAAGATGTACATAAGCCACCTAAATATAAAAACACTTCGTTTTTAATGGGCATTACCATTTTCGCTGCTGTATTACTCATACTTATCATTTTCGTTTATTTTTGATGAAAGGTGGCCTATTATTATGAAGAAACAAGATTCCAATCGTTCAAAAAGAACTGTTAAAACACAAAAAGGATATGCAGGAGATTCTGTTCATACCCTTAAACAAGTCGAGCAAGGAAATTTATATATTGCTCAAAAAGAACTTGGTCAACAAAATGAAAATCTTTAAAGGCCCTTTATTCCTTGAGGGCCTTTTTATTCCGCATTAAGTAGTACACACCCCAAAATGTTCTATTGAGCAATGAATTTCCTTTATTGTACGCGCTGCTTTTGTTCTAGCACCATAAATATATTATTAACCTTTACAATTTTCACTTCATAATTCAATTTCATTTCGCTTCTCTTACCATTTTCAGTACCCGCAACGTACGCTACAGCTTGATAAAGAAAACTCTCATCGGTCTCTTCACGTATCTCCTCGTTTGTAAATTTATACTCTAAATCTCGAAAACGATTTGGATAATAATTTCCCATTAATTGTTCATACCCTCTATTTAAAAATAGTTCTTCACCTTTTCGTTTCACATCTTCTTTATTAGTAGACCCAAACACTGATAGTTGCTCGGTCACAAAATGCTCTCCTACCTTTTTCATTTCATTATGAGTTAAATTTTCTATACTTTTGTTCTTTAACTCCTTATTTAACTCGTACTGATCAATCGGTTTAAAGGTAGCAAAAACCTCCTCTTTATATGACCAAAACAATATAAAAGCGATACATAGAGAACTGATTAACAGTCTTTTTTTCGTAATGCTCCCGCCCTTCTTCATAATGATAGCTATATTTTAACATATAGAAAGAAAATTCTGATATCATAAAGTGGAATAACTTAACTTAGAAACGAGGAACTTGAATTCATATCGGGTATAGAACAACTGAAAATAATACTGCAGGGATGAGATTACATTCTCTCCCTCTGCTCTCTCTCCTCATACAACATTAACTTTTTATCCATTTCAACAATGACTTTATACAGTTGAAATGCTTGTAAAATTTGCAGTTGAATTCCAAAAGGAGCATTTTGTTCTTTTAACCATTGAAATACTTTTGTTTCATCTTTCATTGATTATTCCTCCCTTTATCCTGCTATTTGCGGGTAGCCCGATTAATGAGGGCTGATAATCAGTGGGGGATTGACAAACCCCCCACTGATTAAAGATTCACTTTATTAAAATCTGCTATAAATATACGGTAAATGATGAAAAGCTTTTCATGTCAACAACAAAAAAGGATGCAAAGTTGCATCCTTTAATGTACGATATTTTTCTTCTGCTCCGCTTCTTTCTTTACTTCTTCCCCTTGGCATTCACTACGAAATGCACAACTTATACACTCAGAACGAAAATGACGCTCTGTATAATGCTCAGGTTGTTGCAACATTTCTTTCATTCTAGATAAATCAGCCATTCCAGTTATAATATCTTCCTGTTTTGGAATGTACTCATACTTAGTTCCTTCTATTAAATTAATAACTTCAATCTTTCCTGGAAGAACGCCGAAAGCTTTATAACTGAATACTGTCATTAGCTTCTGACAAAGAGCAAGCATTTCCTCATCCGCATCGACGACATACTTTTTAATTACAAACGACCCAGCACTCCACTCACCAACTTCAAATGTCAATGACATGTGGACACCTAACTCTTCCATATATGTTTGAAACTTCTCGTATAAAAACAATGGTGGTGTCTGACTATCATCCTTTTCAACAAACTGTAATAAGTGATCCGTTAGCTTAGCTAATACAATATAGTACTCCGTCTTCGAAGCAAACATATTAATCCTTACTTTTTTCCAATACTTTTCTATTAATATTAAAAGTACAATTTTCGTTTGTTGACCCGCAGGTAGCGTGTAATACTCGTTAATAATTTGATTGACAATCATTTGTGCTATTTGTTGCCATTCAAATGAAGAAGGTTCTCTTCTTTTTATATGACGAAAATAAAATTTATGCGGACAACGCATAAAATCATACAAATGATAATCTGTCATCGTTTTGATTGAGATTTTCTCATGCACTTGCTCTTCATCTCCCTTCTGCCATTAAGAAAGGTGTTTTACAAATTCAGCTCCAAACTGTAAACATTTTTCTACATCTTCATCTTCTGGCGTTAATTCTACTTTTAGTCCTTCTAACACAACTGCTGCCCCGCGCTCTTGTAGCTTTTCTATTAAAATGTCAACTGCCACTCCGTATTTCGGATAAGCCGAATCACACGATCCGAATACTGCCGCTTTTTTCCCAGTTAAATCAATAGAATCCATTGCATCATAAAAATCTAAGAAATCATCAGGAAGATCACCATCTCCCCAAGTATATGCACCTAAAATAATTCCATCATACTGTTCTAATATAGAAGCTTCTGGTGAATCCATAATATCAATAACTTCAATTTCATTTTCTGTTTCACGAATTACGCCGGCAATGTGGTCAGCCATTTCCTCTGTATTTCCACTCATACTTGCAAAAATCATTACTAACTTACTCAACTGAACCTCTCCCTTTACTTTGTATCTCTTTTTCTGTTTGAATGCTCTTCTTCTCATCTACATATTCAGACCGAATTACATTTCTTTGCCATTCCATATGCTGATCAACATCTTTATCTTTATTTTTATCTTTTAATCCCCTCCGCAGAAGGTGAAAATTTTTTCTCATTAACATGTCGTATCCATCCTATTGATAATAATTATCAATTTCAACTACTTTTAGATTAATTGACATTGATTATCAATGTCAACAACTATTTTTAAAAAAATGATTAAAATGTACAAGCTTGTCCGTTAGCTATTCATATACTATGAATGAGCATAGTTCTTTCTCAGCCCTCTCTGACGGAAAGAAATAAAAGCAACTGCAATAGAGTGCAGTTGCCTTTTTTTGTTTTTCTATGATTTTAGTAATCTTATAGTCGTCTCTAAAAATAGCTCCACTCCACAAATTAATGCTGATTCATCCACGTCAAATTTCGGATGATGATGTGGATAACAAGTATATATATTTTCATTACCTGTTCCTAATTTAATGAAACAACCGGGTGCTTTTCTTAAATATGCTGAAAAATCTTCCCCACCCATAGAAGGTTCAAGCTTCACAACACGCTCATTCCCAAACAAATGTAGTGCACTTTCTTCTACTATTTTCGTAATATATTCATCATTAATAACCGGATCATATCCATATCGATACGTATATGTATACGATCCTCCATGTGCTTCTGTAATTCCTTTCACAATTTTCTCGATTTTCCCTTCTGCTTCCACCCTCAATGCTTGATTAAATGAACGAACGGTTCCCATTAAAGTTGCTGTACTAGGAATAATATTGTCAGCCGTTCCCCCATGAAATTGTGTAACTGAAATAACCCTTTGCATAAAAGCACTCGTATTTCTTGATACGATATGTTGTAAATTTGTAATAATCTGTGCTCCGATAGCAATAGGGTCTATCGTTTCTTCTGGCCGCGCCGCATGTCCTCCTTTGCCTTGAATTTCAACTTTAAATACGTCTGGTGCCGCCATCATCGGCCCATACACAATTCCTATCTTTCCGCTTTCTAATCCAGACATAACATGTAAACCTATTACATAATCAACACCGTCCATTACACCTGCCTCAACCATTTCTTGTCCCCCACCGGGATACACCTCTTCTGCGTGCTGAAAGAATAGACGAATCTCACCTGCAAAATCTTCCTTTATATTTGATAGCACCTCTGCTGTGCTTAATAAAATAGCTGTGTGAGCATCGTGCCCACATGCATGCATCATTCCTTTATTCACAGATGTATAAGATTTACTTGTCTCCTCTTGAATTGGCAAAGCATCTATATCAGCTCGAATCGCAATTACTTTCCCTTGCTTCACACCTCTTTTAATTGCTAGTACACTATACTTCGTCGGTCTCGTTACTTCAAAAGAAGAAAATGAGCATAATGTATCATATATAAATTGCGAAGTTTCTTTTTCATGAAATGATAATTCCGGATACTTATGGAAGTGCCTTCTCCATTTCACGATATTTTCTTCCGAAATTAGATTCTTCCACACTCTATTCATGATAATTTCCTCCTTTTCAAAAGAACTAGAAATTTAAAAGTTTACTCCGTCTTGAATGATTAATAAAAACAAATACTGTATTTTTACGTATTCTTATAGTCCACTTTTATGTATTCACACAATCCACTTTCTATTTACATGTCAAACCCATTACAAATTCATGCTGAATGTAATATAATTGCTAAGTTAGGGATTTTCTTTTTTAGTATTTAGTGCTAATATCAAAAAAGAGCCTTTTGACTTATTTTTACCTAAAATGTGGGATTTTGTTTTTTTCACAATAATGTAGGACATGATACCTACAAAGAGCTATTATTTCATTAAGAGAGGGAAAGACATGGAAAGATTAAAAGAGATATGGTCTCGACCACTCACACAATGGGTTGCAAAGACGGTTTATTATCTTGCAATTTTATTTGCATTACTTTGGTTGTATGGATTCCATGATACAAACACAAGTACATTTATTTACAATGAATTCTAGGGTGGGAACGTTATGAAGTTATTAGAACAAATTGAAAAGTGGGCTGCAGAAACGCCTGATCAAACCGCTTTTGTTTGGCGAGATGCGAAAATTACGTACAAACAATTAAAGGAAGATTCTGATGCGTTAGCACATTGGATTTCTTCTGAGTATCCAGACGATCGTTCACCAATTATGGTGTATGGCCATATGCAACCTGAAATGATTGTTAACTTTTTAGGATGTGTAAAAGCTGGACATGCTTACATTCCTGTAGATTTATCTATCCCAGCTGATCGTGTACAACGTATTGCTGAAAATTCTGGTGCGAAATTACTTTTATCGGCAACAGCAGTAACTGTAACTGATTTACCAGTTCGCATCGTAAGTGAAGACAACTTAAAAGATATTTTCTTTACTCATAAAGGGAACACTCCAAATCCTGAACATGCGGTAAAAGGTGATGAGAACTTCTACATTATTTACACATCAGGAAGCACAGGTAATCCGAAAGGGGTTCAGATTACTTATAACTGCCTTGTTAGCTTTACAAAATGGGCTGTAGAAGATTTCAACTTACAAACAGGGCAAGTATTCTTAAATCAAGCACCTTTCTCATTCGATTTATCTGTAATGGATATTTACCCATCATTAGTAACAGGTGGTACACTTTGGGCAATCGATAAAGATATGATTGCGCGTCCAAAAGACTTGTTTGCTTCTTTAGAGCAATCGGATATTCAAGTATGGACTTCGACACCTTCTTTCGCTGAAATGTGTTTAATGGAAGCATCCTTCTCTGAAAGTATGCTACCGAACATGAAAACATTCTTATTCTGCGGTGAAGTGTTACCAAATGAAGTGGCTAGAAAATTAATTGAGCGTTTCCCAAAAGCAACAATTATGAATACTTACGGTCCAACAGAAGCTACTGTCGCTGTAACAGGTATTCACGTTACAGAAGAAGTGCTTAATCAATACAAATCACTTCCAGTTGGCTATTGTAAATCAGACTGTCGCCTTCTTATTATGAAAGAAGATGGCACGATTGCACCTGATGGTGAAAAAGGTGAAATCGTAATTGTCGGTCCAAGCGTAAGCGTTGGATATTTAGGAAGCCCTGAATTAACAGAAAAAGCATTTACTATGATTGACGGTGAGCGCGCCTATAAAACAGGCGATGCTGGCTATGTTGAAAATGGTCTTCTATTCTATAATGGTCGTCTTGATTTCCAAATTAAGTTGCATGGTTATCGAATGGAATTAGAAGAAATTGAGCATCACCTTCGTGCGTGTTCTTACGTAGAAGGAGCAGTTATCGTTCCAATTAAAAAAGGTGAGAAATACGATTATTTATTAGCGGTTGTTGTTCCTGGGGAGCATTCGTTTGAAAAAGAATTCAAATTAACATCTGCAATCAAAAAAGAACTCAATGAGCGATTACCAAACTACATGATTCCACGTAAATTCATGTATCAATCTTCTATTCCAATGACACCAAATGGAAAGGTAGATCGCAAAAAATTATTGAGTGAGGTTACAGCATGACCGCATATGGATCATTTTATTTTTTCGCTATAGTGGGCATTTTATTAATACCTACTATCATAGCTGGATTAAAAGGTAAAATGTTGCGTAAATATAATGCCGTTTTAACATTAGTCATGCTTGCTATTATCTTCTCAGATAAACCAAAGCAAGCAATGATGTTAGCCGCATTTATTATTTGGCAATATGCCCTAATTAAAGGCTATTTAATTTTAAGAAAACAAAATAATAGTACATTCACATTTTGCATAGCTGTTATTTTATCGATTTTGCCTCTTATTTTGGCAAAAATCGCACCATTTGCATCGTTACTACCTGAGTTAAAACTTGTTGTTTTTCTAGGTATATCTTACGTAACATTCAGAGCAGTTCAAATGGTATTTGAAGTTCGTGATGGTTTAATTAAAGAGCTTTCTTTCTTTAACTTCTGGGAATTCGTTTTATTTTTCCCTGCGATTTCAACAGGACCTATCGATCGTTACCGTAGATTCCAAAAAGATATTCAAAAGCCACCTAGCGCTGAAGAATATCAAAATTTACTATATACAGGACTAAATCGTATTTTCCAAGGTTTCTTGTATAAATTTATTATTGCTTACTTAATAAAGCAATATTGTATGGATCCAGCATTCGCTCAACACGATACAATCTTTTCAAATATGATTTACATGTATAGCTATAGCTTATATCTATTCTTTGATTTTGCTGGTTATAGCTCTTTTGTAATTGGTGTAAGTTATATGATGGGAATTAAAACGCCAGAAAACTTTAATAAGCCATTCCTTAGTCGTAATATTAAAGACTTCTGGAACCGCTGGCACATGAGTTTATCATTCTGGTTCCGTGACTTCATCTACATGCGTTTCGTATTTTTTGCAACGAAGAAAAAGTTAATTAAGAACCGTTACACAATTTCGTATATCGGTGCATTTTTAAACTTCTTCATTATGGGAATTTGGCATATCCAAGGAAGCGCTGTTGCGCAGTATATTATTTATGGTCTATATCATGCCGCACTGTTTATTTTATTCGATATTTTCGAACGAAAAAACAAGAAGCATAAATTTTGGCCAAACAATAAATTCACACGCATCCTTGCGATTGTAATTACGTTCCACATTGTATGTTTCGGTTTCCTAATCTTCTCTGGACACCTTAACAGATACTTTTAATGCACCCTTCTTATTCCATTAAGAAGTTGCACATATAATATATTTCGGATATAAAGGAGATTTTAAAAATGGCAGAATTCAAAGAGCAAGTATTAGATATTTTAGAAGAAGTATGTGAAAACGATATTGTGAAAGAAAACTTAGATGTTCAATTATTTGAAGAAGGTATTCTTGATTCTTTTGCTGTAGTATCTTTATTAGTTGAATTCCAAGAGCGTTTAGATATTGAAGTTTCTATTTCTGATTTTGACCGTGACGAGTGGGCTACACCAAACATGGTTATTAAAAAGTTGGAAGAAATCCGATGAACAAAGCAAAATTTGGTCCGATGCTTTTAGCATTGGCCCTTTTTGCTGTATTCTTACTTATTCCAACGCGCTTCCTACTTCCACTTTTAAGTGATGAAAAAGTAGAACAAGCTGCCACTTCTTTAAAAGAAGAAAAAATTCAAAGTATGATTTTACAGCAAAAGATGTTAGCAGATCCAAAATATCTTCCGATGTACGGTTCATCGGAATTCGCACGTATGGATGCTTTCCATCCATCTAATTATTTTAAAGTAAAGCCTGAAGGGTTCACACCATTCCTTCTTGGACGCGGCGGAACACAAGACCTTGTACATGTGTTAAACTTTGCATCTACAATGGATCAATTGAAAGATAAGAAAATGGTATTCGTTCTTTCTCCGCAATGGTTTGTACCACAAGGTATTGATGAAACGCACTTTGCACCTAACTTTTCAAAACAACAAGGTTACCACTTCATTTTCAACAATGATTTAAAACCTGAAATGAAAAAACAAATTGCAAAGCGTTTATTAAACTTTGAGATTGTAAAAAAAGAAACTTTATTAAAAATCTCGCTTGAAGGCATCGCTTATGATGATACGAAGTATAAAGTAAAAGCACTTGCTGCTAAACCTTTCGCTTATATTTACCGTAACATTTTAGATCGTAAAGATTTATTTACAGCTATGTTTAATATTAAACCGCACAAAGAGAAGCTCGATCCTTCATTAAAACAAATGAACTGGGAAGAAGCTCGTAAACATGCGGATCAAACAGGTGCAGCAGAATCTGGATCTAATGAATATGGTATCGAAGATGGTTACTTCAATAGCAAAATTAAGAAAAAATTAAAGCAACGTGAAGGTTACTTAAAAAATGATGCTTACGACCAATCGCCAGAATATGAAGATTTACAAATTGTACTTGATTTATTAAAACAATCTGGTGCAAAACCACTCTTCATTTCTGTTCCTGTCAAAGGTCCTTGGTACGACTACGCTGGCTTCCCGAAAGAACGCCGCGAAGCATACTATAAGAAAGTTCATGAGCAAATTGAAAAAGCTGGTTATCCAATTGCCGACTTCTCAAATCATGAATACGATAAATACTTCTTAAAAGATCATATGCACTTAGGTTGGAAAGGCTGGGTTTACATCGACGAAGCCATCCAACAATTTTATAAAGCAAACTAATGAAAAGACCGCTTGAATTACTCAAGTGGTCTTTTTGTATATATTTTGTAATTGTTCGATTGCATTCTCTGCTTCTTTCATAACTCGCTCCACTACATGCTGAGCTGATTCGATTCGAGCTAATGATGCTGCCTGTCCTGCCCAAAGTGACATATATTCTTCCTTATTTTGCTTCGCTGCCTCTTGGCGTATTTTAGAAGTTAATACGTTTTGCACTGGATACATCGGCAGCCCTTCTTCTTTTCCTTCATGTCTCTCTATAAATTCATTCCGAATACCCCGCGCATATTTCCCAGAAAACGCACGAGTTACAGTTGTGCTCGTATCTGTACTATGTAAAACCGCTTCTTTATACACATCGTGCGTAATACTCTCTTCACTTGTTAAAAAGGCCGATCCCATTTGAACACCTTCTGCTCCTAGTGCCAATGCCGCAACAAGCCCTTGTCCGTTCATTACACCACCTGCTGCGACAATTGGGATATGCGGAATAGCCCCTACTAACTGAGGTATTAACGCAAAAGTACCGATCATAGCATCTCGTTCTTTCCCAATAAACGTTCCTCTATGCCCTCCGGCTTCGCTTCCTTGCCCGACAATAATATCTACTCCTAACTCGGCAAGTACTTTCGCTTCCTTCACATGGGTAGCTGTTCCGATAACTTTTATTCCACTTCTTTTTAAATCATTTATTTCTTCTTTTTCTAACGTTTGAAATGCAAAACTAACGACCGGTACTTTTTCATCTAATAGCACTTGTAATTGTTCCTTATAGCTTTTTGGAAGCTTTAACGTTCCTTCTACTTCTATACCTAATTCTCTATTTACTCCGCTTAGTAATACTTTCGCCTCATTTACCTTCTCTTCTTCTATTTCTATCTCTTTCGTTACAAGTAAATTAACACCGAACGGCTTATCTGTTAGTTCTCTTATTCTATAAATCGCTTCACGAATTTGTTCTGGGCTCATATAGCCCGCTCCAAGCGTCCCTAATCCTCCGCTATTACTTACTGCTGCAACAAGTTCTGGCGTCGTAATCGCGCCTGCCATACCGGCTTGAACAACGGGATACTCAATTTTTAATATGTCTGTTACTCGACTTGTAAACATCATTTCCCCTCCTATTTCCTTTATATCTTCTTTATTTGATAAGCTTTCCCCTGCTTTTGCAAGGGTTGAACTTCATATGAAGCGAATATATTGAAAGAGAAGGAGGCTGAGCTTAATGATTTATCCAAATGCATTAAAACAAGGTGATACAGTAATGATCATTGCACCATCTGGTCCACCTACAATCGAAAATGTATTACAAGGTGTGAATGTATTACAAGAGATGGGGTTATCCGTAATAATCGGGAAGAGCGTTTACGAGAAATATGGATTTTTAGCCGGAAGTGATCAAGTTCGGCTTGACGATATACATGAAGCATTTACAAATAATGAAGTGAAGGCCGTTTTCTGTGCACGAGGTGGTTACGGAAGTGCTCGTCTCCTCCCTCACATTCAATATGAAATCATTCGGCAAAACCCTAAAATCTTTTGGGGATATAGCGATATTACAGCTTTACATACTGCTGTTTCACGTTATGCAAAGCTTATAACATTTCATGGTCCGATGATTGAAGAACTAGGAAAAGGTATTGATTCCCTATCTTTATCCTCTTTCAATCAGCTATTCCATCCGTATTCAACCATTTTATCTGCATCAGAATGTATCGTATCTAGCTCTCACAGTACAGTTACAGGTACGTTAGTTGGAGGAAATTTAGCTGTGTTAACAAGTATAATTGGCTCGCCCTACGAGATAAATACGGACAATACACTTTTATTACTTGAAGACATTGGTGAAGAACCGTACCGCATTGACCGTATGTTAAATCAGCTACTTTTATCTGGAAAGTTTAATGAATGTAGGGGCGTTATTTTCACAAGTTGTCACGACTGCACTCCTTCAAAGCCATCTCAATCATTGCAAGCAATATTATATGAATATTTCGCACCATATCATATACCGGTCCTATTCGGTTTACCAATTGGACATATAAGTCCAAACATCGGTATTCCACTTGGAGCTACAGCGACAATAAACACGAACAATAAAACAGTCTCTATTTCTTCCGGTATAGCCACTCCATATTCAAATTAAAAAGGAAAAGCGATTACGCTTTTCCTTTTATTTATAATAGTTAAAAATTCGTCCAGATGCGATATCTGCAATTTCTTCTGGAATAAATGTTTTACTTATATCAGTGCCAACATTTAATACAGCTATAGCATCTTTCTCAATGCTACCAAATAACTCTTTCCCACGTATCGTAATAAGGGGCGTTCCTTCTGGCAACACATCTTTTACAAATTCCATTTGTGTAAAGAACGGAACGATCCATCTACCTTCTCCTTGGAAATGACGCAAACGAAGTATTCCTTCTGTTGCCCCGTCCTCTGCTTCTAGTGAACCAGCAACATAAAACTCAGTAGATAAGAGCAATTCATAAAATTCCTTTTGCTTTTGTTTATCATCCCCTGCTACAACAAGTACCTCTTCTAATTTCTTTACTGAAATTTGCTCCATATGATGCCACCCCTATTTTCAAAATGATTGTACTTAGATTATACGAAATATTCTTATTTTTTTCTACATAATTCGCAATTATTTTCTTAAAATAATTTTAATACTTCTTTTGTCGTCACAATCGTAGCAAACTCTTCATGTAAATTTACAAGTGTCATATTGTGAATATCCTCTGCACTATACTCCTTACCATCTAAACCTTTACGGTTAAAAGTAGCCGTTGCATCACTCACTAAATATGTTGTAAATCCTAAATTCCCTGCCATTCGTGTCGTAGTTTCCACACAGTGATTTGTCGTTAATCCTACAATCACTACTGCATTACATTTGTTCTTTCTTAATTGTTCTTCTAAATTTGTCCCAATGAACGCGCTGTTAACGAATTTCTGAATAACCACTTCACCAAGTAGTGGTTGCACTTCTTCTTTAAAGTTTACCGTTTCCGCTCTCTCATAAAACATTGACTGCGCATTTTCTTTATTTACATGTTGAATATGAAAAACTGGTCGTTCCCTTTTTCTCCATTCTTCTAATAAAATTCTCATGTTTTCTTCAGCAAAAATATTATTTCTCTCGCCCCAATCTGGTAATTGAAATGCCTTTTGTACATCGATTATGATAAGTGCTATTTGATTTGTCATCATTTCCCCCTTAATTTGGCTGTAATTGAAATAGAAAACCAAGTTGTTGTGACGCAGTAATAAAGCAAACATAGGCGCAAAGCTCTACAATTTCTTTTTCTGTCCAATATTGTTTTAATACGTGAAACATAGTATCATCTATTGCTTTTCGGTCATGAACAAATGTATGCGCAAAAGTAACGGCTACACCAATCTCCTCTGCCTTTTGCATATCATCAGGTCTTCCTTTTGCCATACAGTACGGACATTCATTCCCATACGCTAATGTTCTTCTCACTTGCTCCTTCAACTCTGCTGAAAGAGTTCCTTTATTGTACAGTGTATCTTCTAACGTACTCCACGAATGTAATATATCCGAATTATGCCCTAATAACTTTTGAAACTTTGTATCTCCTACATTTGATAATGAAATTCTCTCCATCATTTCCCCTCCTATTTCCTTCTGTTTTATTGTAAAATAAATAACGTTCACTTTACATTTCATATGAATCTTAATTTATATTTTCCCTTTACAAAAATCATTATTTTACTGGAGGTATATTTACAAATGCAATTAGACCGTGTTGATCGAAAAATTTTAAATGAATTATATAATGATAGTCGCCTTTCGATGCGTGAATTGGCGAAACGAGTAAACTTATCTGCTCCGTCTACTTCAGAACGTGTTCGTAAGCTCGAAAGCGAAGGGGTTATTCAAAAATACACAATCGATATTGATTATAAAAAGGCAGGACTCGTTTTAGATTGTATTTTAGAAATCACTTTAAAAAATGGTGATACAACACGTATGCAACAGTTTATTCAGTCTTATCCATCTGCAAGTTTTTGTTACCGAGTAACAGGAAGCTTATGCTACATTGTAAAAATTTCTATTCCTTCACTCGTCGAACTGGAAGAATTTATCAATGATGTTTCTTCATATGCAACGACCGTTTCTCATATCGTATTATCAGAAGTATCTCTTACTCCTGATATTGAACATATCTTCCCAGAAGATTAATTTATTTTTATTCATAAAATATAAAAAAACCCCTTACAATAAGAATAAAAATAATATATTATGTATTAAAATACATAAAGTTCGAGAAAGGGGCTTTACATTGAAAATCTGGTTTTATGAAAAAACGGCACAATTAGATGACTTGCTTGGTATTTGGGACAATGTTCCGACCATCCCGCGAATTGGTGAAAAAGTGGAGATTTTAAAGACGGTCCGCACTGTTACAGATATTAAATATGTAAAGAACGGTAATAATTTTCGTGTGGAAATTATTACAAATTAAAAAGTAGCTCTTAAGGAGCTACTTTTTAATTATCTATTATGTGCTTTCTTTATAACGATTTTATCTTCTTCTACAGATACTGTTACATAATCATTTTCTTCTAACCGAAGCTTATTTACAGCCTCATCTGGTAACTCTATGGCCATCAATCTATCGGTTACGATCACTTGACTATACACTTCATTTTCTTGTGATGAACTCACTACTTTTTGCTCATTTATAAAACGTACTGGTGGCACGCCAACTTCTTTTACTGTACGCCATTGTTTCCAAACATAAGGAATTAACCAAAGTAATCCAACAACTGTAAGACCAATACCAATCCATAAATTACTTTGCGCTTGTAATTCAGTAATTGAGATTGTACCACTTTCTTCTCCACCGAAAAATTGCATACTTGTTGCAATCTAAGTGAATTTTATGTAATAAAAATCCCCGTTTTTACAAGCGGGGATTTCTTTTATTATAATACGTCACGTTTTTGGAATAATGCACTTGATGCTACAAGTAACACAACAAAGTATGCAGCTACAAGTAATAATGAAGTTGTAAATGTAAATTCTGTAAATGTTGGTTCTACTCCGCCACTAATTAATTTATTGCTATCGTAAGCTCTTAAATCCAAATGGCTAAATACTACAAACTTCGCTACACCTTTTGCAAACATCATTAATACCATGTTAATTGTACCTTGTAAGAATAATAGAAACATCGTAATAATTATTGGTAATACAGACTTTCTAAACACGTTTGCTAAGAAAAATGCAAGTGTTGCAAAGAAAAATGGTGATAACAGCTGATATACAATTGTTTTTAAAGCAATTCCTAACGTTAATTCAGTTTTACTACCGTCCATTACAATTATACCAATAATCATAGCAATTAACGTACTAGCAAATACGATAAATAACATCGTTAATAATACTGTAATATATTTAGAAAATAAAATTGTCATTCGTTTTCTTGGACGAATTAATAATTGCTTAATCGTTCCTTTTTGGAATTCATCTGTAATTGTACGAGAAGCTATTGTAATTCCAAAGATTGTTGTGAATATCATAATTAAGCCGATATTTGAACTTGCAAAATCTAAGTAAGATCCACTTAAGCTACCAGCGTCGCCCCATTTCGCCAATACTACTGTTCCTAAAATCTCTAATAAAGCAATGACACCAATTAAAATATACATACCTTTTTTCGCATGCAACTTTAAAAATTCATTTTGAATTAATTTAAACATTACGCTTTCACTCCCCCAGTAATCGCTAAGAACTCATCCTCTAACGTTTTATTTTGAACAGTAACGCCATATACAAGCACATCAGCATGAACAAGTTTTTTTACAAGTTGCGGAATGTTGTCTTTTGTTACAGATGCTACAATTACATTCCCTTTTGCTTTACCTTTAATGATTTCATTTGCTTTCTGAACTTCATCTACTTCAAACGCTACAACGACTGCCTCATCATGTTTCACTTTTTCATGTAAGTTGTACTCTTGTACAAACTCACCTTGTTTAATAATAACGACGCGATCACACATTAATTCAATTTCACTCAATAAGTGACTTGATACGATTACAGCAATATTCTCTTCTTTCGCTAAACGTTGTAAATAATCACGAATTTGGCGAATACCAGCTGGATCTAGTCCATTTGTCGGCTCATCTAAAATTAAGATTTTCGGCTGATGAAGTAATGCCTGTGCAATTCCTAAACGTTGTTTCATACCAAGTGAATATGTTTTCACCTTTTTATGAATCGCATGCTCTAATTCAACAAGCTTTACAATCTCAGCAATCCGCTCTTTACTAATTGGTGTAATGGCCATATTCGCAAAATGCTTTAAGTTTTGCATTCCTGTCATATAATCATATAGTTCAGGATTTTCTACAATCGCTCCAATTTGCTCTAGTGCCTTTTCACGCTCCGAGCGAATACTATGTCCACAAATTGTAATATCGCCCTCTGTCATTGAAATAAGACCTGTCATCATACGGATCGTCGTCGTCTTACCGCTACCATTCGGCCCAAGGAATCCGTATACTTCTCCTTCACGAACCTCAAATGATAAACCACGAATAATTTCCGTTCCACCAATCCTTTTTCGAACATTCTCTAACTTTACTACTACGTTTCCCAATGCTGATTCCTCCTTTAGACTTCTAGTTTTTTATCGATAATGTGACCTGTAACTACTAGTAATATAATTGTTAATAAACAATTAAAAAATAGATTTAAAATTGTAACCTCTGTACCAGAATAAAATGATGTATTTAAAAAACCATTTTGATCTATAAATCCAATATTATTTATAGCAAACACATACTTTTCTATTTGCTGAAAAATATACGTTATTCCTCCATTAAATGCGGTAAAAATGACGAATAAAACTAAACAAGCAACTTTATTCATCGATGATTTCACATTGAATAGTTTTACAATTACTATAATAAAATAAATAGAAACTAGCATATTAAGAAAATCTAGTCCCCATAAGAAAATAGATAATATATGATGTAATATTCCATAATTATATAAACTGTGTATTGCTTGCTGAATACCTAAATTAGTTTTTCCATTGTAAATATTTAAAGAAAAACAGTATAGAAAAATGATTCCTATTCCTAGTAAAATCATAAAGAGTAGTACACAGAATAAAATATTTGCACATATATACTTTTTTGCTGAAATAGAAGTATAACGTAGCATAGAGTTTTTTAACATTTTCCGAAAAGACGATATACCTGTTAAAAGAATTGCAAATCCATTTATACCTAGTACGATAAAGAATATAATAATAATTATATCTTGCCTACCTGAAATTCTAACTCCTGAAACTCCTTTCATATTAAATAAAAGAATGAATGAAACTGTAATAAAACCAAAGTAAATAATGGCTATCTTTCTCTTATTACAATTATACAGATAACGAAAAAGCTGACTCATTTCTCATAGGCCTCCTTAAACAGCTCATGTACTGCTTTACCCTTTTGAAATCGTAGTTCTTCCACATTTTCATGCAATATTATTTCTCCATCTTTCAAAAAGATTACTTCATCGAATATATTTTCGATTTCTCTTATTAAATGAGTCGATATAAGTAGCGTACAATCTTCACGATAAAATTTAAGTATTAGCTCAAGTACATGTTCTCTAGAAACAAGATCAATCCCGCCCAACGGCTCATCCAGTACGTATAGCTTCACTTTTCGAGAAAACGTTAAAATAATCTGCAGCTTCTCAACCATACCTTTTGACAATGCTGTAATTTTTTCTTCTAACGGTATTTTAAATTCTGCAATCGTATCTACCGCTTTTTGAATATCGAAGTCTTTATAAAAATCTCGGTAAAAAAATAAAGCATCTTTTACAGTCATCCAATCATCAAAGACTGGCTTATCGGACATAAATGAAACGATTTCTTTCGTCTGTAATCCTACCTTTTTACCGTCTATTGTAATACTACCTTCAGAAGGGTGTTGCAAGCCTGCAATCATTTTCAATAACGTCGTTTTCCCGCTCCCGTTATCTCCAACAAGCCCAACGATTTTCCCTTCCGTAATCTCTATGTTTAATTCACGGATCACTGCTTTTAATCCGTATCTCTTCCATAAGTTTTCTATTTTCAATAGCTCTGTCATTGGCTCTCCTCCCTCTTATCATGTAATGAAGAACGAAGAATTGTAAGAATTTCTTCTTCTGAAAAACCTAAATTGTCCATTCCATCTATAAAAGAATGAAGTAATTCTTTCGCCATCTCTTTTCGCAGCTCCATAATTTTCTCCCCTTCATTCGTTACATACCGTCCCATTCCTCTACGTGTTACAACAACTCCATCCCGTTCTAGCTCTTGAAATGTACGCTGAATCGTATTTGGATTAACTTGTAATTCACTCGCTAATTCACGGACAGAGGGAATTTTATCACCAGGCAATAAATGTCCTGTTACGATCTCTTTTTTTATGTATTCCATTACCTGAATGTAAATTGGTGTATTTGGAGAAAACTCTATTTTCATTTCTTCCCTCCTTTTGTATCGGTGTACTAGTTAAATAATACACTGATACAAAAGGTTTGTAAATACCCATTTAATTACAAAAAAGTTCTATCCGTTAACCGAATAGAACTTCCCAAATATAAATCGCTATACAAAAATAATAGTGTTATGTAAACAAAATTATAAAGAAAAGCTGTCTTATCAATCAATAAGACAGCTTTTCCTTATAATCCTATATTAAAAGTTAAACACGAAGTCATCGTCAGCTAACTTTTCAACGTTCGTTGCTTTTACGTAACCATTTCCTTTTACAGAGAAGAAATCATGGTTTTTCGTATCTGTACGTAAACCATTTAAAACGATTGGGTTAATTTCTTCTTCTTCAAACTTCGGCTCAAGTCCTAAGTTCATAAGCCCTTTATTTGCATTGTAACGAACGAAACGATTTACATCTTCTACAAGACCGATAGAAGTGTAAATTTCTTCTGTATAGGCCATTTCAATTTCATATAGTTCCATTAATAACTCTTGTGTTTCTTTTTGCACTTCTTGTTGCTCTTCTACAGAAAGTTCTGCGAAGATTTGTTGTGCTAAAATACCGACGAATACGCCGTGAATTGACTCATCCTTTACCTTCACATAAGTTCGCTACTCCTATGCCGTTTATACAGCTTACAGTTTCCTGTAAGAAGAGACTATATCATCTACCTTCTCAGGTAGCCCTCCATTTCGATTTAAGGGATTCTCACCCACCGCTTGGCCCTACTCCTCTTGCGGAATTTCACCGCCATTGGGATAGTCGTTGAACGTTCCTTTATCTACGTATCGCACCCACCACTGTTTATACAGTTTTCGATGTCTGATACTTCCGTACATGTTATCGCTAGATAAAGGCTTCGCTGCTGATTGCCCTATCAGCTATTCTCCTTTCCATCTATTGATAGTTAGAGAATAACCTGAATGCATATATTCATCAATAATAATACAGATAAATTTACAATAGGGGGTCCCAGCAATTAAAAGGGTTTTTCAATTGGTATCTCTACCAAAAGCCGCCATAAGTTAACGGATAATAAGGTTAATAATTTCACCACTTGCCGTCAGTTTACCTTGACCAGCTAAGTAAAGTGGATAGAAAAATCCACTATAGAATAAGTAACTTTCTAAGAACACACTTGCTACCATTGCCATGTATAACTCTTTTTTCGTTACTTCAGGCTTTAATAAACGACGATAGTAACTAGTAATAATACCAGCTTTTTTCTCAAGTAACGGATGATTGTCTACCCAGTCAAAAATATCATCAATTTCTTCTTCTGTAGCTAATGTTGTGAAAATGTGACTATAACTTTTCGCATGTACTTCTTCCATAGCTCCCATGAAAGCTAATACACTTTTCGCTTGTAAATTTTCAAGATGAACAAGTACAAGTGGCATTCCTTCGCCACCTTGTTTCGTATCTAAAAGTGTTAAACCACCTAATACACGCTTATAAGCAATTTGCTCTTCTTTCGATAATTGCACCCAAGTATTTTTGTCAGACGAAACCGCGATTTCTTCTTCTGTCCAAAACTGAGCGATGTTTTGCTTCCAAAACATTAAACTGAAATCATCTTCCTTTTTATTCCAGTTAACAGCGCGCATTGAATCACCCCTATATCTATTATTGTTCTACTGAACGGTTAAATTTCCATCTAACAATGAAAAGCTAACCGTTTAGTAGAACAAACCAAGTATGAGCAGGGTTCATAACCCTGCTCATACTATTGGGTTATTCATTTAGTATGGCAATATGCCATTAAACGGTACAAGCCACACACTCTTCCACGCTTAATTTACGTGTTCTCGTATAATACAGACTCTTTAAGCCTTTTTTATGTGCATAGATGTAGTAACGTGCTAATTCACGTGTTGAAATATCACTATTAACGTAAAGAATTGTACTAATTCCTTGGTCAATATGTTCTTGAATTTCTGCGATTAAATCAATTAATTTAAACTGATTCATATCGTAAGAAGATTTATAGTACCAGAACGTATCTTTTGATAAATACGGCATTGGATAATATGTTGTCGCATTCGCATATGTTCTTGATTCGATTTGACTTACGATCGGCATTACGCTTGAAGTTGCATTTTGAACGTAACTGATTGATTGTGTTGGAGCAATGGCAAGACGATATGAGTTGTATAAACCATTCTTCTGCACTTGCTCTTTTAAACTTGTCCAATCTTCTTTTGTCGGAATATGAATTCCTTCAAATAGTTGCTGAACTTTTTCAGTTACAGGACTGTAATCTGTCGTTTCATACTTTTCGAAGTATGTGCCATTCGCATAATCAGATTTATCGAAGTCTTTAAATGTCTCGCCTTTTTCTGTAGCGATTTCCATACTTTTCTCAATAGAATAGTAATTTAACATCATAAAGAATGTACGAGCGAATTCTTTCGCTTCTGCACTTTCATAAGCGATTTTATTTTTTGCTAAATATCCGTGTAAGTTCATTGCTCCAAGTCCAACTGAATGAAGCTCGTCATTTGCTTTTTTCACAGTTGGTGCATTCGGAATAATCGTCATATCAGAAACAGCTGTTAAAGCTTCCATTCCCGCATGAACTGCTTCACGAATTTCTTTATTTTCCATTACGTTTACAATATTTAACGATCCTAAGTTACAGTTAATATCACGACGGATAATGTCATCTGTACCGTAATCATTTATTTCTGAAGTTTCTTGAAGCTGGAAGATTTCTGTACATAAGTTCGACATCTTCACAGTTCCAATATCCTTCAATGGATGTTGATTATTTGCATTTGATTTAAACATTAAGTATGGGTAACCAGACTCAAGCTGAATCATAGCGATTTTAATAAGCATATCACGTGCACTAATATCTAGTGGCTTCTTCTTCACTTTCGGATTGCTCATTAATTCATCGTACATTTCATCAATGTCAATATCATCTAAATGCTTGCCATATTCTTTATAAACCGTATAAGGCGCGAAAACATGGAAAGGTTCGTTTTTCTCAGCAAGCTCAAAGAACTTACTTGGAACGATAATTCCGATTGATAGAGACTGAATACGGCTCTTCTCATCGGCATTTATTTTTTTTGTATCAAGGAATTCAATAATATCCCAATGGAAAATGTTTAAATATACTGCACCGGCACCTTTTCGTTGGCCAAGCTGATTCGCATATGAAAACGAATCTTCAAGCAATTTCATAACAGGTACTACGCCACTTGCAGCGTTGTCGATACCTTTAATTTGCTCACCACGTGCGCGTAGCTTAGATAAGTTTAAAGCTACTCCCCCGCCGATTTTTGATAATTGCATCGCAGTATTAATGTTAAAGCCAATTGAATTTAAGCTATCATCCATCTCTAACAAGAAACAAGACACCATTTCTCCTCTTCTGCTTCTTCCCGCATTTAAAAAGGTTGGTGTCGCTGGTTGGTAGTTTTGTTTTACAATCATGCTTGCGAATTGTCTTGCTTTCGAAACATCACCGCGTCCTAAGTATAATGAAACAATTGCTACACGATCTTCATAGCTTTCTAAGTATTGTTTTTGATCATTCGTTTTTAACGCATAATCTTTGTAGAACTTAGATGCTGCCATATAAGATTGGAACTCGAAGTTTTCACCATAAGCGATGTTATATACTTCCTCTACTTCCTCCAAGCTATACTCGTCCAGAACGTTGTAATAGTAATCATGTTCTTTCATATACTCCATTCGCTCTGCCACGCTATTAAAAGGAACGGTATTCTCTCTAGCTTCTTCCATAAAGACTTCTAATGCCTCTTTATCTTTATGAAGCTGATAAAAACCGTCCTGCATTTGCGTGATTTCATTATTCAGTTCAATGTGTCGCAATCTCCCGCACCCTTTCCTTAAAATATTCTACATCGTTATTTGTTCCAGATAACTCAAATTTTGATACAATAGGCACTTCATATTTAGTAGAAATCTTGTCAGCACTTGCACCGAACATGTCTCCCCAGTTACGATTGCCGCTTGCAGATACGCCTTTTAATTTTTCATTATTGCGCTCTAAAAAGTCTAAAACACGTTCTGGTACATTTCCAAAACCTGTTGTATACGTAATAAGAATAAAGTCTTCATCTATTACTAGATCTTCATCAATTTGAACGGCCGGCATATTTAATTTGTGAATGAAACGCTTCACGTTTCCTGTCATAGAATCATATGCAACTAACATTTCCGACCCTCCCTCTCAAATCTATATTCTCTATATGTTGTTCTTGATTTCTCTATATATTGTATTACGTTTCAAAATAAGACACAAGATATATGTATAAATTCTTTCTTTTTTTAACTTTTACTTTTCGACATGATAGCCGTTTTTTTTTAATACAATGACTATGAAACAACATTCTAAAACTCATGTCAATAAAGTGCTTTTCAAAAAAGTTGTCAACGAATTTAACCTTATTTTTAAAAAAGTTAACAATATATTTTGTCATAAAACGGTAGATGCTGAAGAAATATATTTCTCCAGCATCACGCAAAAAAGAACAGATATGAAACTATAATCTGCTCTAAAAAACGATTACATTTATCAAATTTACCTTATTAAATATATTATACATATACTTTCGTTTTTCGTTACATACTAAAAGATAACTATTATAGAAAAAGATTATTATTATGGAACTTCAATTTATTTATGAAAAGTTTATTCAGAGTACTCAATGCGCAAAATATCTTTTACAAATATATGATGTGGATTTTCATCTTTATCAAGCATTGTACATACAGGAGCCTCTTCATCAAAGTATACAATCAGTCCTTCTACGTACTGATATGTATGTGGAACTTGTACAGTTACTTTAATTTCTATTGCTTCTTCATATGCTCTTTTTATTTTCTGAAGCATTTTTGCTGAACATTTTCGTTTCTCTGGATACATAACCATTCCCATAAATCGATTGCCGGCTCTATCTTTCCACATATAATCCCAATGTGGTAAAATGCCTTGTTTAAAATCGCCCATAATTCCCCTCTCCTTTATCTTTTATTTATCCCGCATGAAACGTCCGTTTGGTGAAGGCTACTAATCAGTGAGAGATGCCCTGCTGATCAAAATTCTCCTTTATGAACGTGGCGTTTCTGAATATGTATAAATCACTTGCCCGCCTCGCTGTGCGTTACCAATGAAATGCTTAAAGTCTTCTCTATTTACAACAACTTCTCTGAACGTATAAAATACATCTTTCGTAACAACATACTCCTTTATTTCACCATTTTTTAGCTGATCTAAAATTGTATTTGCTAATTCTTTATCCATGTATTTCACCTCTCTGCAATATTTTATTTTATCTTATATTCTATAGGTCAACAACTGTAAATTTATCCCGCTATTTGCAGGTAGTCCGATTGGTGTTGACTACTAATCAGTCGTAGAATGAACAAAAAATCTTACTGATTAACGTTTCACTTTATCTCGTTGTTATGCCATGATTTTATTTTCGTTATTTCGCAAACAATATTGTTTTACTATATGTCCACTAAATATCATATACTAACATAGCTACTTCTCTATATCAAACATTTCGGCATTCAATTATGCAAAGTTCCATACCACTATGCTACAATATACAAATAGAACTAGGAGGGATACTATGATTCGGAAAGCAAAAAAGACAGATGCAATGGCAATAGCTCCTTTATTGTATAATGCTCTGCATGAAATTGCTGAAAAAATCACAGGTAGCACAGTTGAAGCAGAAGTATTACTAGGACTTGAGACATGGTTCTCAAAAGAAAATAACCGTCTGAGCTACGAAAACTGTTTTGTCTATGAACAAGACGAGAGTGCAGTTGGAATTATTGTCGCTTATCACGGTAGTGAAGCAACACAGCTTGACGCACCAATTGTACATCACTTAAGAGCATTACATAAAGATGAATCAATTACGTTAGAAAAAGAAGCTGAGCTTGATGAGTATTACATTGATACATTATCAGTTTCAAGTGCACACGGCGGAAAAGGGATAGGTTCTAAATTAATTGAAGCTGCCGAAATCTATGCAACTGAAAAAGGGCATAAAAAAATCGCTTTACTTGTTAATTTAGAAAACAAACGCGCCTATTCACTATACGAAAAGTTAGGTTATAAAAAAGATGAAATTGTTATGCTAGTAGGGGAACCTTATGCTCATCTCGTAAAACCATTAAACGTCAAAATTTCTATATCTTAAAAAGAAAGCACACGATTTATATAAATCGTGTGCTTTTATGTTAAATTTGTATTTAATATATTTCCATCCATCGCCTCGTGAAACGTATATGTTGTACATCCCCATGGCTCTCTGTGCAAAATAGGAGAACCAGACCATCCCATCGCTCTCAGTTCGGCACCAATCATTACATTCACATAATTATGACCTACAAGAGCTATACTTCCATGTACGAGAGCATAACGATGTAACAGGTAAGCCGCTTGCCTTACCCTCTCTCTTACTTCCTTATAAGACTCAACATCTTTATGGTAGCCAAGTATCCATAATGTTCGTCCAATGAACATCCATACCTTAATTGTGCATTTCAACCACTTCGGAGCAAAAAAGCATGAAGGAACTTCAGCTTCTCTAAAAAGAGAATTTTGCATAAAAGATAAAGAATCCGTCAATTCAGCTGCTGATTGTACAGCACGCCTTTGATCACTTGTTAAGACAAATTTCGCTGCTTCAATTGCCTCTATTGTTTCTATCGGCATTTTAGCTTTTTGTATCATTGACTCGGAATCATACTGTTTCATCCATTCGTGAAATGAATTAATTGTCATCGGTTCTCTTATACGACTTAAACAACCATGACGAATAAAAGAAATCTTCATTCTTTTCACTCTCCATTCATCACTTATGAACTCTATTATGCACTAGTTCTAAACATCATACCACGCAAGAAAATAAAGTTATATACCTTTACATCTCCCCACCACTATCATGTGTTATCGAAGCATGGATACCATCCATCCCATCAAAATATGTACTCGTATCATATTGACGAATCTTTTTTAAATGCATATAAGAAAATAAAAATAAAATTAAAGCTATAACACTCCCCACAAATTCAAACATCATTTTACCGCCTCTAATTTCTCCCACTTCAGCAGGTTATTCTACTTTTTCATTATACCTCGATATAAAGATTCTCGCATTTTTACTATTTTTTCTAAAAAACATGGATTTTCTACATATTTTCTTACAAAAAGTGAATATTTTTCGAATTTTTACTTTGGAAACATTTACAAAGTAGGAAATATGGTTCAAAATAGGAGGAAATAAAAAAACCCAAATTTATTCTTTTTTTGGGAAAACTGTAACAAGGAGAGTTGCTTATGCAGATCGCAGAAACTGGAGATATCATCGAATTTAAAGGTGGAATGCAAGGCCGTGTTCAAAAAGTAAATCAAAACTCTGTTATTGTTGATATAACAATTATGAAGAATTTTAGAGAACTAGATATGGAACCTCTTACAGTTGTAAGTCATAAAAACTATACTGTCATTAATCAAAATGCATAATATAATAGAAAGAAAGGGCCTGTATACTATACAGGCCCTTTCTTTCTATTAACGATTATCAATTGTTTCCGGATATAGATCGTGGTTCATCATGCGGTAGTCAGCCATTTGTTCATACTTCGTACCTGGGTGCCCGTAGTTGCAGTATGGATCAATTGAAATGCCACCACGTGGTGTGAATTTCCCCCATACCTCAATATAACGCGGATCCATTAATTTAATTAAATCGTTCATAATAACGTTCATGCAATCTTCGTGGAAATCACCATGATTGCGGAAACTAAATAAATACAACTTTAAAGATTTACTCTCTACCATTTTTTGCTCTGGAATATAGCTAATATAAATTGTTGCAAAATCTGGTTGTCCTGTTTTCGGGCATAAACTTGTAAATTCAGGACAATTGAATTTTACAAAATAATCACGGTTTGGATGATTATTATCAAATACCTCTAATATTTCTGGGCTATATTCAAATAAATATTTTGTATTTTGATTCCCTAGTAATGTTACATCTTTTAAATCTTCATCTAATCTTCCTGTCATTTTAAACATCCCTTCTCGTTATACGCCGCGCTTATTTCCCCATACTAACGCATGAAGCTGAGGCAATACTTTTGCATCATTCATCTCTTTACAATTTACAGCTTTATCAATCAGCCATTCATACTTATCTAATAATTTTTTTATAAGCATCGCATCATCCACTGTTTTTGTATCATCGTTTCCTACTTGTAAGAAAAATGGTACCTTTGGATAACGTTCGTGCATCTTAACTGCATATTCAAAATCATGATCATCGAATACTACTACTTTTAAACTAATATCTTTTCCTGCTAGTTTCTGAATAATAGCATCTAACTTATGAAAATCTGTTTTCATCGTTGAACTTGGTGGTTTTGGAGAAATTGTTACCTCATCAATTTGAAGTAACCAATCTTGCCATTTACTCCCTTGCGTTTCAATTGCCGTTCGCATTCCATTTTCTTTTAATATAGAAAGAAGAAACTCAATATTTTTCAGTAATGCCGGATTTCCACCTGAAATCGTAACATGAGAAAAATTTTCTCCTCCAATTGCAACAAGCTCATCCCAAATATCTTCTGGTGTCATCTGTCTAATTTGATCTTTAGCTGATCCATCCCACGTAAAAGCAGAATCACACCAAGTACAGCTATAATCACAACCAGCTGTACGGATAAACATTGTTTTTTGCCCTACAACCATTCCTTCACCTTGAATAGTCGGACCGAATATTTCTAAGACAGGGATTTTACTCATCAAGCATCCACTCCCGTCTTACTTCCGCATAACTAGTCGGCGTCTCAAATAGACGAACAAATTCAACGCGAGCTCCTTTATATTCGTTCACTCGATTCTCTTTTGTTAGTGCTTCTGCCATCTTTTCATAAATCCAAACGACCATATTTTCAGCAGTCGTATTCATTGCAGGTAACGTTTCGTTTAAATAACGATGATCTAGATAAATTTCGATTTCATTTTTCCAAATTTCTTTTATATCTCCAAAGTCAATTGCAAGACCTATTTCATTTACATATCCACTAATTCCAAATACAACTTTATATGTGTGACCGTGTAAGTTTTTACATTTCCCTTCATAACAGTGTAAATGGTGTGCTGCATCAAATGTAAATTCCTTGCTGACCATTACTCTTTTATTATGGTATTTGAGTTGTTTACGCTGAATATCCTTGTCCATTTTTTGCAAATTCTCTACGATGCGAAATCCAAAAAAGTTATCCATTAGTTATTCGCTCCTTCGCGTTCTTGTAGGTACGTATCTAATCCTGCTTTACGAAGTTGACATGCTGGACATTCACCGCAACCATCACCAATGATTCCGTTATAACATGTTAATGTTTTTTCTCGAACAAACTCAAATGCTCCAAGTTCATCTGATAATTTCCATGTTTCAGCCTTATCAATCCACATAAGTGGCGTGTGAATGACAAACGGGTAATCCATAGATAAATTTAAAGTAACATTTAACGATTTCACAAACACGTCACGGCAGTCTGGATAACCACTGAAATCAGTTTCACATACACCCGTTACAATATGACGTGCTCCAACTTGTTTTGCTAATACAGCAGCAAATGATAAGAAGAGTAAATTTCGTCCATCTACAAATGTCGATGGCAATTCACCTTCTTCATGTGTAATCTCCATATCCGTTCTGGTTAACGCATTTGGAGCAAGTTGATTTAATAGACTCATATCTAGTACCGTATGCTTTATTCCTAGTTCTTTTGCAATTTCCGCTGCACAATCAATTTCTAGCTTATGACGTTGATTGTAATTAAACGTTACAGCTTCTACCTCTGCAAACTGCTCTATTGCCCAAAATAAACATGTCGTACTATCTTGTCCTCCACTAAAAACAACAACTGCTTTTTCTTTTTTCATTTCACTCATTCTCCTTCTCTACTATAAATAAGAAGAAAGAACGTTCTTGAACTGTCACAATAAAAAAACAAAACAATACCTAAGGATATTGTTGTTTCCATAGTTTTTTATAGAGGGAGTTCGCGAACCTCTCCCGCGCGATGCACGGAATTTCTTCTTTCATTGACACAGCTTATTGTAACATATTGTATACTAGCGTAAAAATTTCTGATTTTTCCGCTATTTATTATTTCATTTCTTTCATTTTATAGTATGATTAATTTAATCTAAGAAGAGAGGAGGCATCCCACTGAAATCCTTTATTATTTATCTCTTTTTAAATATATTATTCATCCTGATTACAATGCTCGTATATCATTTATTTTGGAATCAAAAAGGGAAACGCTCTCCTAAATTAAATTCAGCTATATTCATTGTACTCTGTTGCCTTGCTACCGTACTCTGTATTACATTTGCAGCAAAAACAAATAATGGTTTTCAATTTGATATGCGCCATATTGTATTAATTGTCGGTACATTAACGGGAGGGCCTATTGCTGGTGGTTCTATCTTAGTTGTATTAAACATATATCGCTTATTATTAGGTGGGGTAGGTGTTTTCCCATCTCTTATCGGTTCTGTTCTTCTATTTATTGTTCTACTATTAACATATAAATTTTTTAATCAAACTTCTAATCGTATAAAAATAACACTTGCTATTATCTACAGTCTCACATACGGATTTAGTTGGATACCCTTCTTCCTTTCAAAGGTTACAAATAAGACTGATTATATACTGCATATTATTGTGTATGAGTTATGTTCAATGCTTGGTACGATTCTAATTTTATATTTACTGCACATATTACAAACTCAAGTTCGTCTCCAAAACGAACTTATAAATGCTGAAAAGTTTCATTTAATTGGTGAAATGGCAGCGTCTATCTCTCATGAAATTCGCAATCCATTAACTTCAACGAAAGGTTTTTTACAACTGTTACAATCAGATACCTGTACTGAGCAGGAACGAAAATTGTATATCGACATTGCCATTAACGGCATCGAACAAGCAAATCATGTTCTTACAGATTATTTAACCTTTGCTAAACCAAGCATTGAAAAAGAACAAACATTACAGTTAGAAGAAGAATTACTACATGCATTGTCGTTAATTACACCGCTTACTAATTTAACAAATGTACGTACTCATTATATAAAGCAAAGCACTTCTTTTTTTATCGCTGGTGAAAAGCAAAAACTAAATCAATGTTTATTAAATATTTTAAAAAATTGCATTGAGGCTATGCCAAAAGGCGGTGATCTTTATTTCACATTAGTTCCTGATCATAAGCATATTCAGTTATATATAAAAGATACAGGAGTCGGTATGGATTCAGAACAAGTAAAACGTCTTGGCTCTCCTTTTTATTCAACGAAAGAAAAAGGTACTGGACTTGGAATGATGGTCGTATTCAGTGTTGTTCAAGCTATGAATGGAAAAATTGATATTATAAGTGAAAAAGGAATCGGTACAACCTTTTTATTAACTTTTCCACTCATACAAAAAACGTGATGAAATACTCATCACGTTTTTTCTGTTCCTTCAACTAATTCAGCAAAAGCTTTCACTTTTCCGTGCGGTTGTTGATTTTCTTTACGTGCTTTCCAGGCGCGCTCTTCTTCTCGCTTCTTCTTAGACATGTTTTTTCAACTCCTTCTTTTCTTTCTCCATGTAGTATTCCAAAATAAGAAAGAAAACTATGCACGTATCAAAAAAGAAGTGGTTTCCCACTTCTTCCACTTTAGCGTTGCAAAATTGCATGTTTCGCCTCTTTTAACTGCGTAAGATGTCTTTGTTCATGCAAATCAAGAAATTGAACCCATTGATACAAATTCAGATCATTAAAAACAGGATGCTTTAATCCATTTTCAAATAAATCTTTTTCATCTATAACACTATGAAGCGCGTGTAATAGTTCTTGGCGTGAATGTTCTAGCAATTGAATTCCTTGCTGTTTTTTCATTAAAGTTTCTGTTGGTTGCATTTGCTGAGGAGCTTCTCGTTTATGTGTGCGATCAAGCGTAAGTTGGAGGTCTTTAAATGGAGTCATGTTTCTTTCCTTTTTTTGTAAAGCATATACAAGGGCAGACGTGACAGATTGTTCAACTAAATGCAAGTGGTGTAAAATTTGAATAATGCTCCATTTATCACGGCGTGGCTTTACATTCACTTCTGTGTCATTTAACATTTCAATTTCTGATAATAGCGTGCTTCGAGTAGACTGTAATGAGTTTACTAAACTTTCTAAACTTACATCCATATTAGATTGAAGCATACTTGTTCCCCCCTTTTGTTTGTGAAAAGAGGTGCTCCTTATTAGAAACACCTCTTTAGTATTCTGAATTTTCTTTTATTATCTCATCATTTTCCCATTATGTCGATGTTAAACATGTGAAAAAAAGCGCATGTTTTTTACAATTTTGTGTCGTCAATCGCATGTAACCATGCTTCAATTTCTGTAATAACACTTTTCACACAGCCTTCAGCAAATGGTGATGTTAAATTTGCAACTTCTACTAATTCTAAGAACGATTTACTTCCACCTTGTTGGCACAGATTCACATAATCTTCCCAAGCCTCTTGTCTATTATCTCTTGCACGTTTCCAAAATTGTAGCGCACAAATTTGAGCAAGCGTGTAATCAATATAATAGAACGGTGAGCTATAAATATGCCCTTGACGTTGCCAAAAACCACCGCGCTCTAAATAATCATTATCCTCATAATCACGATGTGGTAAATATTTCTTCTCTATGTTACGCCATGCTGTCTTACGCTCTTCAGGTGATGCTTCAGGATTTTCATATACATAATGTTGATATTCATCAACAGATACACCATAAGGTAAAAACAGAAGTGCTGAACTTAAGTGAGAGAAGTAATATTTATCTGCATCTTCTTCAAAGAATAGCTTCATCCATGGCCATGTAAAGAATTCCATACTCATAGAGTGGATTTCACATGCCTCATATGTTGGCCAATTATATTCTGGAATTTCAAATTTACGACTTTCATATACTTGGAAAGCATGACCTGCTTCATGTGTTAATACATCAATGTCACCAGATGTTCCATTGAAGTTTGAGAAAATAAATGGCGCTTTATAATTCTCAATATATGTACAATATCCGCCACCAGCTTTTCCTTTTTTCGCAACTAAATCTAATAAATCATTATCTAGCATGAAATTGAAAAATTCATCTGTTTCAATCGATAACTCTTTATACATTGTCTTTCCATGATCAACAATCCAATCCGCATCTCCTTTTGGAGTTGGGTTACCTGTAGCAAACTCAAAGTTTTCGTCGTAATAAGCTAACTTCTCTACACCGATACGTGCTTGTTGTCGCTTTCTTAATTCCGTTGTAACGGGAACGATATAATCTAGCACTTGCTGACGGTAATTAGCCACCATCTCCGCATTATAATCTGTACGGTACATTCTTGCATATCCAAGTTCAACAAAGTTTTTGAAACCTAAAGATTTTGCGATTTTCGTTCTCACTTTAACAAGCTCATCATAAATACGATCTAGTTCTTCCTCATTTCCAGCTAAAAATCCGTAGTATGCTTCACTTGCTGCTTTACGTTCGCTTCTTTCTTTTCCTTGCATAAACGGAATCAGTTGCGATAACGTTCTTTCTTCTCCAGCAAAGTCAATTTTTGCAGATGCTAATAACTGTGTATATTGCGATGATAATTTATTTTCTAATTGTAAATCTTTCACGACTTCATCTGAATATGTTTTTAAATCACATTCTGCTAGAGCAAATAATTGTTTTCCATAATACGCCTCTAATTCTTCACGAAATGGAGAATTAATGAGTGCCTTATAATATTTTGTACCATATCCTTGTACAACTGGAGAGAATTCATCAAAGAAATCCTGCTCCTCCTTATAAAAAGTATCCGTCGTATCAACAGAATGGCGAATGTAACAAAGGTTTCCCATTGTACCAAAATCGTTGCGAATCTCATTAATTGAATGAATGACTTGTTTTTGTTCTTCTACAGTTTTTGCGTTATCAAACTTCTCTAAAGCAACAGTAAATTTCTCTTTTAACTCTTCAATATTTGGGCGTTTATATTCATAGTCTTTAAATGACATGAACGAGCCTCCTCTCCATTACATACCTTTATTATAATTCAATACGTATTCTCGAATCCCCTCTTAATTTTCAACAAATTTCGGCAGTGACTGCCATGAGTTCATTACAAATAAAAAAGCCTTGGATTTATTTATCCAAAGCTCCTTTGGAACATATTATTTTTCATACTTCCCAATTTTTTTTAATAAATCAAGTAATTCATCTTTTTCATCTTTCGTTAACATTTCAAAAGACTGATGTATAACTTTCTCATGCCCCGGAAAAATAGAAGCAATAAAGTTCTCGCCAGACTCAGTTAATTGCGCGTAAATAACACGTCTGTCATTCGGACATGGGATTCTCTTTACTAATCCCTTTTTCTCCAACTTATCTACAACATATGTAATGCTGCCACTAGCTATTAAAATGCGCTCACCAATTTGCTGGAGTGGTTGACCGCCTTTATGATATAGCAGTTCTAATACAGCAAATTCAGTTGGATTTAACCCGTTACTTTGTATAGATTTATTTGTAGTATCCATAACAGAACGATGTACACGAGATAATGCAATAAATACTTTTAAAGATTGAGAAATATCTTCTCGTTCATTATTTGATGTCATACAACTTTCAACCCTTCACTTAAATTCTCAGCAATAAAAAGAAAATACCACTTCATACTTCATGTGAATTCCGAATGAGCATTCACTCATCCATTTCCTCTCCCCTAATATATTAAAAATCATTCTTGAATAAAAACATGACAATTTTAACATAGTTTATATATAATGATAATAAAAAAAGAAGGAGTACCACATTTGAAAGTCAAATTCCAAAGCATAATTATATATATATTGCTTGTTATCCTACCGACAATAGGGATTGGTGCTACATTTTATTCGTATCATACATATAAAATGAAACAGGAAAACAAATTATCTGCTCATACAGTTCTCTTTTTATATAGAGATTATTTGGATCATCATCTTGGTGAAGCAATTTCTGCTTTAGACATGCTTGCAAAAGTTGTAGGCACCGAGACTGGTAATATAAATGGCATTAAACAAATTGTACATGATACAGATGGAAACGATGCACGCTTTTCTGGTCTATATTACGCTACACCAGAAGGAGTCATTACAATCGCATCTGAAGATGAATCAAAGCCTATAGATGTTTCAGACCGTAAATATATTCAAGACGCGCTCCAAACTAAAAAAACCACTGTATCATCAGTCATTACTGATCGCGTTCTTGGACATAAAGCTATTATGATTGCTGCCCCCATATTTAATAAACAGAAGGAGCTCTCAGGATTATTATTAGCTAGTTTACGCTTTGATTACATTTCCTCTTCTTTAAATGCCATTAAACCACAATACCATTTTGAGGTAACTGATAAACATGATGTAGTTTTTCTAACCGATGATAATAACGACACAAGTGATACGCATTCTAATATGCTTACTACCCCACTCCAAAGATTAAATTGGAAGGTCTCTGTTTCTCCATTACCCATTCATCAAAAAACCTTATACCAGTGGGTTGCAATAGAGTGTATAGCTACTTTATTTTTAATGTCTATTTTATTTTTGCTTGCTCAATATATGTTGTTAAAACGTCAAACAAAACTTGAAAGACAACAAAATGAACTACAGAAAATTGAATTAGTTGGAACTTTTGCAGCGAGTACAGCACACGAAATCCGTAATCCTCTTACTGGAATTAAAGGACTCGTCGCTCTATTAAAAGAGAAATATAAAGATGAACAAGATCAGTTCTACTTTTCCGTAATTGAACAAGAAATAGAGCGAATCAATGAAATTGTAAGTGAATTTCTTATTCTAGGAAAGCCAACCGCCATCATCGAACAAACATATGATGTAAGAACAATTCTAAATGAGGTAGCATTAATTATTCAATCTGAGGCGAATTTACATAACATTGTATTCCATTTACATTTGCCAGACCATCCTGTTCATATCCGTTGTTCGAAAGACCATATGAAACAAGTGGTTTTAAACATTACCAAAAATGCAATTGAGGCCATGACTTCTAATGATACACTAACCATTGTAGTAAAAAACAATGAAACACACGCACAACTGCATATTACAGATACTGGAAAAGGGATTCCGCAACATATTCAAAAACACCTCTTTCATCCGTTCTTTACTAATAAAGATACTGGAACAGGTCTTGGACTTGTCATATGTAAACGAATTGTAGAGATGTATAATGGGCATATTTTTATCGACAGTACAGAAAATGAAGGAACGACAGTTCATATCGAAATTCCGTTACACATAGTATAATTATCCTTATCCTATAAGGGTAATTATACTTATTTCATAAAACCAGCCACAAGCATTCGCCAAAAATTATTTGATTTTCCTTCATACCCGATTTGGAAAATAGGTATTTTTATAATTGAAAACCATTTCGGTGTTTGTTTTTCTTTATAACATTGATATTGTAAAATAAGCTTGTCCAATTCTTGACTAACTTGAATTGTCTCCCTACTATTTAGCCCACTTGTTAATCCTAGTTGAATCATTTCTTCACGTTTCATATGAATATCACGTGAAAGCTTTTCTAATGTGTACTTCCTTTTTACAGTAAACATCCATATCCCCCTTATTATACTTCCATGCTCTTAACTTCACTTCTCCATTGACTTTTTTTAACTACTTAATCATATGCAAATTTGAAGAATCAGAAAATTTAACATTTTCTCCCTGTAATTTACAAATCTTTACCCTCACTTTGAGAATTATTACAAATTATTCTATCTTTGTAAATACATTCGCAATAATAGACATTTTTTTCATCTTCTTTTTTTATAAATTCTACGTAAACCGGGGATTCTTAATTTTCCACCTACTTTTCTTCGACATTTTTTGTTTAATTTATATAAAAAAGCAAAACATAATGATGATTGATAAAGTGAAACTTTAATCAGTGTTTTTTTGTTCAGCCCCCACTGATAATTAGCATTCACCAATCGGGTAGGCAGTGAATCTCCCACCTATCCAGCCCAATGTTGAGGTGGGAGTCTTACTACCCACAAATAGCAGGATAACAATAGAAAGGAAATATTTATATGCGAAAATATACGATTGCATTATTCATCATTGTTTTGTTTTTACCGTCTTTCTTATTTCCTATTCAAGCAAATGCTCATACGAATAAAGTTGCTATTGTCATTGATGATTTCGGTAATAATATGAAGGGGACTAATCAAATGTTATCACTTCCCATTCCACTCACTGTTGCTGTTATGCCTTTTCTTCCTTCCACAAAAGAAGACGCAATAGCTGCCCATAAGAAAGGCCATGAAGTTATTATACATATGCCAATGGAACCTATAAAAGGTAAAAAAGAATGGCTTGGGCCGAAAGCAATTACAACTGATTTAAGCGATGAAGAAATAAACAACCGACTTGAACAAGCCATTCAAGAAGTACCGCATGCAATTGGAATGAACAATCATATGGGGTCAAAAGTAACAGCGGATGAAAGAATTGTTCGCCTTATACTTGCTGCTTGTAAAAAACACGGTTTATTTTACTTAGATAGTAAAACGAATCCTAATAGTGTCGTCCCAAAAATCGGAAAAGAATTAGGAGTTCCTATTATTGAAAACCAACTATTTTTTGATGATGTGTATACAGCAGGACATATTTCAAAACAAGCCCAATTACTCATCAAAAAAATTCAAGAAAAACCTATTATGGTAGCTATCGGGCATGTGGGCCCCCCAGGTGAAATTACATCACGCGTTATTGAAACTTCTATCCCTAAAATTCGTGAGCATGCAGACTTTATTTTCTTATCTGATCTAGCATTATCCCCGCCTCCTGTTTCAAAATAAAGTTCATTACTCACATATAATCAGCCCTCACCAATTGGGCTTTTACAGGTAACACCCGCCCACCTAACTTCTTTGCTTTCACCAAATTTTGAGGCGTGGATTTTACTACCCACAAATAGTGGGACAAAAAAGTACCTATCTATATATAACAGATAGGTACTTTTCTTTTTAACTTAAATATAATCTACGTGACTCACTCTGAATCCTTTTTTCTCTATTTTTCCGATTAATTGCTTTAATTTTGTTTCATCTAACTCATCTGATATATTTACAATAACGCGGCGGATATATTGATCACCGTTATCTAGCGTAAATAGGCCACCGATATTATATGCTTTTAACAATGTCCCAAGCTCTTTAATCGTTCCCTTACAATCTTGTGTTGCAATTGTTAATATATAACCACCTGTTCGCATACCAAATGAATCTTCAATAACATCAAATATATTCGAATGCGTTAACATACCGACAAATTCATTATAATCATTTAGCACGGCTAAAAACGGAAGCCGACGAATTACATAAAAGGCTCTGAAGAAGGAATCCTTTTCAAAAATAAATGCATTGGAATCGTCGAGCATATCCCCTGCACTTACATGCTCTAATCCGCTATTGCATTTTTTTTCTAATAAATCTACTTTATAAATAATCCCCGTGAATTTCTTCTCATCTTCTGCTAATACCGGGATGGCTCGAAATCCCGTTTCGTTCATCATTTGCAGTGCCTCTTCACCAGAATCATTTATTTTGCAAAATGTTACTTGCTGCTTTGGCAGAAAATGATATTTAACTCGCAAAATATGTTCCTCCTTACATGTCAACATGTAATCTATATATAATAAGGAGACCTATATTTTATGAGTGAAATTATTTTTAAAACGCTTTCATTTATTTATTAACTTGTAGCTATATCACATCCATTTTTATATAACAGAGCTCCTTGCCCCCTTAATCATTAATAACTTTACATGATAGTTCATTAAATATTCTATACCCTCTAGCCATTTTTTCGCCTCTTCTGGCGTTTTTCCCCACACAATCATGCCGTAATTATGAACAAGAACTACTCCTCCACCTTCAATGAAATTCGGAACATTCCTTTCTAATAAATCAGCGAATTTTTTTTCATCTTCTACAATTGGAATTGTCATTTCTGTTATACCTTCTTTTCCGAAAACACGCTCCACACTGCGTTTATCGAACGTTACTTCTCCTTCTTCCCCATATAACTCTGATATTAAATGACTATCTACAGTCTGCACTTGTAAAATACATCCTGCACTACTTTTTTTATAAATATCCGCATGCATAAATGACTCTGCAGCTGGTTTTTCTTCATTTTCAAATACTGACTCGCACATGCAATTTACGACAATAAAATCTTCTTCCGAAAATAGCCCTTTATCTCTTCCTTCAACATTTACTAAGAATGTTAACGGCTCTTTTGACGTACATAGCGATAAGCTAATTTTGGTACCATAAAACCAATCACGAAGTGCCAATTCAGATTTCACATCTTTTAATTCATTCCATTTCTTCAGAAAAAATAACATTTCGTCACCCCCGGCATAATATTCATATAAGGTTCGAATCCTTTCTATGTAAAAGGAATATTTTTTGATTATTCTAAAAATTAATTGAATTATCACATGAGAACGCTTTTTTGTCAATATAGTTTCGTGGTTCTTCTTTAAAATAGGCTATTCATATGTCTATACTCCTATCTATTTCCTATTTCATTTTGTACATAAAAATACGCTACTCTTTAATTAAAGAATAGCGTATTTTCCTCATTTTTTATTCCGCATTAACGGGCAGCCCGATTAGTGAGGGCTAATAATCAGTGGGGAATGAACAAAACCCCCACTGATTAAAGTTTCACTTTATTTCTTTATTGCATTATATAAAAACTGTGCATATTGTTCACGTGTTACGAAATTATCTCCTAAAAAATTCCCTTCCCCATCGCCTTTTGATATTTTATTATCCACTAAAGCTTTCACATATCCTTTCGCCCAATGGTCATTTGGTATATCTTTAAAATTCTCTGCACTATTTTCATTTTCTTTTAACTGAAATACTCTTTGTAATACTACTGACATTTCATATCGAGTTAATACTCCATCTGGACGGAACATACCATTTCCATAGCCTGTCATAATTCCAGCTTGAACCACTGCATCAATAGCCGTTTCATACATATTTCCTTTCGTATCTGTAAATGCCGTTTTTGGTACTAGATTATTTTCTAATTTTAAATACCTTTGTATTAGAAGAGCTACTTGTCCACGAGTAATGTTATCACCAAATCCAAATTCACCATTTCCATAGCCTATAAATAATTTTTCTTTCGCTAAGTAATTAATTGCTTCTTCTGACCAATGTCCCTTTGGTACATCTTTAAATTCTACCACTTCTGTTTTCTCATCTTCTTTAGACGTATTACCGTCTTTACTTTCTACTACATTTTGAATAACAGACCCTGTAAAGAAAATTCCTGTATCCGCGAATGGATCTTTCACACCAAATTCATATATTTTCTCACCTGGTGTACTCCATTTCACTACACCATTACTATACGTACCGTTATCGCTCTTCAGACGGATTTTCGTAGAAACCTCACCATCTTTTTCATATATAGGTACTTTTACTTCTTTATTTACTTCTGTTTCCTCTAAAAATACTTTTTGATTTTGGACATTAATATAAGCCGTCTTACTTAGTTCTATAACTGGTCGGACATCACGGATTTCATTTGCAACAAAACTTAGAAATACTAATTTTTTCAAATTACTAACTGGTGATAAGTCTGAAATATAATTCGCTTCTAAATCAAGCTTTTGTAAGTTTACTAAACTTGATAATGGCGTAATATCCTTTAACTCATTGTTAGGTAAGTGTAATTGTTTTAACTGTGTCATCTTACTTAGAGGAGTAACATCTTTTATTTCATTTTTCCCGATCCACAATTCTTCTAATTGCTTCATTTGCTCAATGCCGGATAAATCTTTAACTTTATTACGTGTTAATACTAAGTCTGTTAAAGGTAATGAATATAACGCTTTAATATCTTCAATTTGATTACCTGCTAAAGTTAAGTATGTTACATTTTTCAAAGCGCTTAATGGAGCAACGTTCGTAATTTTATTATTTGCTAAATTCAAGTAATCTAGTTGTTCCATTTTCGCTAATGCTGTTACATCTTCTATTTGGTTGCCTGATAGAAATAAACTTTTTACATTTTTCATTTCAGTTAGTGGTGCAACGTTTGTAATTTTATTATTACTTAAATCAAGAGATTCTAAATTATCCATCTTAACAAGTGGCGTTACATCTGAAAATTCATTACCACGCAAAGCTAAATGACTTAATTGCTTTAAGTTCGCAAAGAACGACGGATCTTTTATCTTCGCATTCGCAACTGTTAAAGATTTTAAATTTGGCATATATTTTAATGCACTATAATCAAGTATCTCATTCGTATTTAAAAACAAATCCTTTACTTGTAATAACTCTTCTTTCGTAATTGGTGTATTTAAATCTTTTCTATTAAATACTTTTTTATTCACAAGTTCTCTTAATTTGTTATCTGTTATCATATTTTGATTATCAACTGGATTATCCGTTTCCGTATTGCCTGAATTAGAGTTATCATCTGGTTTCTCTGTTTCTTTGTTACCTACAGTTGGATCTTTAATTTCAAATTGAACTTGATATTTGTGATCATATCCAATAGCTGGAATAAGTATATGCATTTGCATATTGTGCTTCTTCTCAAACTCACCAATTTCAAATTGAACTACTTTCGTTCCATTCTTCCTCTTATCTTCTGACAAAACCTTCACATCATGAAATACACCAGGCTGGTTTCTATCTTCTATTCTAAGATATTGAAAATAATCACTATCTTGCATTGTTACAGTGACAATTTTTTTGCCAGCTGCAATCGTTACTTTAGGATCTTTTATATATTGAGAAACCATAGATGGCTCATCTTTTTGGTCCTTATATATTTTAATCTCAGTATCATACGTGCGATCACTCGCTGCTGCTACCGATTGATTTGCTTCAACTTTTAATGCCGCTAATGCTGGAGTAGAGTACGTAGCAAATGGAATTGCTAATGTTGTCGCTACTACTAGCGCCTTCATGTAATTTTTTTTCAAAATAATATCCCCTATCATATATAATCTTTACAATTGATAAGTATTATCAATTATCCACAAATAAATGATAATGAATATCATTATCATTGTCAATGAGAATATTACATTAAATTTATATTTTTAAAGATAAAAAATAAAAAAGCCCTTTATTCAAAGGGCTTTTTTACCTATCGTATGAAGAATTTCACTTTTTTCCTTCTCATTGATGACACCGATTTTTTGCAAAATATTCGCGTACAATACAAGTTTATTATATATTCGTTCTGACATGTTCTCCCTTCTTTCCTTCGACCAACTTTTTTTGTATTGGTAAATTATATGAAAGAGGTGAGAAAATGTGTCCACTTTTTGCATAACTGCAAATCTTTTATTTTACGATTTACAGATAATAAAACTCCCTCCTAAAAATTAGGCGGGAGTTTATGTGCTTTCACTGTATTTAACAAACTGTCCACTGTATATTATGCTTCTTAAGTTCTTCTTCAAAGCTATATGGCATTTTTTTATCACAAATTACGTGTTGAATACGCGAAATTGCTGCTATACGATAATTCCCTTTCACGCCTACCTTCGTATGATCACATAAAATATATGTTTTCTCAGCTAATTTCATCATCGCCTCTGACAATTTCGCTTTCTCTAATTCAAAGCTGGAAACTCCAAAACTAGGTAATAACCCATCAATCGAAACGAACGCTTTATGAAAATGAAATTGCTGTATGACTTGCTGAGAAATAGACCCTGATACACGCGAATGCTTTGGAGATACTTTTCCACCTATAAACAAAACTTCACCGTGAAACATCTTTTTATTAATAGAAGAAATTAATTGTGTTGCGACTGGAAATGAACTTGTTACAATCGTTAAGTTTTTACGATGAACAAGGTATGGAACCATTTGAAGCGGTGTACTTCCATCATCAATTGCAATGACATCACCGTCTTCTACAAATGTCGCTGCTTTATAACCAATTCTTTTCTTCTCTTCTATATGTAGCATTTCTCTTTCTAACATTGGTGCCTCTACTCCAGCGCCTGGAAGTTGAACAGCTCCACCATACACTTTTTTCAGCTTCTTTTCACGATCTAATTCTTCTAAATATCGACGAATCGTTTCTGTTGATACAGCAAATTCTCTCGCTAATTCTGAAACCTTTACTTTCCCTTTAAATTCTACCTTTTCAAGAATGGTTCGCTTTCTTTCTTCTCCTACTACAGACATAGCTTCACCTCATTTATATCTCCCTTATAAACGTCCTTACTTATACAAAGCTATAATTTTCTTTATAAGTAGAAACTTCTTCATGAATATGAATACCGCGCTTTGCTAGCTCATCAAAAATCAATTGTGGATTTTCAAAGGCTTCTTCAGGCGTAACAACACCCACCCTATTTACATTTCCATTTGCAATTAACTCTGCAGCAATCCCAAATGGAATACCGACGTTTCTCGTATACGCTCTTAATTTTTCCCATCCTACAACAGAACCATCAGATAACGGATGTGTATGATATAACACATGTCTTTGCTTCTCATTATTTTTCATACCTATTACTTCTACATGAAGTGCATAACCATAAAGCTCTGTTTCTTGCCCTTCTTTCGATTGCAATAAATACTGTGAAATACAATCCATAATGCCTATTTCTTTCCCGTTTATTTCAATCTGATCATTACGCAATATGCCGTAATCATATAAAGCACGTACAAGTTGCATATTTTGCTGTGGCCAAGTTCCTCTCGTCTCTATCAGTTTGACACCTTTATTTTCTAATGCCTTTGCTAGCGTAATCGTTTCAGAATGCGGAATGATATACTGCGTTGCCTTACCATAAGGCTCTGGCAATTCTATTTCTCTCGGACGCGCAAACGGAGGTACTTGCTTAAATTCACCATCTTCATACACTGTACGCGATGGTAAATATGGATCATATTCATATGTCGTTGTCTCTGTAATTGATGCAGAAAAAGCAATCGGACGATACGAACCGTGACTTACACGGACAGACTCTACAGTATCCAATTGATTTGCTGCATGCATTGCCATCATTTGCGTTACACCCGGCGTCATGCCAAATCCAGGTAAACATATCTTTTCATTTTCAACAAATATAGCATGCGATTCATTTTCTTCACCAAATCCATTTAAGTTCACACCGTGACATCCTGCTTCTGCAATACAGCGGGTCGACAATCTGTTTAACTTTATCGTCGTACCGTCCATTACAATGTCATAACCAATCATTTTTGCAACCGTATCCTCGTGATCCGTTACATCTACTTTTACAAAATCAACACGAGGGTCGTTGAGCCATTCTACTACTTTACGGCCCTCTACCTCGTTAAAATCAGCTACTGTAATTGTCTCAAAAGATGAAAATTGAACTAAATCCAAAATAGCTTCGCGACAAATTTTACCTGCTCCACCTAAGCAAAACACTTTCACCCAATAACAGCTCCTTTAGCAATACTATCAACTAAGCGATTAATATCTTGTTCATGTACATCACCGATATTTCCAATGCGGAACGTATCTACTTTCGAAATTTTCCCAGGGTAAATAACAAATCCATAACGCTTTAATTCGTTATATAACTGTTGAAACTCGAATCCCTCTTTTGGATAAATGAAAGATGTAATAATAGGAGATTGGTATTCCTCATCTACTAGTGGCTTAAATCCGATTTCTCCCATTCTATTTACTAGTAGTTTTTGATTGTTGTAATATCGATTGTAACGCGCTCTTACTCCTCCCTCTTTTTCTAGTTCAAGTAGTGCTTGATAGAAAGCATGTACAACATGTGTAGGTGAAGTAAAACGCCATTTCCCATTTTGTTTTTCCATCGTTTCCCATTGATCATATAAATCAAGAGATAAAGAGCGTCCTTGCCCTTTACACTTCAATAATTCATCACGTTTTGCGATTACAAATCCGAATCCAGGAACCCCTTGAATACACTTATTCGCACTACTAATTAAAAAATCAATTTGTAAATCAGCAATGTCTATTTCAATCCCGCCGAAACTACTCATCGCATCAACAATTGTAACCTTTCCATACTGTTTTCCTAATTTACATACATCTACAATTGGATTTATAATGCCTGTCGTCGTTTCGCAATGAACAACTGCAATATGCGTAATCTCTTTATCTTCTTGCAATAACTTCTCTACTTCTACAATATTAGTAGGTTCCCACTCTTCTGTTTGACTGACCACTACATCAATCTGTAACATCTCTGCCATTTGCACAATGCGCTTACCGTACGCACCATTTGTACAAACGAGAATTTTCCCATTTGCCGGAATAACAGAACCAATTACTGCTTCAACTGAAAACGTACCGCTTCCTTGCATTAACACTGTTGTATATTTCTCTTCTTCCTTCGTCGCTAACGATACAAGTTTAGCTCTTACTTCTTGCACCATCGTATTATATTCATCATCCCACGTACACCAATCGTATAGCATAACTTCTTTTACTGATTTTGTTGTCGTTAATGGTCCTGGTGTTAATAATAAGTAGTGATTTTCAGTCATGATCCTATTCCCCTTTTATGAAATAATAAGTTCTTGTTTCTCGATATGTTCCATTACGCTTTCGAGTTCCTGCATCGTTTCTATCGTAAAGTGCGCCCCATTTTCAACGAAACGATTGCGAACTACTTCTATTTTTTCACGAAGTTCTACCGAATCCATCTTCTCCACTTCTTCTTCCGTTAAACCGAGCTCGCTACTGCCAAGAATTACACCAACTGTCCACATTCCAGCATTTCTACCTTCTTTCATATCTGATACTGTGTCCCCAACTTTTATCATATGGTTCATCGGATACACACCAAGTTCCATTGCATTTTTATAGCACATCCATGGATATGGACGGCCTGCTGGAACATCATCTGGCGTAACAAGAAAATCAGGTTTATATCCTTGTAACGCTGCTTCCTTTGCTACAATATCCATCATTTCTCTCGTATAACCAGTCGTTGAACCAATTTTAATTCCTCTTTCACGTAAAGAAGCAATCACTTCTTTTACTCCATTAATCGGCGAAGCATAGCGCGGTAAAATAGCGAAGAGAATCTCTTCAAATTCTTCATACATCTCCTGAATGTCTGCTTCTGTTGGTAATTGTCGGAAAACACGATTCCACTCACTCGCAATACGAGGCATCTCAGTAAGTGCCCTTACATGATCTATTTTTAATAACCCCATTGGCTTACGAGCTTCTTCTGCTGTAATTGCTACACCCCGTTTATGAAAAATCTCCATGAATACTTCTAGTGGTGCAAAACATCCGTAATCAACTGTTGTCCCTGCCCAATCAAAAATAACTGCTTCAATTTTCATTCTGTCCATCACCTTTCTTACTTATCTTTTTTGCCATTGTGAAGTTCGGTTACGAAGTGCTTTCGTTCCCCATTCATATACAACTCTTACTACAATATTTGTAACAACAATAAGCACACTCATTGCAGCTGCTGGCGCCACATTTCCTGCATCATCCATATTTACGATTGATACGGCAGCTAGTTTAAAATCAGCTGCATATAGGAATACAACTGCCGATACAGTTACCATTGAATTTACGAAGTAGTACATTACCATTTCTAAAATTGCTGGTAAACACATTGGTACCGTTACTCTAAAGAATGTTTTATAAAACGGAATACCCATCGACTGCGAAACAAGCTCAAACTCTCGATCTAATTTCTTTAAAGCAGTCGTTGCCGTGACAAATGTTACAGAATAAAAATGAATGATATTTACTAGTACTAACACAGCGATTGTTCCGTATAAAGAATGAAACGGGTTCGTTACTGATAGTCCCAAAATTTGAATCGTTGGTTGACTAAAGAAAAAGACATATCCTAATCCGAGTACTAAACCTGGTATGGCTAAAGGAACGATAGAGAAAAAGTAACCTGTTTTTCGGAAGAATTGTAGCTGGTCTATTTTCTCAATTGCATATGCAAATACAAATGTTAAAATCGCCCCAATAACTGCTGTAACTGCTGAAACAATTACGCTATTTTTAAATGCTTCAAGTCCATCTCCTGTTAAACTCGAAAAATTAAAATGCTCAAATGTAAAACTCATATTATATGGCCATACTTTCACACTTGCAGCAATACCAACTGCCACAAATAACAGAATGATCATAAATGTAATCACACTACAGTATATGAATGAGATGACATCTCTTTTCTTATTAGCTATTATTCTGTATGGTACTGCTTTTGAAGATAAGAAATTCGCCTGCTTTCTTTGCGTAATACGATCAACTGCAAATGCGAATATAGCTGGGATTAATAAAATCATTCCAACTGTTGCACCCATCGACATATTTTGCTGTCCAATTACTTGTTTGTATACGTCAGTAGCAAGCACATTATATTGTCCACCAACAATTTTTGGTGCCCCAAAATCAGTGAAACTAAGTGTAAACACAACAAACATTGCACTAATTAATCCGTACTTTACACTAGGTAAAGTAACCGTGAAAAATTGTTTTGTTTTACTCGCCCCTAGCATATTAGAAGCTTCATATAAACGATAATCGGATCCTTGAAAGGCAATTAGTAATATGAGAAAGGCTTGCGGAAATGTATACATAACTTCAGCTATTACAATTCCTACTGGTCCATATAAAGGGATTTGTATACCTTCAAATAACCCAAACATTCCTTTCGTTACTAGCCCTTGATTACCAAATAAATATGTAAGTGCTATACCATGCATCATCGTTGGTGCAAACAATGGTAATAACGCTACATACTGAAATACACGCTTTCCAAAAACATTCGTACGGGCAATTGCATATGCGTAAACGAATGCAATTGAAACTGAAATAATTGTTGTTGCGCCCGAAATCCATACCGTATTTTGTAAAGACTGAACTAAAGTCGGTGTTGTGAAATATTTACTGAAATTCGCTAAACCAATGAAAACTCCATCTTTATTATAAAAAGCTTGTGTAAATAGTTGTAATAGTGGTAATACAAGTATGATAAGGAAGGAAAGAATCATACCGATAATTACAAGCCTTTGGATCCATTCCTCTTTCCCTATACTTCTCTTAATCTTTTTTTTCGCACTTTCTACCTTGTAGTTTTCTAACATCTCCATCTATACAATGACCTTCTTTCCATATGACAACATATGATTTTCTGAGAAAGAGATTTGAATCGGCTTTCCTTTTCTAATATCAGCTACTTCTACTTCTGATGCTAATATATCCACTACAATTTTCTCATTATAAAGGTGTGTGTTTTCTTCTACGACTCGCACTTCCGTTCGATATACAGATCCACGAAATTCCATACTTTCCACAACTGTTTTAATACCGTCCTTTTGTACAATTGTTACATGTTCAGGACGAATTGCATGCTCTTCGTTATTTTTCGAAAAGAAATTAATAGAACCAATAAAATCTGCCACAAACGGATTGGCCGGTCTTTGATAAATCTCCTCTGGTGTTCCAATCTGCATAATTTCCGCATGATTCATTACAACAATTTTATCAGCCATCGTTAATGCCTCTTCTTGATCATGCGTGACCATAATAGTTGTTACTCCTACTTTCTCTTGCAAATCACGCATTTCTCTACGTAACTTTTCACGTACTTTTGCATCTAAAGCAGATAACGGCTCATCGAGTAACAAAATATCTGGAGACAGAGCGAGCGCACGTGCAAGTGCCACTCGCTGCTGTTGTCCACCAGACATTTGAGCAGGATATTTATCTTTTACATTCAGCAAATCTACAAGTTTTAACGCCTCTAGCGCTTTCTCTTTTACTTCTACTTTTCCATATTTTTTTGTCTTTAAGCCGTATTCAATATTTTCAAGTGCTGTTAAATTCGGAAATAATGCATACGATTGAAACACCATTCCGAAGTTTCTCTTTCCAGGAGGTAATGCTGTAATATCTTTTCCATTCACAGCTATACTACCTGTTGTTGCCTCTTCTAGCCCTGCTAAAATTCGAAGCAATGTCGTTTTCCCACAACCACTTGGGCCTAATAAACATACAAACTCATTTTTGTTCACAGTAAAAGAAATATCTTTTAACGCTGTAAATGCATCAAACTGTTTTTGAATGTGTTGAATTGATAAATATTCGCTCATTTTTTCTCTCTCCCACTCACTTACTTTTTCGGTTCTGCTTTTTGGCCAAACTCTTTTTCCCATTTTTCTAAAATTTTGTCACGATTTTCTGCTGCCCACTTAAAGTCATTCTTTTTGTATAACTTTTCTGTTACATCTTTAGGGAATCCATCTGGAAGTTTATAATCATTTTTAATTGTCGCAAATCCATTTTTCTCGAAGTATAACTTCATTACATCATCAGTAATCGCCCAATCTAAAAATGCTTGCGCTAATTTTTCATTTTTTGCATTATCTTTTTTAATAAGTGCGTTCGCTTCTACTTCCCAACCTAATCCTTCTTTCGGCAATACAACTTCAACTGGTGCACCTTTTTGTTTCTCTTTCAAAGCACTATAAACCATTGATACGCCAACTGGATATTCACCCGCTCCTGCTAATTTCGCTGGTTTTGATCCTGAATGCGTATAACTTGCCATATTATCATGAAGTTTCTTCATGTAATCCCAGCCTTTATCTTCACCCATGATTTGTAGCCATGCAGAAACTGTTAAAAATCCTGTTCCAGATGATGCTGGATGTGGCATAACAAGTGTTCCTTTATACTCTGGTTTCGTTAAATCTTCATATGATTCTGGCATCGGTAAATTTTTCTTCTTTAACTCTTCTTTATTTACAGCAATCCCCGTCATAAATGCAGTATTTCCTACCCATTTTTCAGGTTGCTTATCATCTTTAAATTGTGGAAGAACACGATCTGCTCCTTTTGGAGAGTATCCTTTTAACATATCTTTTTTATCTAAAGCTAATAGACTTGATGCCGCAGTTCCCCATACAACATCTGCTTGTGTATTTTTCCCTTCAGCTAGCAATTTCGCAGTAATAACTCCTGTTGAATCACGTACAATGTTCAATTTCACATCAGGATATTTCTTTTTAAAGGAATCAAGATAAATTGGTACAAGCTCTTCTTCAATTGCTGTGTAAACAGTTAATGATCCAGATAATTTGTCATCTTTCACTTTCGCTCCAGCACTTTCTTCCTTCTTTGCACCACACCCCATTAATAACGAAAATACCATTCCAGTCGCTACAGCTTTAAAGATTGTTTTTTTCACTGTTTCTCTCTCCTTTTACAAATCTTATGTACAACTCAAATATAAACAACTAGTGTAAAAGCAGTATTAAACCAACATTAATCTTTTGTTTGTTGTTTGTTTTTGTGTAATACGTTGCTACTTCTATGTTTTTTCGCATTTTTCTGCTCATAGAAAACACTAAATTTACAAATAATTAAAAAAACCTTTATAATCCCACAAAAAAATGAGGCGTTTGTAAAAAACGCCTCATTTTTGTTTCCCTTTTTTTGAATTACGATTCGCATACTTTGCGCTATTTTCTCCTTCATACTCTAATGCAAATTCTGCATCTGGTAAGCTTTCTTTCGGAGTTTTATTATTATTGATTGCCGCATTTTGTTTCACTTTTCTTTTTACCAATACATTCACCTGCTCTCAAGAAATCACTTTCTACTCTAGTTTGAAACAACTTAAAATAATTATTACTGGCAAGTGTTAACAAGTACATAAGAGGCGTTAGATGGAAATACTACATATGAAGAAATCATTATAAAAAGGAGCGATAATTTTGAAGAAAAAAGAAAAGATTCAATCACCCATTTTAGACGAAACGCTCCCGCATCAAATGAATTTTCCATCTTTTAAAGGAACAGGAAAAACGATGCAACAACCTTTTGTGAATCAATATAATGTTGTAATTGGAGACAGTAAATATAATTCCGAGAACAGTCCGCTTAACAATTGGAGTGATGAAGTAGATCCTGCCATTATGGCTGGCGATGAGTGGATCCATCCGACAAATGATATTGGGTGGATTCCAGAAGAAAATCAAGAGTTACTAAAAAACGAAGTGGATAATAAAAATGAAGCTTTTATGCATCCACAATTTGGCATTAACGACTAAAAAACCATTCTACCTAACGTAGGTAGAATGGTTTCATACTATCCAATAATAATCCGCTCTTTCGGGTATTTATAGCGAGGTGGTTGTTCCCTTCCACCACTAGCTAAAATAAATGTTAAAATACCAACGCGTCCGATAAACATAAGCACAATAAGTACAAGTTTCCCAACAGTTGTTAAATCAGGCGTAACACCTGTTGATAGTCCCGTCGTTCCGAAAGCAGAACAAACTTCAACAATTAAGCTCATAAGCGGTACATTTTCCGTAATAGATAAAATGAATAGCGCAGTAGCACATAACAAAATCCCCATCGTCATAACGACAGATGCTTTCAGTACATCCTCTTCATGTAGCTGACGTTTGAAGACTCTAACTGTTCTACCGCCCCTTGCAAAGGTGTATAGTGACAATATACTAACAGCAAATGTAGTTGTACGTATTCCGCCCCCAACCGAACTTGGAGATGCCCCTATAAACATTAATATACTCATAAATAAAAGCGTCGGTTGTGATAATTCACGTATATCCATTGTTGCAAGTCCACCACTTCGCGTCGTCACAGATTGGAATAATGTATAAAATACAGTTTCATGCCATGACTTTCCTACTAAAAAATGATTTCTCTCCAGTAAAAAAATCATAATTGTACCAACAACAACGAGTGCAAAAAATGTTGTTGTCGTCAATTTTGTAAATAATGAAAAACGGAATAATTGTTGTCTCCTTTTACTAAGGAATTGTTTCACTTCCATTAGCACAGGGAAACCAATCGCTCCTAAAATAATTAGTAACATATGAATCATTTGAACAATATAATCTTTTTTATACGGAATTAATGATTGTCCTGTTAAATCAAATCCGCCGTTCGTAGTCGCACTAACAGCTGCAAAGAAACCGTGAAAATAAGCTTCTTGCCAAGTCGGAAAGTAAAGTAAAAATCTTGTCCCCAATAAGATTGCTCCAATAAGTTCTATTGAAATAATTACAATTAAAATAGAACGCATCAATTCTACGAGACCCGATAAATTTCCTTGATTATGGTCTGCCATAATTAATCTTCTTCTTTGCAAACCAATCTTTTTCCCCGTAATGATCCAAACAAATGTCCCAAGCGCCATAATTCCTAAGCCGCCTAATTGTAAAATAAGAGCTAAAACAATAATTCCTGCTGTAGTAAACGTATCTGAAATCGTAATAACAGACAGTCCCGTAACACTTACCGCACTAACCGATGTAAAAAGCGCATCTATAAATGTCCATTTCACACCAGGCTTCGTAACAAACGGTAAACTAAGCAATATCACCGATACAACTACCGCTAATAAATAAAACAAAACGATGAGTTGTACAGGACGTAATTTTTGTAAAAACTTTTTTATATCTCTCATTCCATCACTTCGCTACCTTTTTTCTATCGATTAAATAAAGAAAAATCTTTACTTTCTTTATTTGTAAATAACTGCTCAAATAATTTGGCAAAGACCATTCCATATACAGTTCCATTACCTCCATACGGCAATGCATAAAACAAATTATGTATCTTTTCGTCTTCTTTTAAAATGGGGAGACCATCATGAGTACCACCAAATGCGGCTGCCCAATAGTAGTCTGCCTGTATATTTTTATACTGCGGGAACATCTCTTTTACAATATTAATAAGGATATCACGCTTATGCAATAATTTCGTATCACCAATTGTTTGAATTTGTAGCGCTTCATCTAATCCGCCTACAATAATGCGGTTTCGATACGTTCGAAAATATAAGTAGGGCCGTGCCGTTTCCCAAATTAACGATCGCTCATGCCAGCCTTCAAATTGATCTATTTCATTTGTTACAATTGCATAAGAGGTGTCTACTGTTGTATTTTTTTCTTTCTTTCCAAAAAGCGCCTCATAACCTGTCGCCATAATAATATTCTTTGCTACAATTTGATTTCCTGTTTTCGTGTAACAAATTAAATCATTTTTGCGTTTTTTTATATGTATTGCCTCTGTATGTTCATATATATTAGCTCCCATTTGGTTTGCTTTATGCAAAAAACTATACGCTAGTAAATACGGATTCACCTCAGCATCACCTTGCGTATATAACGCTGCTTGTTTTGCAAAAGAATAACGTTTCTTAATATCAGCTTCTGTAAAATATTCAACTGGAAATCCATAATTCTGTAACGTATTATATTCCTCTTGTAAAAATGAGACATCCTCACTTTTACTTGCATAATATAAACTATTTCGCGGAATAAAATGGGGATTAATATCAAGAGTCGGTATAACCTCTTCCATTGTTCTTAGCGCTTCATAACAAAGCTTATATGCTCGTACCCCTTTTTCTTTACCAAATGTATGGATAAGAGAGGTTAACGATTTATCATGAAGAAATTGTAGTAAACCTGTATTAGCAGCTGTGCTACCACACGCAATTGCTCTTTTTTCAATAAGTGTAACACTCATGCCAATTTTCGCTAACGAATGCGCTATATGAGCACCGGCTTCGCCGCTTCCAACTACGAGCACATCACATATCATATCATTTTCTAACAGTGGATAACAAGGTACAGAAACTCCTGTATTCCAAAACAACTTACCCATCATAAGTTTCATAATTATACTCCTAAAATATAAATTTCTCCTTTCTATGTTTTGTTATTTTTCATAAAAAAATCCAACTAACATAAGCTAGTTGGATTTTTTTATTTTTAATTAGAACGCTCTTCAAGCCAATTTCCAATCGTCGGATATGTTTGTTTTACAGCTGTTCCACCGTAAACGATAGACATATGCCCTGTTGGTAAACATACATATTGTTTATCTGTGCTAGAAATATGGTCTAGTAATGCTTCTACTTGACATGGCAAAGCGATATGATCACGTTTCCCGGAAATATTTAAGACATTCGCCTTAATATTTGCAAGGTCTACCTTTTGTCCGCGAATAACGAGTTCACCCTTAACCAACTTATTATTTTGATAAAAATCACGAATCCACTGTCTGTATGATTCACCTGGGAACGGAATACCATCACCAACCCACTTTTGAACCAATCTCCAGCTTTCGACGAAGCGCTCATTCTCTGAACGATCTACTAAAGCAACATATGGACCAACAAAGTTCGTAATTGGCTTTAACATTTTGTTTCCGAAATCAATCATTTCTGGCGGAATATTTCCAAATGTATCAACCGCTTTATCTAAATTGAAGTATTTCTCATCTAATAAAGGGCCATACAATCCTGTTTCAGAGAAATCAAAAGGACTTGTCATGAAAATTAAATTACGAATTGGCATGTGCGGATGAAGTGCTGCATAAATAGAAGTTAGCGTTCCACCCATGCAATAACCAAGTAAAGAAATCTCGTCCGATTTTGCAGTTCGCATTACTTTTTTTACTGCTTTTGCAATATAATCAAACACAAAATCATCAAATTTCAAATGACTATCTTCTAAACCAAATGTGCCCCAATCAAGCATATACACATCAAAACCACGATCCACTAGATATTCCACTAAACTATTTCCAGGAGTTAAATCCATAATATATGGTTTATTAATAAGAGCATATATTAACAGAATTGGAACTCTTTGTGTTTTTTCTTGTTTTGGAATGTAGCGATAAAGCTTCGTCTTATTCTTCGTCCAAATAACCTCTTTCGGCGTTAACCCTACTTGCGGCTCTGGTTCACGTAATAAAATTTCACTCGCCCTTTTCACTCGGCGGTATGCTTTTCGGTACTCTTCTGGGTATAGCTCTAATTGCTTTTCCCATTCTGTTGCGAATGTAGTCATTTTTTTATCTCCTTTTTGGTCGATTTCCTTCTTAAAAAAAGAAGTGCATTCCTGCTATGGATATGCACTTTTTTCTTACTTCATTACATATATAATCCGCCGTTAATGTTTAATTGTTGACCTGTGATATACGCACCGTCACGGCATAGGTATACTACACCTTTTGCAATTTCATCGGCTTGACCAAAACGTTTTTTCGGGATTTTTGCAACGATTTTTTGACGTACTTCTTCTGGTACTTCTGCTACCATTTCAGTATCAATAAATCCTGGGCAAATAGCGTTTACAGTGACATTTGTTTTTGCAAGTTCTAACGCTAATGATTTTGTAAATCCTAACATACCTGCTTTTGCTGCTGAGTAGTTTGTTTGGCCAAATCCACCTGCTTGACCAATAATAGAAGAAATGCTAATAATTCTTCCTTCTTCCGCTTCTGTTATGTATGGAAGAACAGCGCTTGTCGTATTAAATACGCTACTTAAATTCACGTCAATTACGCGCTCCCAATCTTCACGATTTAACTTTTTGAATGTACGATCTCTTGTAATACCAGCATTATTAACAAGAATATCAACTTTACCAAAATGATTCACAGCTTCTTCTACAAGTCGGTTTGCATCTTCTACCTTAGAAACATCCGCTTGCACTGCATAAACATCATGTCCGTCTTTTCCTAATTCATTCACTAAATTTTCAGCTGCTTCTTTACTGCTATTATAGTTAATAACTACTTTTGCTCCCTCTTGTGCTAATGCTACTGTAATTGCTTTTCCAATTCCTTTTGCTCCACCTGTTACGATTGCTACTTTTCCATTTAATTGAACCATTTCTTTTCCCCCTTAAATGAATTTGTGAACGATTGTTATGAATCATTTTGGTACTCATACTATAGAGTCCATATATAATTATGTTTCGCTGTTTATACGTGAAAAGAGATTCTCCCTCTCTCTTTTATCTGTTATAAACAAGCGCTTTTATCATTTTTTATTTTCTGGCTTATTCGCAGGCTTTACCTCTTCTTTTACAGGTACTTGTAGTTTAGCTAGTACTGCATTTTGCTTTTCTAGCAATTCTAAAATTTGATCTACTTTTGTTTCAAGCGTACGAATATCTTGTTTCACTTTCGTCACATCACGCTTTAATGTAGGAGCTTGTCCTAAAGAATCGACTTTCTCCTCTAGAAACTCCTCAATGTTATCTACTTTATTTTCTAAGTTAATAACTAGCGTAGCTACTCTTGCGATATCCTCTTTCGTCGGCACATTTACTTGTTCTAAATAGTTTTTTGTCGTATCATTTAATGCTTTTTGATAAAACAAATTCAAATCTAGAACGCTGCCCATCCAAGCAGAATATTCTTCTGTTTTAATTGTTTCATTGAGCGCTTTTCCCCAAAATGTTTCGGTTTGTTCATAAGCATTTTTCCATGCTTGTAGTGGATCGAATTTTTGATCAATCACTTTACCTACACTCCCTTTTTTGTTTTTGAAACAATTCAACCTATTCACTATTTTCTAATATTCTGAATAAAACTTCAAGTCTATATTTTATTTTTTTCTATTTTCTAACAAATGTGTTGACTTTAAAAACAGATAGGTGTAAATTGCACTTATAAGCAAAAAATTCCATCTAACTGATTCATGAGGTGATGCACAATCATGCTACAAAATGAACCAGAACAACGCGAAAGTTTGGAGAGCAACCAAGCGAAGCAACCAAACTCCATGCCAAAAAACTTCTTAGTTCCCTTCTTACTTCTCTGTCTAAAAGACTGGAGTCTTCATGGTTACAAACTTATTCAAATGCTAATGGATATCGGCTTTTCTTCTGTTGACCAAGGTAATGTTTATAGAACACTACGCAAATTAGAAAAAGAAAACCTTATTTCTTCTACTTGGGATACAAGCGATGGAGGGCCGGCAAAAAGAATTTATTCTTTAACTGAATATGGAGAGCAATATTTAACAACATGTGCGACTTCTTTTGAACATTATCAAAATATGTTGCGAACGTTTTTCACGTTATACACCAATGCATTCTTTCCATTTTCTACTTCTCCAGAAAAGGATGAAAAGGATTCTTCATCTTCACCTGGTGGTACAGCAGAGTAATCTGCGTTCACAATATGCAAAAAAACATTTGGGGGTCAAACAATGGAAACTAAACCATACGAATTAGTCGATGCATTTTGGAAAAACTGGTCTCAATCACTTTCCCTTTTCTCTTCAGCTGGGAAACAATTAGAGCAGCTTACTTTAGAAACATTAAAACAACAACAAGACGCTTTGCATAAATTAACATCAGGAGTAGATGAACTAGAAAAAGAACTACAACAACTCACTGCTCAGTTCAACAACCAATATACAGATTACGTGAAACAATTAACTGGAAACTCCTTAAATGATCAAATTAACGAGTGGCAGGACAAATGGAAGGAACTTTCTGCTCATATGCATCAACTTACTGTTTCTCCTACAAAAACATCTTTGTCAATTCTTACACAAACAAGCGGTCAATTTGAAGAAACAACAAAACAATTTATTGAGCAACAACAATTACAACGTGAAGAGGCTCAAAAACAGTTAGAGGGTTTTTTGGAAGAGTTCAAGTCAAAACAGTTGGAACTCGCAAAAAAGTTCGAGGAAAACTCAAAAAATCTATTTACTTCCATCAAGTAAGAAAAATGTGGGAGCTAACCGCAGCACAAACAAAACTCTTTCTTCCTCCTACTACATCAAGATGGCTAACATTTTTCGATATGGAAAAGAAGGAGGACAAAATGAATCCATTTCAAGAAGCACAAACTGTTCCGGAGCTTCGCTATGATGAGATTCAAGTCGGTGATCAAGCATCCCTTACAAAAACAATTACAGATGAAGATGTTATCAATTTTGCAAAATTGACTGGAGATGTGAATCCTATTCACATTTTAGATTCTTTTGCGAAAACGACAATGTTTAAAGAACGTATTGCCCATGGTATGCTCGTTTCGAGTTTTATTTCTACCATCCTTGGAACGAAACTCCCAGGCAAAAATACGATTTATTTATCCCAAAATGTTTCATTCCGTGCCCCTGTCAAAATCGGTGATACACTTCGCGTTGTGGCAGAGGTTATTAAGAAGCGTGACGATAAAAAAATCATTACGTTGCAAACAAATATATATAATCAATCGGATGATATTGTCGTGGAAGGTACAGCGACAATACTAAAAAAAGAGTAGCAAATTTGCTACTCTTTTTTCTATCCAATAACTTCTAATCACACCGATTACTTCCGCGTATGAGCACGCCGGTTCCACATAAAATAACAGTACCAATTCAGATAAGTACTTATCTGGACTGGATTACTCATAAGGATGTGTATCATCATGGCAAAAACAAACAAATTACTAGTTCCAGGTGCTGAACAAGCACTTGATCAATTTAAATATGAAATTGCACAAGAATTCGGCGTAAGCTTAGGGTCTAATACAGCATCTCGTTCTAACGGATCAGTTGGCGGTGAAGTAACAAAACGTCTTGTTTCTTTAGCTCAACAACAATTACGTGGATAATAATATAACATATGGCTTAGAGGCAGATATTCTCTGCCTCTTTCTATTTTTCACATACATAATCGGACTTTTTCACATACTAGTAAGAGCAAACAGAAAGGAACGATATATAACATGAAACGGATTAACATTCGTATGAGTCCTCCCCGCGTTCTTACTTTGTCTTTTATCATGTTATCAATTATAGGTACATGCTTATTAAAGCTTCCAATTGCTACAACAACGTCTATTTCATGGCTCGATGCTTTATTTACAACAGTTTCTGCTTGTACGGTTACAGGGCTTGGTGTTGTGGACACTGGAAAAGTATTTACTTTGTTTGGACAATGTATCATTTTAACGCTTATACAAGTTGGCGGGCTTGGTATTATGAGCTTTGCTGTCTTAATTGCGATTATGCTCGGAAGAAAAATCGGTCTTCAAAATCGGATTTTACTGCAACAAGCATTAAATCAAACGAATATAGGCGGCGTCATCCGTCTTGCCAAAGCATTATTTTTATTCTCTTTTACAGTCGAATGTATCGCTACTTTAATTCTTTCTTTTGAGTGGGTACCAAAATACGGGGTTACCAAAGGGATCTATTATAGTTTTTTCCATTCAATCTCAGCCTTTAACAATGCTGGTTTTTCTGTGTGGAGCGATAATTTAATGTCCCATTCTCATAGCATTATTGTCAATTTCGTCATTTCCTCTCTCATCATTTTAGGTGGAATTGGTTTTACAGTGATCGTAGACATAAAAAGAAAGAAAAACTTTAAAAACCTTACACTGCATTCAAAACTTATGCTCTCTTCTACTCTAATCATCAACATTATTGCTACCCTTTTTATTTTTATATTCGAGTTCCATAACTCCCTTTCTATGAGAGGGTTTACCCCATTTGAAGAAGGAATGGCCTCTTATTTCCAAGCAATTTCAACGCGAACTGCCGGTTTTAATACAGTTGATATTTCTACATTGTCAAAACCTTCCCTACTATTAATGATGCTACTTATGTTTATTGGTGCTGGTAGTGCTTCAACGGGTGGGGGGATTAAGTTAACAACATTTTTAATCATATTTTTTGGCGTATTTAAATTTTTACAACAACAAGAAGATATTGTCGTATTTAAAAAATCCATTAAAGATACTCTCATTGTCAAATCATTAACCATTACTATTATTTCTATTTCATTTATCTTTTTTGCTATTTTAATTTTGAGTATTACTGAACGAGTTCCTCTATTGATGAGTGCTTTCGAAGTATTTTCAGCATTTGGGACTGTTGGCCTCAGTATGAACTTAACACCCCACTTAACTATAATTGGAAAAGCGATTATTATTTTTATGATGTTTTTTGGGAAAATGGGTCCTTTAACATTGGCATTTTCATTTGCTCGTAAAAAGAACCGAAAAATAAAATATCCGAATGAAGATATTTTAACAGGTTGACAACCGTATAAATTATCCATATAATGAGAATACAATAACATATCTCCAAAGGGGAGTAGCGTCCAAGAATATATCTTGGAAACAAAGTCGTCATTACGTAGAACTTAGTTCTTCCGGCTTTGTTGGCATTTTTATTACATATGTCTAGCAAGACCTTTGCCTATTAACGGCAGAGGTCTTTTTTGCATTCATTTCCAGATTCTCCCAAAGTTAATAGGCAGGAGTATGGGGAAACTAAATAGTGGGGAAATTCTTCACTTATTTAGAAGTTATAGAGATGAGAGGAGAATGTACATGGATGTATCATTATTATTGGAGTATGGTTGGGTATTACTCATCCTAATTGCACTTGAAGGGATTTTAGCGGCTGATAACGCTCTTGTTCTTGCAATTATGGTAAAACATTTACCAGAAGAAAAACGAAAGAAAGCACTATTTTACGGATTAGCGGGGGCATTCGTTTTCCGATTTGGATCGTTATTTATGATTTCATTCTTAGTCGATGTATGGCAAGTGCAAGCAATCGGTGCCATCTACCTTATGTTTATCGCTGGTAATCACTTATTTAAAACATATGTTAAAAAGAATACAGATGAAGAAACAGAAGAAAAAGAAGCAAAGAAAAAACAAGAGAACTTTTGGTGGACTGTATTTAAAGTTGAGGTTGCTGATATCGCCTTCGCAGTTGATTCAATTTTAGCTGCTGTTGCACTAGCAATGACTTTACCAAAAACAGGACTAGGTACAATTGGTAGTCTTGATACTGGGCAATTCGTTGTTATCTTTGTAGGTGGACTTATCGGATTAATCATTATGCGATTTGCAGCAACTGCTTTCGTACAAATCTTAAAACGTAAACCAGGGCTTGAAACTGCAGCATTCTTAATTGTAGGTTGGGTTGGTGTGAAGCTAGCAGTTTATACATTAGCACATCCTGCATTAAATGTAATTCCACATTCATTCCCAGAATCCACTCCGTGGAAGCTTACATTCTGGATTGTATTAGTCGGAATCGCAGTTGGTGGTTGGTTCTTCTCAAAAGAAGTAGAAGTAAAAGTGGAAAAGAATTTAGACGAAAAAGCGCTGTAATTACAGCGCTTTTTCTTTTTCCTTTCTTCCTCGCAATGTCCAGAAAAAATTCCATTATACTACCTTTTGTAAACGTTTTCTTAATGTATGTATGTCCTTTTTGTGAAACATTGCACAAACTTATTGAAAGTAAGAACAATTCCATGTACTTTATTCATATAAGGAGTATTTATAGAAGATTTACTAAAGGAGCGTATTACTCATGCTAGAACAAGGACTAGATTATGTTGTCAAACTGGCTAAAAGCAAAAAGAAAATACTAGATACAAACCCAATGCAATATTTCATTCGTGCTGCACTTGCTGGTATTTATATCGGTTTTATTATTGTACTATGTTTTAAATTAGGTAACTTTTTTCACATTGCAGATTCACCAGCAACTTATTTAGCCGCTTCTATGTTTTTCGGGATTGCTCTCGTACTTATTATATATGGCGGTGCTGAATTGTTTACTGGGAACACAATGTACTTTACTGTCGCAACTTTAAGAAAAGAAACAACGATTTCTGATACACTTCGTAACTGGGTTGCTTGTTATGCAGGTAACTTAGCCGGCGCATTATTCTTTGCCTTACTATTTTACGCAACTGGAATTTTTGAAGCAATTGATCACGGTCACTTAATGAGTAAAGTCGTTGAAGGAAAGATGAATACACCTACGATGCAGTTATTCTTTAAAGCCATTTTATGTAACTGGCTCGTATGTCTTGCTTGCTTCTTACCTTCTCAGGTTAAAGGTGACACAGCAAAAATAATGGTCATGATGCTACTTGTTTTCACATTCTTCTTATCTGGTTACGAACATAGTATTGCAAACTTATCACTCTTTGCTTTATCTTTAGTTTCACCGCATCCTGAGACAATTTCTTTTTCAGGTGCTATTCATAACTTAATTCCTGTTACAATTGGTAACATTATTGGCGGATCAGTATTTGTCGGTATGGTATACCACTACTTAACAAAGAAAACGCCTGAAGTTCAACAGGAAGAAACTGAAATCGCAACAGCTCAACAAGAAGAGATTATTCCTTTACAAGCCCATATGAAACATTAAAAACTCCAAAGTTTTACTTTGGAGTTTTTAGCTTCCCACGTATTTAATAACAAGGTGAGGAGTAATTTCTCCTTCTTCCTTTCCCTTATCCATTCTCTGTTTCATCTTGTGCATACCGATGACATCATTCGTATGAAAGTGAATTTCATTTACATATAACCCCTCTGTACAAAAAGCTTCTACAAAATCTAGTCCATTTTTCGCTCCCCATCCCATATTAAAATCAAGAGAAAGAATATTCACATCATAATCCCGAACCATTTGCAAAGCACATTCTACTGTAGTTGCGGGCACATACCCGAACGGGCAACTTCTTTGATCATCCATATATACGTTCATTTTCGATTCCCTCTCTAATTTGAATATGCGGCCAATACATAACATATTGCCCCGAGACTAATAAAAGGACCAAATGGAATTGGCTTTCGTACTTCTATACGTTTTAATCCGATACCAATCCCGAAAAAACAAAGACTAAAACAAGATGCTAAAAATAAAACGATAAAAACTCCTTTCACTCCTACTATAAATCCAAGTAACGAAAGTAGTTTTATATCTCCTCCGCCAAGCCCTTCTGGATATATCTTTTGCATGCAATATAACAAAATAAATATAACACCACTACCAGCTATACTATCTGTCCAAGTAACTAATTGTACAAAAACACTTTCGAGAATGAGTAAAAAGGCAAACGAAATTAAAATACAATCAGGAATTAACATATATAAGTAATCTGTAACTGAAATAATAAGAAGTAGCGAAAAAAGGGATAAAATAATAATAAGCTCTCGTTCTATTCCAATCATATACACTGTAAGAAGAAATATACCTCCTGTTATACATTCAAATGCTACATACATAATTGGAATTTTCCTCTTACAATTCGTACAACAGCCTCTTTGTATATAAAATGAAATGATGGGGATTAGTTCTTTTGTCCTTAGCACATATTTGCAATAATCACAATGTGAACGCGGGGTAATAATAGAAGCACCTAATGGAACCCTCATCGCAACTAGCATAAAAAAAGAACCAAACACCATCCCTGCTAACAGTGCATATAAATAAGTGAACATCCCTTCCTCTCCTTTCCCAAAAAACATAGCAAAAAAAGGAGAGAACTTCTACTTCATATTATCCTTTATTCTACTAAAAAGCAGGCCATTTCCAGGCCTGCTTTCCCCTCTTTTATACGATGAAATAAACTGCTTTTAATGGTCCATGTACTCCGACAACAAGATTCATCTCGATGTCAGCCGAGTTACTTGGCCCTGTAATAAAGTTAATACAAGATGCCGCTGTCTCCCCATTTTCTACGCGTGAGTTCATATCCTGAACTGCTTGTGTAATACGAGGCACAAGTGTTTCACGTGGAATAATAGCAAAATATACAGTCGGTAAAAAGTGTAAAGAACGCCCTTGACCTTTATGACTTTGTACAACAATTGTACCAGATTCAGCTAATGTATAATCACTAAATGCAATACCAATATTCGCTTTTTCAGCTAAACGCATATTTTCGTCTTTTCTCTCTGGATCCCATACATTTACTTCAACATCTCGTTTTGGAAGTTCTTCTTTAAATAAAGATGTTAAACCATATGCATCAAAACGCGCATCTGCTGATAATAAAATAGGTCCCCCGCCGTTTTCCATGATTACTTTTTGAAGGTCTTCACCTAAACGGTCGTTTGTCGTTTCTACTACAGTTGTATGAATGTTTGTACATTGCTCTTTAAACACTTCTAGTAATTCTTCTTGTGAATAATCTTTTAACGTTTCTATATTCACATTACTTTTCCATACTGGACGCTCTACACCTTCTGTTTTACGCGCGCGCCCAAGTTCTTTTGCAATGTTATCTAGAAAGGCATCACGGTTTTGAATTAATCCTGTCATTATTTATCCCCGCCTTTCTTATGATCTTTATACCAATCACGGAATCGTTCTTTACTTGGAGCTGGAAATTCACGAATATCCGTCCAGTTTTTAAGTGGTCCAACACCTTTTGATACACGATTACCAGATGTAAATGGACTCATTGCCGCTGGTGCCATTTTTGAACCCATTTTATATAAAGCAGCTGAAGAAGCACCCATACTAAACATTTTCATAGCCAGTTTTTCTGCAAGTGGTGCACGACCTTCTTGCTCAACGATGACTTGACGATGTTTTAATAATAAATCATGCAATGGAATTTTTACTGGACAAGCTTCTGTACATGCTCCGCATAAACTAGATGCATAAGGAAGCTCTTTGTAATCATCATATCCACCTAGAAGCGGTGTTAATACCGCACCGATTGGTCCTGAGTAAATCGATCCATATGAATGTCCACCAACGTGACGATATACAGGACATACATTAACACAAGCAGCGCAACGAATACATTGTAATACTGAACGGAATTCAGATCCAAGAATTTGAGAGCGACCATTATCAACAACAACTAAATGAAATTCTTCAGGTCCATCAACTTCCTCTTCTTGAATTGGCCCCGCTACTGTTACATAACTTGTTAATTTTTGACCTACTGCACTACGACATAGTAAACCAACTAAAACATCTAATTCTTCCATTGTCGGAACCATACGTTCCATACCCATTACCGCTATTTGTGTTTTAGGAATTGACATAACAAGATCTGCATTACCTTCATTCGTTACTAAACAAAGAGAGCCAGTATTTGCAACAGCAAAGTTACAACCAGTTACACCAATTTCTGCATCCATAAATTTCTCACGAAGTTGTTTACGAACAAACTTTGTCATTTCATACGGGTCATCAGAATTTTCATAGCCTAGCTTTTCTTTAAATACGTCGCGAATTTGCGTTCTATTTTTATGAAGTGCAGGTGCAATAATATGTGAAGGTGGATCGTTATCTACTTGCAAGATATACTCTCCTAAGTCACTCTCTAACACTTCACAGCCAATCTCTTCAAGCGCATGGTTCATACTAATTTCTTCTGTTACCATCGACTTTGATTTTACTACCTTTTTTGCCTGCTTCTTTTTTGCAACGTCTTGAATATACTTTGCTGCTTCCTCTTTCGTTTTCGCAAAGTACACGTGTCCGCCTCTTTTTGATACATTTTCACTTAACTGCATTAAGTAATAATCAAGATTTTCTAACGTATGTTGACGAATTTGTTCACCTAGTTCACGCCACTCTTCCCAGTTTCCTAGTTCATCTGCGGCTTTTAAGCGATTCGTATATAAACGCGTTTGTGCAGAAGATACTGCTCCGCGCATAAACGAATCTTGAATTCCATCACCAACGCGATCATTAAATTTTTTCTGACTGATTTTCATAGACATAGCTTATGTTCCCCCTTCATGAGCGACTATTCAGTACCTCAGCAATATGCATTACTTTTACTTCTTTTCCTAAACGCTCAATACGTCCGCCAATGTTTAACAAACACCCACAATCTGCACCAATTAAATAATCTGCACCTGTTTCCATTACACTATCTACTTTTTCGTCTACCATTTGCTCAGAAATTGGAGTCATCTTAACTGAAAACGTTCCCCCAAACCCGCAACAATTTTGCACGTTTGGCAAATCTCTCACAGTTAATCCTTTTACATTTGATAATAAAATTCCTGGTGCTTCTTTTATTCCAAGCATACGTGTCATATGACATGATTTATGAATAGTAGCGACCCCTGGTAAACTTGCACCAACATCAGTAACCTTTAAAACATCCACAATAAACTGTGTAAATTCATAAGTTTTATCAGCAACTTTTTGTGCACGTTTAGCCCACTTTGGATCATCTTTGAAAACATGTGGATACTCATGAAACATTGTCGCACAAGAACCAGATGGCGTAACAATATATTCTGCATCTTCGAAAGTTTCAATCATATGTTTCATTGCTTCTTTTGCTGCTTCTACATGGCCGCTATTATAAGCAGGCTGACCACAACAAACTTGCGCTTCTGGAAATTCAATTTCACAACCTAAACGCTCCAACACTTCAACCGTTGCTTTGCCGACATTTGTTTCAAACATATCGACTAAACAAGTAACAAATAAAGTAACTTTCATAACTATTACTCCCCCTTTTTACAACTTCACCAACAAACATATGGTCATCAGATGACTTAGCAGAGAAGAAATAGGCTCAACCATGGCCTATCCTCTCCCTCTTCTAAAGAAAACGCTTACTTAATCTTTCTCTATTTTGTCAGAAAATTAAATTTTTAAAAGATTAAATTACGAATTTATATCGTTTTTACCTGTGACAATATTTTCTACATTTGTTAAGTGATCTAGCATTGCTTGCTGCGCTAATTCTACATCTTGTTTTAACACCGCATCATATATAACTTGATGCTCTTCTATAAGTCGTTCTGATGTCGTTTGTTCACCATATAAAATAATGCGTCTTGATTCACCAATCGTTTCAGCAATCATCTCTGAAACATGATTCATGAGTTCAAGCAAAATGCTATTATGCGAAGACTCTGCAATTCCCATATGAAATTGAAAATCGGCTTTTTCGCCAGCCTTTTCATCTCCAATGCTCTTTGCCATTTCATCTAACCAATGTTTCATATTTTGTAAATTATCTTCCGTACGTTTTGCCGCCGCTACTCGAACTGCCCCCACTTCAAGCACCTTTCGTACTTCTAATAAATTCAAAATATCTTCTTTCTTCATTAATAATCTATTGTTTAATGATTTCGTTAATGAAGAAGAATCGAAGTTCTTCACATATGTACCTTCTCCTTGTTTCATCTCAATTAAGCCCATCGCTCTTAGCGCACTTAGCGCTTCACGAACAGCAGATCTGCCAACTTGAAACTGCTCAGCTAATTGATGCACAGGAAGTAGTTTGTCACCAGGTTTTAACGTACCATTTTTAATCATTGTTAAAATAGCTTCAGATACTTCTTCGTAAATTTTTTTCGGTTTAATAGATTTGTACTCCAGTTAAATCACCTCAGTATCTTCCAAACAACAATTGAAACGATTTATAAGAACTTTGCATCATAACTATTTTAGACCGAATTGATAAGAAGTACAAATGTTTTGTTCATAAAATAGTCAAATTTTCGATATTTATTACATATTAATTTATATTTTTACGTATAAAGTGAAACTTTAATCAGTGAGGGTTTTGTTCATCCCCCACTGATTATTAGCCCTCACCAATCGGGCTTTTACGGGCAGCAGTGCCTCCACCTAACTTCTTTGCTTCTGCTGAATTTTGAGGTGAGGGTCTTACTGACCGGCGAATAGCGGGATAAATATTTTCTTCAATATAAAGAACATGCCCTAAAAATTAGAACATGCCCCCCTCATCCTGTACATTCAGTTTAATAATAACCGTTGTTCCCTTATCTTTTTCACTTTCAATTTTCCACTGTCCACCATGTATATGAACAATTTGTTTCACAATAGCAAGGCCTAAACCTGTTCCACCATGTTGACGACTTCTCGCTTTATCAACTCTGTAAAAGCGTTCCCCAAGATTCTCCAAATGCTCTATATCAATGCCAATTCCTGTATCTTTTATTTTTAATTCACAGTAATCATCGATTTGCTCTAAAGTTATAACGATATTTCCTTTTTGATTTGTATATCGTATCGCATTATCTAACACATTATGAAGCACTTGTTGCATACGATCCTCATCAATCATGACAATGACCTCTGGATTTAAATTGGTTGAAATATGAATTTCCTTTTCTATAAACTTAATCTCATACGTATCTAATACGTCTTCAATCAGCTGTGAAAAAACGATAGGTTGCTTCTTTAACGGAAAGTGCTCACCTTCTAATTGTGCTAAGTCTAACAAGTCATGAACGAGACGCTGCATACGACCTGCTTCTTTATGAATTAGCTGAGTTACTTTTTCCTGCTGAGCTCCCTTTGCAACACCATCTAAAATAGCCTCGCTATACCCTTTTATATAACTAAGTGGTGTTCTAAGTTCATGCGAAACATTTGCTAAAAATTCCTTACGCTTTACATCTTCTGTTTCTAATGAATTTGCCATTTTATTAAATGCTTTTCCTAATCGTCCAATTTCATCCTCTGAAGAAACTGTAATCCGCTCCGAAAAATCTCCCGTAGCCAAATGATTTGCAACCCGCTCCATTTGCGAAAGTGGCTTCGTAATTGCAATTATAATTTTTCTTCCAACCCATATCGTAATTAAAATCATAGCAATTGCTAACGGTGCTAAAATAAGACCCATATCATAGATTAAATCTTTTATACTTTTTAAAGGAATATACGAATAGACAATTCCGACTAATTTTTTATTTTCCAATACAGGAATGACAACCCCCATAATATTACGGTCAAAATGTTCTTCATATCCTATTTTTGTCACAGTTTTCCCATCTAATAGCGTTTGCCTATCTCCTTCACTTATAAGAGAATGATGATGCACATCAAAAGGCAAACATGCGCTTAAATCACGCGGATTAGATACGAAAATAACATCTGAACTAGATATTTGATCAAACGATCTTACTTTCTCTTCAAAAGTTGATATTCCTTCACGCTTATCATATTGAGCAGCAAGACTTTTCCCTTCCATTACTAACGAAGTTTTTAAATTATCAACGTATAACTTTTCATACGAGTATAAAGATACGAAATAAAGAAAGGACACTGTTACACATACTGCACATACTACTGTAAGCCAAAGTTTTTGTACCATCGTAAACATATGTTACACCTCAAATTTATAGCCTACACCCCAAACAGTTTGAATGTAGTTTCCACTTTCTCCAAGCTTCAAGCGCATCGTTTTCACGTGCGTATCTACTGTTCTTGTACTTCCGGCATAATCATATCCCCATACCTTTTCAAGTAATTGCTCCCGGCTAAATACTTGTCCTGTATGCTGACAAAGAAAATATAGTAAATCAAACTCTTTTACAGTAAGAGAAATCGACTCACCATTCGCCTCAATTCGTCTGCTTTTTTCATTGATAAGAATTGGTCCAAATTGAATCTCTTCTTGCTGTTCTTGCTTTGTATATCTTCTTAGTACAGCTTCCATACGGGCAACCAATTCACCAGGACTAAACGGTTTTACAATATAATCATCTGCTCCCATACGTAAGCCATTCACCCTATTCCACTCTTCACCTTTTGCGGTTAAAAATATAATCGGCACATCTGACGTTTTTCTAATTTCTTTACAAACTGAAAGTCCATCCATTTCTGGCATCATTATATCTAATACAACGAAATCATAATGATTCGTTTCTAGTTTTTTAAGAGCCTCTTTTCCGTTTTCAGCTTCTCCCCACTCATATCCAAAGTTATCCAAATACATTCCAACAAGCTGCCTCATATCACTTTCATCATCTACAACTAGCACTCTATATTTATTCATTGTCCTTCCCTTCCCTCTCTATGAGTTGAAACGGTCCTTTTCCGACTTTAATTGTTTGTTTTATTTTCATACTCTTCATACCCATAACACACACTTCATCACTATCATAACTTGCTACATATCCTTCTGCTCCGCTTTTCAAAAATGCAAATGGATTTGAGCCTATTTCAACGGAAGCTACCTCTTTATACGTACTAGTATCAAATTTTCTAAGCATATTCGAACCGTGGCTTAATGCATATACGTACTTATTATCTTTCGTTATGTTCACAGGCATAAATGGAGCGTGTAAAGAACGTACCATTTCACCGCTCTGTAAAGAATACACTAATACTTTCTCATTCACTTGATTTCCATCACCATGCCCGCCAATCCATATTTCTTTCCCATCAGGACTAATCGTCGCTCCTGTTGATGCTGGCGGAATCATAAAGGATTGAACAACTTCTTTTTTCTTCGTATCAATTGTCGTTAGTTTCGTATCATAAAAGTTTAGTACAGATAACCGATTCTGATACTCTACCATCGTTATAGGCCCTTTTCCTGTTGAAACATTTCCTGTCTCTTTCCCATTTATCGTAAAGAACCTTACCTTTTGAACATTTTGATCAGCAGCAAATAATTGTTTTTTATCTGCTGATACGACCACATTTACAATGCCCTTTCCAGTTTTATATTTTTCCACTTGCCTTCCTTCCGCTAGTGAATATACATACATATATTCTAATTGCTTACCGTATACAAGTATTTCATCGCCATTTGGAAGCAGTGTGATTCCGGCCATTGGCTCATTTAGTTCCCATGTCGTAATTAACTTTTTATCTTTTTTATCAATAAAACTAATACTGCCTTCTTTTATATTCGTAGTTATAATAACATTTTTATCTTTAGCAATTGGTGTATATGAACTTCCTTGACACCCTACTAATAGAAATAAAAAACAGAGAAGAAAAACATACTTTCTCAAAAGATTCCCTCCATCTTCAGATGATTTCGTTATAATTGTAAAATAACAAATAAATGTGTGGAAAGTGTGAAATTCCCCTTTCTTACTCAATTTACATATATAATGTACAACAAATAGAATTTGAGGTGTGTCAATTATGCTATTTCCTGATTTAGCGAATAAAATTGTACGAGAAGTACGCAGACTAATTACAGAAAATATAATTATCATTAATATAGAAGGCGTTATTATCGCAAGTACAGATACAGAAAGAATTGGCCAATTTCATGAAGGTGCACTCCGCTGCGCTAAACAAAAGAAAACCGTCATCATTACAAAAGAAGATGAAAGGCGATTGCAAGGTGTAAAGGCTGGGATGAATCTTCCTTTATTATTTCATGATGAAGTAATTGGTGTCATTGGGATTACCGGAGAACCTGAAAATATTTCACGCTACGGAGAAATATTGCGTAAGATGACCGAATTATTAATTCATGAAAACTACTTTTTAGAGCAATTAGAACTTGAGCACCGTTCTTATGAAGCTTTTGTCTTTGATTGGCTTCAAAATACAGAGTGGTCCCCGAGTTTTCTTGATCGTGCCAAAACACTTGGCATTGATTTATATAAGAAAAAACAACTTGTTTTGTTTTCTATTGGCAAAAATGACACAATGCTCCAGCGTAAAATATGGCAACATGTACGAAATATTTTAACAAAAGAGCATCTATTTGTTCGCTGGGGAAATGATCGTTTTATTTTATTTACAGCGATGAGCTCCAAAGAACAAACTTATCAGTTTTTAAAACGGTTAAAACAAGACTGCGAAGCTTTATTTTCTATTCCTTTATATATCGGGATTGGGCAAACAGTTACCCCAAACAATATGAACATATGTTACGAACAAGCATTACGTGCTCTTTCTGTATCATTGGAAACGAAAAAAATTGTATTTAATGAAGATTTACGTTTAGAAATGTGTTTACAAGATATTTCTGCCGAAACGCGTGAACAATTTCTAGAGCGTACCATCGAAAGCTTACTATCATCTCCTGAGCTTATGCACACTTTACGCTTATTTATCGATTATAACCAATCTTATAAACAGACAGCTAAACAATTACATATACACATTAACACCTTACATTATAGGCTAAAAAAGATTGAAGAACATACAGGACTTGATCCAAAACAATTCAAAGACTTAAACGTTTTATACTTCGCACTCCTCCTATTAGATAATCATACAAAAAAGAACGATAAAACAGATTAATCTTTAGATGATTATACATAGAAAGAATCCCTCGACTTTTTTATCATTATAATGAAAGCACTGTTACCACGTTGTTTATTATAACTAAACACGTTAACAGTTTGAGGGGGATTTCCAATGTTAGAAAAACAAATTATTCATTCATTCGTATCTATTGTTGGCGAAGATAATGTAGATACATCCAATATGGGGCGTTTAACTTATAGTTATGATGCCACTCCAAACTTCCAAGCAATGCCTGATGCAGTCATTGCTCCTCGTAATACAAATGAAGTAGCTGAAGTGTTAAAAGTATGTAACACTCACAAAATTCCTGTGTATGTGCGCGGGTCTGGAACAAATCTTTGCGCAGGAACATGTCCACTTGAAGGCGGTATCGTCCTTATTTTCCGCCATATGAACAATATTTTAGAAATTGATGAAGAAAACTTAACAATTACTGTACAAGCTGGTGTCATTACACTTGATATTATTAAAGCGGTAGAAGAAAAAGGTTTATTTTATCCACCAGATCCAAGCTCGATGAAAATTTCTACAATCGGCGGTAATATTAATGAAAACTCAGGTGGATTACGCGGTTTGAAATATGGCGTAACACGTGATTATGTAATGGGGCTTGAACTTGTCTTACCAAATGGTGATATTATTCGCACTGGTGGTAAATTAGCAAAAGATGTAGCTGGTTACGATTTAACTCGTTTATTTATCGGTTCTGAAGGAACACTTGGCGTGGTAACAGAAGCCATATTAAAACTTGTTCCTATGCCTGAAACAAAGAAAACAATGCTTGCATTATATGAAGATATTAATGAAGCTGCACGTGCTGTTTCTTCTATTATTGCAAATAAAATCATTCCAGCAACACTGGAGTTTTTAGACCAACCGACAATTGAAGTAGTAGAAGAGTTTGCACAAATCGGTTTACCTACAGATGTAAAAGCAATTTTATTAATCGAACAAGACGGTCCACCCGAAGTAGTCAATCGAGATATTGAAAAAATGGCTAACGTTTGTCACTCTATGAATGCAGTTGATGTTCGCGTTGCAAAAGATGAGACGGAAGCAGATGCGCTTCGTACCGCTCGCCGTAGTGCCCTATCAGCGCTCGCACGATTAAAACCTACTACAATATTAGAAGATGCAACTGTACCACGTTCACAAATAGCTCCGATGGTTGAAGCTATTAATACCATTGCAAAAAAATATAATATTCCTATTTGTACGTTTGGACACGCTGGTGATGGTAACTTACATCCAACTTGTATGACAGACGCTCGTAATGCAGAAGAAATGCACCGAGCTGAACAAGCTTTTGCTGAAATATTTGCGAAAGCAATTGAACTTGGTGGCACAATTACTGGTGAACATGGTGTTGGTGCGATGAAAGCTCCATATTTAGAAATGAAATTAGGTAAGGAAGGTATTGCAGCTATGCAAGGAATAAAGCAAGCTTTCGATCCAAATAACATTATGAATCCTGGAAAAATGTTCGCGAAAGACACCCGAAAAAGAGTGGTGGTTGAGCGATGACCACATTAAATAAAGAAAATATTCAAAAAGAATTTAAAGAACGATTAAGTGAAGATGAATTACTAAACTGTATGCGATGCGGTTTTTGTTTACCTACTTGTCCTACCTACATTCAATCCGGATATAAAGAGTCACATTCACCGCGCGGACGTATCGCATTAATGAAAGCTGTCGTTGATGGTTTAATCGAACCAGATGAAGATGTTGAGAATACATTAAACGTTTGTCTTGGTTGCCGTGCTTGTGAGCCTGTTTGTCCATCTGGTGTAAATTATGGGCATTTATTAGAAGAAGCTCGTGATATTATTAATCAAAATAAAAAATTCTCGGTGCCAGTGAAAGCTGTTCGAAAAGTCGTTTTTGAAGGATTATTCCCCCATCAAAATCGAATGAGAACATTAACTGGACTAATCGGATTTTATCAACGTTCTGGTTTACAAACGCTAACACATAAAACAGGGATTATGAAGTTATTCCCCGAAACACTTGCAACGATGGATCTCGTTTTACCAAAAGTCCCTAAAATGAAAGCGATGAAAGATCGTCCTTCATTTTTACCTGCAGAAAGTACAAAGAAAAAACAAGTTGCATTCTTCACAGGCTGCTTAATGGATACGATGTTTTTAGAAACAAATAACGCAACGATGAAACTTCTTCAATTAGCTGGTTGTGATATCGTTATTCCGAAAACACAAAGTTGCTGCGGTGCATTGCATGGACATGCTGGTGAAAAGAGTGGAGCAAAAGAATTAGCAAAGCGCAATATAAAAGCATTCGAAGACTTAAACATCGACTATATTATTACGAATGCAGGTGGTTGCGGAGCTTACCTCGTAGACTATGATTATCTTTTAAAGGATGATCCGGATTGGGCTGAACGTGCTAAGCAGTTTGTTTCTAAGATTAAAGATATTACTGCTATACTAGTAGAACTAGACTTCCATAAGCGAACTGACTTACGACTCACGCCGCAAGTTATTACGTATCAAGACTCTTGTCATTTACGCAATGTTATGCGCACATCTTCTGAACCTCGTATGTTACTAGAGGCTATCCAAGGTGCAACATATCGAGAAATGAAAGATGCCGATCGTTGCTGTGGCTCTGCTGGTATTTACAATATTGTTCATTCAGAGTTATCAATGGAATTTCTAGATTACAAAATGGACCGTGTGCATGAAACAGAAGCAGCAACCATTGTTACTGCAAATCCAGGTTGTTTATTACAAATGAAATTGGGTATTGAGCGAGAAGGGCTTTCTCATAAGATAAGAGGAATTCACATTGTGGATTTATTATTAGAAGCAATTGAAACTAACTCGTAATAACTCGTAACATACGTAATAATAGGAAAACGGCTATCTCCTTCGTCTATGTAAAGAGATAGCCGCTTTTTTGTCTGCTACAACATTAAAAATATGTTACTTTATTATAAAAAAGAACAACAGAAACATTACAGTTTTGTAAAAATCAATCCATTATATTCCTCAAAAAATCGCTCAAACCATTGATACAATAGGATTCTTCATTTTCTATTTAGGTAACTTTATCCAAAAACCCCCTCTTAAAACCAAGTATAAAAACACTATAAATTCCTTTTATACTCTATATTTCTCTTATTTTTGCTCCCTCCTTCTCTTAGGATAAATTAGGTAATTTTAAAGTCTATGAATTTTTTTCCATCTTTTTTCTCGCAAATTGTATGCTACGATGAATTTGTCAGTCAGACAGGCTGTCAAAAACAAATCGTGTGAAAACAAATTAAAACTTTATATAGGGGGACACACATCATGAAAAAACGTGTTTTATTATCTGTAGCTGCTGCAACAGCTCTTACTTTAGGAGTATCTTCTCTAGATGCACAAGCTGCAACAGTACAACCATCTAACGTAAAGGTTCAAAATATTCAGCATTCAAAAGTGATGATGAAACAAATGAGCCAACAAGAATTACAAGCATTCTTACAATCTATGGGAGTTGAATCATTAGCACAATGGCAACAAGGAAACTTCCAACCAAACTGCTTCATTCCTGGTCAACAACCTACTGAAAATGTTGTAACTGAGCAACCAACAGCTAAGCCAGAAACTCAAAAGCCAGTTGAACAAAAACCAGCCGAGCAAAAGCCTGCTGAAGAAGTTCAAAAACCAGAAGCTCAAAAGCCTGCTGAAAACAACAATACTCAAAAACCTGCTGAACAAAAACCTGCTGAGCAAAAGCCTGCTGAAGAAGCAAAATCTTTAAGTGAGTTCGAACAACGTGTTGTTGAATTAACAAACGCTGAGCGTGCAAAACAAGGCTTACCAGCACTAAAAATCGATACTGAATTAAGCAAAGTAGCACGTATTAAGTCTGAAGATATGCAAAAAAACAACTACTTTGATCATAACAGCCCTACATACGGATCTCCGTTTGATATGATGAAGAAATTTGGTATTTCTTATACATCTGCAGGTGAAAACATCGCTCAAGGCCAACGTACACCTGAAGAAGTAGTACAAGCTTGGATGAACAGCGCTGGACACCGTGCAAACATTTTAAATAACGGCTTCACTCACATCGGTGTTGGTTATGTAGAAAGCGGCAACTACTGGACACAACAATTTATTACGAAGTAAATAGATTAAAAGAGTCTTCTCATAATGAGAAGACTCTTTTTTAAGTTTCATAGCTTTCTATTATGTATGAATAGAAAATATATAACATAAACAACATAGATCCACAGCTTATTATACTAAGCAATACATAAAATCCCCACTCTAAGTTCAAAAACAATGAAAACAATATGCCCCATGCCATCACTTGAAAAATTCGTCTACTCACTAAACGAATTTTTTGTAATTTAATTGGATCTTTTTCTTTGCCTTTTATTTTCTTAAATTCTTTACTCAGCATAAAAAGAAACATACTAATCCCAATCGTTAATCCTGTTTGAAAGGATATCACCTTCCTAAAATTAATAAAGAGGATAAGCATATGAATAAACAACATAAATAACGTAATTTTCTTTATAAAGCCGCCTATAATACCATGCCCTCTTTCATTAAACTTAAATATATTATGTGAAATAATATACAAAAATCCATATGAAAAAATAATAAAACAGGGAATAAATGCTACAACAACTTGTTTACTCATAAACTCGTTTGGCTCACCATTTACATTCCAATGTACTGCCATACGATTTGGTAAATAGGGATAGAGAAATAGAGTAAGTAAAAGACAAGCGAAAAATATTCCAAGTACATACTTATATTTGATCAAGTGATTCTCACCTCTCTTTTCTCTTAACGGCTTCGCTTCTTTTAGAGAAATCCCTGCAAAAATCTACTTTTTTCAAGTTAAAACTTATACTTTATGCATTTTCTTTTTGAAATTCTTTTATTTTTTTATTTAACTTTGTAGGAAACGGCACATCAACTTCAATTGCTTCTTTCGTAATTGGATGCAAGAAATTTATCTTCATCGCATGCAATGCTTGACTGGACATATATTTTGTTTGTCCACCATATAATACATCCCCAACTAGTGGATTACCATTATGACTCATATGAACACGAATTTGATGTGTTCTACCCGTTTCTAATTGTAACGTTACGAAAGTCGTGTTTTGCTTCTTAAAATACTTTTCTACTTTATAATATGTGATAGCTTGGTCACCTTTTGGAGAAATACGACGCCTTGTAGCATGATGGCGGTCCCTTCCGATAGCAGCATCAATCTTTCCTTGTTTCTTCTTTACTTTCCCTTCAACGAGCGCTGCGTACGTTCTTTTAATTTTTCTTTCCATTAATAGACGATCCATAATTGCACCAGCAATTCTATGCTTAGCAAACACGACACCACCTGTCGTATCTTTATCTAAACGATGAATATGACGCACCTTCGTCTCTAAACCTTGCATTTGAAAATGAAAAGCAACAAGATTTGCAAGCGTCCCGGTTCCACCTTTTTCAGCAGGGTGTGTGTCCATTTGCTCTGGTTTATTTACGATAAGTACGTGATCATCTTCGTATACTACATGTAATTCACCATATTCTGGATCTACACCGTACTCTTCCTCCGCAAACATATGGACTTGTAACTTATCGTTCTCTTTTAAAAGCTCATTCCATCTTCTTTGTTCCCCGTTAACCGTAACACCTTTTTCCATACGAAGCTGATGTAATAGCTTTTTCGGTATTTCCCATTCTACTTTTAATACCGATTCAATACTTATACCATTCCATTTAGCTGGAACGATAATTTCACACCATTCGCCCTTTTTCTTTGTTTCCATACTGTTTATCACCTTATTTCTATTGATTCTCTCATTGTAACGGAAAACACACTTTGATGCACTGTCAAAAATAGAGGACAGTCTTATAATAGACTGCCCCTCAAGCTCTAAGTCTTTTCATTTCTAATAATACTTCTTCAGCTTTTTGTTCATACGATAAATCTTTAAAGAAATCCGCCAACCTTTTATAATCATTGTAAGCATCTAATAAATCGTCCATCTTTTCTATTTTCATCACTTGTTGTTTTTGTTTCATTTTTACTGGATAGCGATAACCTGATACTTCTTGTATTTTGTAATACTCATCCTCTACTTGAACGACCTTTACAAGTTCTTCCTCTTCTGCATCCATCGTATACCCGTCAAATTCTCTAAGTAGTTCATAAATGATATGAGTCCATTCATCTTTTGGATAAAATCCTTTTTCTAACCGATAACCGACAATGCGATACATATGCCCATCGTTCTCGGCAAACTGTACTGTATCATTTAACTTAAACTTAAAATAACGAAACATTGCCTTCACCTACTTATTATGTAATGTTCTTATCACATACTATTTGCAAAATGTAGGCTTTGCTATTCATAAAAAATGCTCATCAATATGATGAGCATTTTTTATGATGATTTTTCTCGTTTTTTTCGAAATGGTAACCACCAGTTCCAGTCTCCAAATAACTTCATTAAGCTTGGTACGAGCATAAGACGAATAATTGTTGCATCAAGAAATATTGCTAATGCAACGCCAAGACCCATCTGCTTTACTGGTAAAATATCAGTAAAGGCGAATGCACCAGTTACAACAATCATTATTAAAGCAGCTGATGTAATGATTCTACTTGTTGAAACGAGCCCTTCTAACGTTGCTTGATCGTTATCTCCTGTTTCTTCATAGAGCTCATGAATACGTGAAATAAGAAATACTTCATAATCCATACTAAGCCCAAATACGAGGCCAAAAATGAAGATTGGTAAGACAAACAGAACCGGACTTGCTTCTAAACCGAAATGACCACCTTCAAATAACCAAACAACAATTCCAATGGTTGCACTTAAACTAAGTATATTCATAACAATTGCCTTAATTGGAATGAGTATAGATCGGAATGCAAATAATAATATAACAAAGGTCGATCCAAATATAACAGACATACCAATTACAACTTTATCTTTAATTTCATCTTCTAATTCTTGTTGAAACGTCGTCATTCCGCCTAGATAATACGAAACATCCGTTTCTTTATAGTTCTTTTTAAAGTCACGTACCCACTGTTTTGCAGTCTCTGTACGTGGTTTTGTTTTCAAAAAGATTTCTATCGTCGTCTTATTCCCTTGCGTGTATGCTTCAAATACAGGAGTTAGTTTCGCTGATTCTGGCGACTGCAATATTCCAACAACTTGATCTGCTTTCATTCCAGTTAACCCGTCGTATAAACTTCTTACTTCATGTACTTTCTTATCATCTTTTAACTTTCGAACGACTTCTTCTATCTTTTGTAGACTTTCTTTTTCTTTCATATCTTTTTTCGTCTCTACAACTAACGTAACATCAGCGTGTGTTTTGACAGTTTCATTAAATGCTTCTTCATACTTTTCATATGCAATCCTTGTATCACTCTTTTCAGGTAAAGCTTCAACACCAGGGAACTGCAAATTAGCTGTACGTAACGGTAATAAGCAAATAACAATAAATGTTGTAACAACAATAATCATTGCAATTGGATGTTTCATCACAAATTGTGCAAATTTACGCCATGCTTTTGCCGGCGTATGTGCTACTTGATTCTTTTTTAATATTCTTTTACCTATTAACGATAATAGTGCTGGAAGAAGTGTGAGTGAGAATAAAATGCTCATAATGACAACAATCATTCCGCTAATCGCGACAGATTGAATATAATCTATCTTAAAGAAAAACAAACCGGATAACCCAACAAATACGCATAATCCTGAAAATACAATCGCACGTCCTGCCGTTTGATATGTAATTGCTATCGCTTCTTTTACCGTTCGTTTAGCAACTTCCTCTCGAAAACGGTTCACAAATAATAGCGCAAAATCAATAGATAATGCAAGTCCAATCATCGGTGCAACGTTTAACACGAAAATAGATAGTTCTTTATCAACACCGATGAAATACAATATCCCCATCGTACTAATAACACTAAGCGCCCCATTCAAAATCGGTAAAATTGATGCCAAAAGACTACCAAACGAAAATAGTAATACAAGAAACGCAATTGGTAATCCAATCATTTCTGCTACTTTTAAATCATTTTGCGTTCTTTCATTAATCTCTTGATTAATTTTCGGAAATCCTGTAGGTGTTACTTTTAATGCTACATTACTTTCTTTCTCAATCTCATCAGCAAATTGTAATGTCTTTTCCATTCTTTCTTTATTTGTTTTCCCGGAAAATAAAATTGTCGCATAACCGATGTCATCTTGTAGCATTTCTTTATTTTGGATTGGGTGATGGAAAGATTCATAGCTCTCTTTCTCTTGAACATTCTTTACAATTTCATCTATTCGCTTTTTAAATTCCTCATGCGAAGCATCTTTATTTTTCTCAAAAACGAGCAAAAGCGTATCTTGAGACTTCTTAAAATCTTGATCTAAAATTTCTTTTGTTTTTTGATAGTCGCCTTCCGTTTGGAAACCGTCACCACCTAATACTCCCGGTAGCTTTGGAGCAAAAATCCCAAGTGCGATTGCGAGCAACAGTAACGCTACAATTACTGTATAACGAAACTGATACAAAAAGGCTCCTAACTTCCCCCACTTATCAACTTTATGTACGTTTGTCTTCACACATTTTCACCTACTTTAAATAATTCAATTGTCACTTATACTGTATCACATCTTGATATAAACAAAAAACGTCTGGAAAAACTATAATAATAGTTTTTCCAGACGTTTTTCTATCTCTCTTTATTAAGCCCTAATCTCTCAGTAAGTAAACGATGGTAGTAAATCGCGATAATTAACAAAATACCACCTACGCAGTAACCAGCTAAAATATCAGTTGGGTAATGTACATTTAAAATGACTCTACTTAATCCAATCGATAGAATTACTATACCCATCAAAATCGTTGTGACACATTTCCCAGCTAAGCTTTTCAAATTAGCAGCAATGATATAAGTAAGAAATCCAAATGTCATAATCGATAGCATTGCATGTCCACTAGGAAAACTATATCCAAGTGCATCTAGCGCTTCATTTAATGACGGACGTTCTCTCTTTACAATCTCTTTTATCCCTTTATTCACAAGATGTGTTATTAAAATCCCCATTGGATATACAATCATCGCAGCATAATAACGCTTCTTCCAAAAAACAAGCAAACTTATAACGAGCGTAGTGACTATCCCAATTGCTGATCCCAATTTTGTAAAGTACGAGAAAAATATAAGAGAACTTTCCGTTTGTAGCCCTCTTACTAATCCACGGACATATGTATCCATCACTGTAACGCCACCTGCATGTACGCGCCAAGCAACAATACCAAATACAGCAAATAACAAACCGATACACATTACCTCATACTGATGTAACTTCTTCTTCAAACGATTTCCTCCTACTATGAAAAAATGCGATTTCTACTTTAGAAACCGCATTTCCTTACTTATTTACCTTTTGTTTTTAGCTCTGTCCAGTAACGATCATAGTCTTTTAACTTATCGTCTACATCAACAAGCCATTCTGTACGATCTAACTCTTCTTTCGTTAAGAAAATCATGTGATTATCACGGTATTCTTTACTATGAAGAGGATGAGCTTTTTCATTTGGATTACTGTAACCAATTGACTCGTAGTTTTTCACACTTACTTTTTCATCTAGTAAGTAGTTCATAAATTTCTCAGCAAGCTCTTTATGTTTTGCACCTTTTGGAATTGCTAACGTATCAGCCCAAATTGTGCCGCCTTCTTTCGGTACAACATATTCTACATCTTTATTATCTTTTGCGATAAATGCTGCATCTCCAGACCAAACTGTTCCGATCCAAGCATCTTCTGTAATGAATTTTTGTTTAATGTTATCTGTATCAAATGCTAATAAGTTTGGAAGCAGCTTCTTTAAATCATCTGCTGCTGTCTTTAATTGTGCATCGTCTTTCGTACTGTTTGAGAACCCGTGCTTCTTAAGACCCACTCCTAATACTTCACGAGAATCGTTCAGTAACGTTACATGTCCTTTATATTTCTCATTCCATAAGTCCGCCCAGCTTGTAGGTGCTTCTTTCACATACTTTTTATTGTATGCAATCCCTGTTACACCCCAAGTGTACACTAAAGAATATTTATTCTCTGGATCAAACGCAGGTGTTTTGAAATTAGAAACCATATTTTCGATATTCGGGATATTCTTTTTATCTAACGGCGCTAATAAGTCCATTTTCGCCATTGTTTTAACCATGTAATCAGACGGCTGGATTAAGTCATACTTTGCGCCACCAGCTTGTAATTTCGCAAGCATTTCTTCATTACTTGCGTACTTGTCATAGTTAATTTTCACATTATATTTCTTTTCAAAATCTTTTAGCACTTGCTCATCAAAATTGTCAGCCCAGCTATAAATATTTAATTCTTCTTTCTTTTCACCACAACCAGCAAGCACACCAGCAACAAGGCTAAAACTAATTGCTGCGCCAGCTATTCTTTTCATTAATTTCATCGGTTTATTACCCCCTTGTACTTTCTATATCGTTCGTATTATAAAGGAAGGTGTCCTCCAGAGTTTTCTTCACCATCTGCACCTTTATTCCGGAAGATTTCAGATAGAACCATTAATCCTACGATAGCAACAATTAAAATTGTAGAAAGAGCATTGATTTCTGGTGATACTCCGCGCTTAACCATACTGTAAATGTATAGTGGCAATGTTGTTGATCCTGGTCCTGATACGAAGAAACTAATTACAAAATCATCAATTGATAATGTGAATGTTAATAATGCTGCCGAAATAACTCCCGGTGCAATTGCTGGGAACGTTACATAACGAAACGTTTGCCAAGGCGTTGCTCCTAAATCATTTGCAGCTTCTTCTAAGTCACGTCCCATACTTGAAAGACGCGCAGCTAAAATAACAACAACAAACGAAATACTAAATGTAATATGTGCAATAATAATCGTTGTTTGTCCAAGTTCCATTCCTAACTGGCTGAAAAGAATTAGTAAAGATAATCCCATTAAAATATCAGGAATTAAAATTGGTAAATATACAAGGCCATTAATAGCCCCTTCAAAACGATATTTATAACGATGTAAAGCGATTGCAAAGAATACACCAAGTACCGTTGTCACAATCGTTGTTATAACTGCAATCGTAATACTATTTACAAATGCATCAATAACATCTTGTTTTTGAAATAAATCTGTATACCAATGGAATGTAAAACCTTCCCACTCCGCATTAATGCGAGAGTCGTTGAAAGAATAGACCATTAAAACCATCATTGGAAAATACAAGAATAACAAAATTAACCAAGAATAAGAAACTAAAAACTTCTTCATCTTTGCCTATTCCCCTCCGTTCTCATTATATTTATATACTTTCGTTGCACGATAATATAAGTAAATTAACAGAACAGAGAATAGAACAACGATAATCGATAACGCAGATCCAAACGGCCAGTCACGTGCACCTAAGAATTGATTTTGAATAACGTTTCCAATTAATGCTACTTTCGATCCGCCCATCACGTCTGATACAACAAACATTCCGATAGAAGAAACGAATACTAAAATAGAACCAGTCGCAATTCCTGACATCGTCATCGGCACTGTTATATTCCAAAATGCCTTTATTGGTGTTGCTCCTAAATCATAAGCCGCTTCTAGCTTACGCTTATCCAACTGCTCAATTGCTGCATACACTGGTAAAATCATAAATGGTAATAAAGAATAGACCATTCCGAGTATTACAGAAGGAGTATTATATAATAAATTTAACGGTTCACTAATAATGCCAAGCTTTAATAACAACGTATTCACAAGACCTTGTGAACGTAAAATAACAATCCATGCGTATGAACGAACAAGAAAGTTAATCCAAAACGGGATCGTTGCCAATAATAAAAGAATAGAGCGGTATTTGCGGTCAACAATTGTAATTGTATACGCAAACGGATAACCAATTAATAAACATATTACTGTTGTAATAACTGCAATTTTAACAGTTTCCCATAACGTTCCTAAGTATAATGGATCAAACACACGGGATATATTCTCCAGCGTAAATTGCATTTCTACTGTCCCGTAAGCTCCGCGCTGCATGAAGGCGAATCCTAATACGAATACGAGCGGGATTAGGAAGAAAATTAACAGCCACGCGACTGTAGGTAGTGCGAGTAATTTCCCTTTTTTCAATTTAAGGTCACCTCGTCCTCTTGCTCCCAGCCTACATATACATTATCTCCAATGCTCCACTGTACTGCCTCTTCAGCAGTTTGATATGCCATTAGTAATTCTGATGTTTTCTCATCACGTACATAAAGCTTCTCCATATTTCCGACAAACTCGATATCTTCAATATGTCCAAGATGGTATTCTTTTAAAATTGACTCTTCAACCGAACGTACTTTTACATTTTCAGGGCGAATTGCTACATAGCCTTCCCCGTTTTTCACAATATTATTTTCACCGATGAATGTCGCAACGAACAATGTTTTCGGCTTATTGTAAATTTCTTTCGGTGTTCCGATTTGTTCGATATGTCCTTTATTCATAACTACAATACGATCGCTCATGCTCATTGCTTCTTCTTGATCGTGCGTTACGTATATGAACGTAATTCCTAAATTACGTTGTAAGTTTTTCAATTCACGTTGCAAGTCTTTTCGTAACTTAAAGTCAAGCGCTCCAAGTGGCTCATCTAATAGTAATACACGTGGATTATTTACAATCGCTCTTGCAATTGCAACACGCTGCTGTTGTCCACCAGAAAGCTTCGCAGGTTTACGATTACGGAACTCAAGTAACTGCGTTAAACGCATTGCCTCTTCAGCACGCTCTTTCTGCTCTGCTGCTGATACTTTCTGCATTTTCATACCAAAACAAATATTCTTCTCTACTGTCATATGTGGGAATAGTGCGTAATGTTGGAACACTAGGTTCATATGACGCTTATATGGCGGCAAATCGTTAATTCTTTCATCATCTAATAAAAGATTCCCTTTAGTTGGAGTTTCAAATCCTGCGATCATACGAAGTAACGTCGTTTTCCCGCAGCCACTCGGCCCTAAAATTGTTAAAAACTCTCCCTCTTTAATATCTAAAGAAAGAGATGGGATAATCACTTGATTTCCAAAATGTTTTTCAACTGCTTCAACTTTAATAATCTTTTTCATTTTCCCGTCCTATCTATCTTAAATTTTAAATTTTTATATTCATGAATAAATATTTATGTTCTATAGACTATTTTTTTGTTTCGATCCAAACAAAAATGGTTATTTAGCAAGCGTTCGTTTCTATTCTTTATGTAGTATGTTTGATTCATTTTCGCATGATACATAACGTCGAACAGAAAAACCCCTTCCATTGCGAAGGGGCTATTATCATACGGCTACGCCTACTGATAAACACCATCATCATTTTAACAACTTTCGGATGAATTTTAAAGCACTTTTTGTAGAAGAGTAACGAATTTTCATGTCGAATGCTGTAGATTGGGCTAAAATGCTTTTATAATGTGAAAAAGTCCGAAAACTTTCTTTCCCATGATACCCCCCTAATCCACTACTTCCAACACCCCCAAAAGGTAAATATGGCGTAGCAAGATGATAGACAACATCATTAATACAGCCTCCACCATATGAAATATTACTCGTCACTTTCTTTTGTACTTCTTTATCTTCAGAAAATACATATAACGCTAACGGCTTCGGATGTTGCTGGATTGTGCCAATTACATCTTCTATATTGTCGTACTCTATGATTGGTAAAATCGGACCAAAAATTTCATCTTCCATAACAGTATCTTGCCATGTAATATCCGCTAGTACTGTCGGTTCAATATGTAATGTATCTTTCTTATAGTTTCCACCAATTACGACTTGACCATCTTGTAAAAATCCACATAATCGTTCAAAATGACGCTCACTGACAATACGCACATAATTTTCATTTTGCAAAGGTTCTTTACTATACTGCTCTGTAATTTCATGTCGCAGTGCCTCAATTAGCTTTTCTTTCACGGAAGAATGCACGTACATATAATCAGGCGCTACACACGTCTGCCCTGCATTTAAAAACTTACCCCAAACAATTCTTCTTGCTGTCATCTCTATCTTTGCATCTTTATGTACAATACAAGGACTTTTCCCGCCAAGTTCTAAAGTGAGCGGCGTCAACTGTTTCGCTGCTGCTTCCATTACAACTTTTCCAACGCCAACACTACCAGTAAAGAAAATATAATCAAACGGTTCCTTCAGCAAAGATGTACTCTCTTCAACGCCACCTTCTACTACCGCTACAAGCTCTTCTGGGAATAATTCATCTAACATTCTCTTAAGCACTTTTGAAACGCTTGGCGTTAACTCTGACGGCTTTAAAACGATTGTATTTCCAGCTGCCAGTGCTCCTACAAGTGGTGCAATTGCTAATTGAAAAGGATAGTTCCACGGTGCAATAATAAGCGTCACACCATACGGTTCTGGCACTACTTTTCCTTTTGATCCAAAATGAGTGAGTGCTGTTCGAACTCGTTTCGGTTTACTCCACGATGAAATATGTTTCAATTGAAAGGAAATTTCTTTTAATACATATCCAACTTCCGTTGTAAACGACTCGTGAACTGACTTATTTAAATCTAATTTCAATGCCTGAAATATTTCTTCTTCAAAATGCTGAATGCCTTCATAAAGCTTCTTCAAATTATTCTTTCTCATTTCGATGCTTCTCGTATGCCCTTTTAAAAAATATTCCTTTTGCCTACTTACAATAGAGGAAATACTCATTCACTCACCTTCTTCCACTATTTTTATCCAATTCTTTCATTATTTATATAGACTTCATATATAACAAATTTCTATTCTTAAGGTTACATTATATATGACTTTTTCAGCTATATAAAATTCATTGCTCACAAAAAAACTACCGAAAGAAAATCTCTCGGTAGTTTTACAGTATTAACGATATAAACGAACAGCACCTGCAGAATTATCATCAGCTTGTCCTACTACTTCAAATTTCAAACCAAGCTTCGGTAAAATACGTCCTGCATCTGGAATCTGTTGATTAATATACGTTTTAGAATCATCAAACTTCGGTACGCCTGCTAAGCCATCATACGTAAATGTTCCACGCGTTGGAGATACGACTTTCCAAGCTGGCGTTTTGTCAAATGAAAACGCTGCATCAGCGATTTGGAATCGTGTACTACTCTTAACTGTTGGTTTACCATTTAAAGTACCAACAATTGCTTCTGGATGAGAATCAACTACACCAAGGAAACCGTGTCCTGGATGTACACCAACCCAGTTATCTGTATAAGCTGAATCTGCATACCATACAACCATACCAGTGTTAAATACTGGACCGCGAGCAAATTTCAACGCGTTATCTGCCCCAGCATAGTTTCTCCACTCAACATAGTAGTTATGTTTTTTCTTCTCTGTTCCGTTAGATACAACGAAACCATCTAATTTTAATTGTGGTGTACCTTCTGCGTCATCAGAGAATACTACTTTACCATCTACTGTTAATGAAGCATTATCAAGAGCGAATCCATTTAATGCTAAACCACCATCAGTAATGTAATCAAATGTTAATTTTACTTTCTTGCCTTTGAATTGACTTAAATCATATGATTTGTCAATCCATTTTCCATTTGTCGAATCTGCATTTCCACTATTTGCTTTCTCACCAAGTCTTTCAATTAACGTTTGTTTACCATCTTCTGTTACAGCGTGTACTTCAAGGAAATCATAACCTGCTTCAATCTCATATAATGACTTGAAATCAAATTTTGCATTCGTTGCATTCGTTAAATCGAACAGTGGTGTTTCCATCTTCGTATGAAGATCATCACCTTTTGTGCTGTAGTAATACTGTTTTCCAAATGCTGGCTCAATTGTTTTAACATCTTTATCTGGTAAGTTAACACGGATCATGCCTGGTCTTGCTGATTTCGTAACACTTTGATCCAAATATGTCGCTAGACCGATACCTTTATTTAATTTCTCGTAATCTACTTCTACGATATTTGCCCAGTTACCACCGATTGTTTTTTGGAAAAACTCTTTATTTTGTGGCGAGAAACTCGTTGGCGTCGTTCCAGCGATTTTACCAGCCCAGCTTCCGCCACTCATAATAGACCAAGCTTCAATCGGCTCACCTTGACCACTATATTGTGTATCGTACTCATCTGGAAGACCTAAATCGTGACCATATTCATGTGCGAATACACCAACTGCTCCATCTTCTGGTTCAATTGTGTAGTCGAATGCTGCCATCTTTCCACCCCAATATGGTACTTTCGCTTGTGTACCTTCAATTGGGAATGGCTTTGGTCCAACTGTCCAACGGTGCGACCAAATTGCATCATCGCCTAATTTACCACCGCCTGCTTCTTGTCCAACACCCGCATGAATAATCATTAAGTGATCGATTAAACCGTCTGGTTGATTTTTATTCCCATCACCATTTACATCGTATTGATCAAATTGGTCGAACTCTGATAAATCAATACCACTATCTACAGCTGCTTTTAATGCATCTTTTACTAAATCACGTGGCCCTTTTGGTCCTTTATTATCATGGCCTCCGCCCGGAGCATCTGCACCGTAATCAGCAGCTTTACCAGGAACTGTTAACCATTTTGTAACTGTTCCGTCTACAGTATAACTACCACCAGATTGCTCTTCGTAATATTGTTTAAACGTTTCAATTTTACTTCCATCATCTAATGTGAATGGCTCGTTGCCGAATAACATTTTTTCATAATGTTCTTTATTAAAATCGTTAGAATACATATATCCAGGCTCTTTGTCGATATTATTATGTTTAAAGTCAGCGTACTCTACAAGTAAAACGAGTACTTTGTCTTTACGAACTTCACCGTTATAGTCTTTTTGTTTCGCTGGAGAAGTTGGTACTTTACCATTTAGACCGCCTTTAACTGGGCCTGTCGCTGCAGGTGTGCCTGTTGCTGGTTGATTTAATTTTTCTTTCGTGTCTGCTTTCGCATCTTTCACTTTCTTTAAAAAGTCAGATGCATCTTTCGTAAGTTGGTCCCCATTTGCTGCTTCTTTCCCAGGATTTTCACCCTTTTTGTTCTCTACATACTTTTCGACTGCTTTCTTTGTTTCTGTCTCTGAAGCCTTCGAATCAATTACCCCACGTTTTTTTAATGCATCTGCTAAACGTTCTTCCGGAATTAAATGATCATCCACTGGGCTCGTAGCTGTTTTATTCACAGGCGTTTCAGCATATGCAGATTGAGTGCCAGCTCCGAATGAAAGGCCTAATACAGCTGTCAATGCGATTGATGACAAAACTTTGAACGGTTTCTTGTTCATCCCTTATTTCCTCCCCTAATAAATAATATGTATTACAAATTAAATTTTATTAAAAATTCAATATTTTTTCAATATTTAGTCATATTATGTAATGTTTTTAATATATTTGTAAAAATTTCATAGTTAGCATACGAATATATCACAATTCAACAATGTTTTCTGAAAATATTGAAAGTTTTTATCGAACAATTTATAATTTCCATAGAGGGAGTTTAATGGGGATTTTATCTTTGTTTCATCTACACAATATTTGATAATTCACTATATAAAACACAAAATCGGATTTCATTATCATGTATTCTGTAGCAGCAATTATGACCGATAATTAGGGAGGAATTACATTTGTACAAAGATAAGACAGACGCACTGGATCAAGAATGGATTGATTTAATACTTGAAGCTCTAGATGCTGGTATCGCCATGCAAGACATCGAGCAATTTTTCCAACGTATGAAGCCATCCAGTCAGGCTCAATAGGTTTGTTCTTTTTAACGAAGTTTATGTTATAATAATGACATCATAAGACAACTACATATTGATAGAAAGGTGCGCAAATATGATTGGAGAACGTATAAAACGCCTTCGTTTACAAAAAGGGATTTCATTAACTGAACTTGCCGAAAAAGCTGGCGTTGCTAAATCTTACATTAGTTCTATAGAACGAAATTTACAAAAAAACCCTTCCATTCAGTTTCTTGAAAAGATCGCAGCAGTTCTACAAATTCCAGTTGATACTTTACTTCATGATGAAACAACAAAGGAAACTAACCTAGACTCCGAATGGACACAACTCGTTAAAGATGCAATGAACTCTGGTGTCTCCAAAGAACAATTTCGTGAATTTCTTGAATTTACAAAGTGGAAGCAAAATCAAAAATAATAATAGAAAGAAGTGCTTACAACCAGCACTTCTTTTTCTTTATAAAAAAAAGCGGGAATACCCGCTTTTTTTATTATTTTTCTTCCCCAGCTTCTTGGTTAGCATTGAATGTCCATTCTAAATTCAATGTATCACCTTGGAAGATATTTTGGTCTTTTCCATCATCTACAAATTCAAATTGTACCCATAGATAATCCTCTGTACCAGCTGCTAATCCACCCTTTTCTCCCCACTCAGGAGCAAAGATATCTTTAGCTAAAAGATCTGGATCAACTTTTTGTAAGTCTGCTAAAGTTGTTTCGTATACAGGCTCACTTTGTTTATCCCAGTTCCAAAGGAATTTTACTTTAACGTGCTTACCAAAGTCTTCACCAGCATTATCACCTTTTGCATCTTTAACAGTATACTTTGTTGCTAATTTAACGTCTTTAATAGTTAACGAACCGCTGTTTTGTAATAAGAACTCTTTCTTAACAGAATCCCCTGGTTTTAAATCTTTAATATCTACAAGCGTCTTAGGGTTTAATGTAAGGTCTAACGTCCCAGCTGCAAATGTATTGTTTGATACTTCTTTATCGCTAAAGAATGCAAATGTTCCTCCACCAATTAAAGCTAACCCCAATGCTGCTGATGCAACTCCCATACCTAATTTCTTTTTCAGACTCACAATCAATTCCCCCTAGCTTTTTTTTATATTTTTATCACTTATTTTTCAATAAGAGATGTAAAGAAAACTATATTAGCTTAGCTAATATGTGTTCTTTTTTAAAAACCTTATGTTCATTATAACGAACAACCCTATATAAACACAACACATATTTATTAATATTTTCAGTTATTTTTATTTCTCAATATCATTTAGACTTTTCAGAAAAAACAATGATAATTTATAACTTTTTTCACACTCAAATCATTTAATACTATAAGAAAAAAGAAAAACAAAGAGGTGAGGGCTAACGTTCCCTCACACTCGTATAAATATTACTAGTCTTGCTTATTCGTTCACTCTCTCTTACACCACATTCTTGTTTTCCGGCTGTTTCACTAAAGCAGTTACTCCGCTTTCTTTTGCTCTTCTAGCTTTTTCTGTTCTTCTGCTTTCTTCTGTTCTTCTACTTTCTTCTGTTCTTCGGCTTTCTTCTGTTCTTCTAATTTCTTCTGTTCCTCTGCTTTCTTCTGTTCCTCTGCTTTCTTCTGTTCTTCTACTTTCTTCTGTTCTTCTACTTTCTTCTGTTCTTCGGCTTTCTTCTGTTCTTCTACTTTCTTCTGTTCTTCGGCTTTCTTTTGTCCTTCCGCTTCAATTGCAACGTTTAATTGTTGCTGAAGAGCCTGAATTTGCTCATCAATAGCTTTCAAGCTAATTTCTTTCTCAATATAGTCACGCTTCTCTTTGATACTGCGGAAGCCTTCATTTACATATATGGACACTTGCTGCATCGACTCATCTTTATTTACCTTTAATTCTTCTTGTATTTGATTGTAAGGAGCTTCTATTTCAGTATATACATTTTGCAGGGCTTCCTTCTCAGCAACAATTTTCTCACGCCCTTGTTGCCATACAGAAATCGCCTGTTTTATTTCTTCAATAGAAGTTGCTTTCGATTTTCCCTTCATCGTTCCATACTCACGCTCAATAAACTGTTTATGTTTCTCAGATTGCTCTTTTAACGTATTAACTGTTTTCGGAAATATAATTGCTGTAGAAAGCGTCGCTTCTACTTTCGTTTCATGAATGAACGCCGCTTCTGTATGCGTCATAATTTGAGATCCTAAATAAAACGTAATAGAACACATACACGGCAATATAAGCATCTTTTTAAAATTACGCGGTCTTTTCAGCATCTTAATCTCTCCCATCGAACATTACGTTCTTTATACAGAACATTATCTATATTATAGTAAAGAACTATTAAAATTGATAGACAAATACTAGAAAAATAGAAAAAGGGCTATCCATGTGATAGCCCTTTTTCTTATTATCTTTCTTCACCTGCTGTTTGTTGTGCATCAAACGTCCAATTTAATTGTAACTTATCGCCTTGGAATTGATTTTGATCTTTTCCATTATCAACGAACTCAAATTTCACTTTGAATTTATCAGATTTACCTGCTGAAATACCTTTTTCATCCCAGAACCAAGCCGATAAATCATTATCTACAGCTGTAAGTGTGTCACCTTTTAATTTATCTAAAGTAGTTTGTTTCACAATTGTCTCATGCTTATCTACATTTTTTAAGAATGTTACTTTAATATGTTTACCAAAATCATCTTTATTGTCTTTCTTTACATCTTCTACATTATAATCTGTTTTCAGTAGAACCTTTTTAATATTTAAAGAGCCTTTATTTTCTAGTTTAAATTCTTTTTCAATTGTATCCCCAGGTTTTAAATTCGATACGTTAACAACTGTTGATGGATTTAATGCTAAATCCAGTGTTCCAGCCGCAAATGTATTATTTGACACTTCTTTATCACTGAAAAATGCAAATGTTCCTCCACCAACTAAAGCTGCTCCTAATACTGCTGATGTAATACCCATTCCTAATTTTTTCTTTAAAGTCATGTCCATATCCCCTTAATATATATTTGTTAACTTCCTAAACGGAAAGTATAACCAAACGAACTAGACGGATTGTTCTACTTTTTTATCTTTCTTTTCTCCGTCAATGCTACGAATAGCACCAAAAATAGAAATCGCGGAATACCCAAGTAAAAAGACTCCTGGAATAATAAGAAGTAATGCTGCTCCCGCTTTTGAATTCGCATAATTCAGTAAATAACCAACATACGGAACTGTAATATCTGCATACTTTCCAACTACATTTTCTGCAAGTACTGGCTCTAAATCTGGTCCGTTGTTGTTATCCCCTTTTGTTTCATACATTACTTTTCCATTTGTATCTTTCACACCGATAATACGGTGAGTGATAATTTTTTGATCTTTCTCTTTAAAGGTAATAACATCACCTTTTTGATATTTAGAACCATCTTTGTTTGGTTCTATTGCAATGATTGATCCTGTTAAAAACGTCGGCTCCATTGATCCTGAAAGAACGCTCTTAAATTGATATCCCATCACTGTCGGATCACCACCGCTTGCTTTTGAAGAAATAACTACAAAAGCTAAAAAAACCATCAATGCAAATAAAACAAATGAGATCGCGTTGCTAATTATCTTCCATATTAATTTCATCGTCTCTCTCCCTCTCCGTTGTTTTATATTATTTCAAGTATGCAATATCCACTTTGTTCTTTAACAAGAACACAAGTAAATGATATAACGAACTTTAAGTTATTGCAATAAGAAAATTTACAATTATTAGTTATTTAAAATATAGAAAAAAGACTGTGCCAAAATTTTACACAGTCTTTTTATTAGTAATTTATTTACCTTCTGATTTCATTCCTTTTGTATTTCGGCGCAACACTACATATAAAATTGCTCCAAATAATATAATCGCACCTATCCCAACACTTATTACTTTCACATTTGAGTCTTTTACTTCAGGCATAGTTGTATCTTTTTTAGGCATCGTAAAAGTGACATCTTCTGTTGAAAGAACATTTACCGTCGCAATTGTTTGATTATTTTTCGTAATATCAACTGCACCAACTACCTCACCACGATGTATTCCTTTATGATATAAAGATTCTTTATCTAATGAAGCCGCCCGGAAAATAGTTTTCACATTTTTCCCTTCATCTTTCTTAAGCATAAGCTCCGCACTTTGTTCCAACTCAGAATTAACATCTTTATTTAAATATGTTGTTTTTTGATGCCAATTATGTTTATCAAGCACCATTTGCTTCGTAAATTGACCGAAAGAATATTCCGCCATCTGCTTCAAATCTTCATAAATTTCAGGTCTTTGAGAAGCCATTACTACGCTTATAATACGATTTCCATCTTTCTCATTTAATAAAACAAGTGTATTACGTGCTTCATTCGTAAACCCTGTCTTACCGCCAATGCTATATGGATTTTCAAAAAAATTAGATTTATTAAAAATAGACACCGTCTGCCTAGACGTCGTAACTGTCGTTCTTTTCGTATTCATCGCTTGTAAAATTTCAGGATACTTTTGCACACCCTTCGTAATCATAGCCATATCATACGGCGTCGTATAATGGTTCGGATCATGCAATCCATTCGGTGTTACAAAGTGGCTATCTTTCGCCCCTAATTGCTTCGCTTTCTCATTCATCATATTAGCGAAATTCTCAACACTCCCGCCAATCCGCTCCGCAATCGCATACGACACATCATTCGCACTCAGCACCATTAAAATCATAAGCGCAGTATTTCTATTAATTGTCTCTCCAGGTTGAAACTCAATTTGATAATTACTCTTCTCTTGATCTAATGCTAATTGTGAAAATGTAAATTGATCCTCTGGCTTTGTATGCTCCATGAGTAAAATCGCTGTTAACACCTTCGTCGTACTAGCAGGATATGCTCGGTGATATGCGTTTTTATCATACAAAACATCTCCTGTTTTCGCATCAATTGTCGTTGCAAACTGACTAAAAACATTCGGTCCTTCCGCAGGTGGTGGTGCAACTTGTTCTGGATTTACTCCAATATTCGTCTCAGCACGCAATGTTATGGGCGTCAAAAAAAACGAACAAATAACTGTAATAAAAACCAAAATTTTCTTAAAATTTACCATATGACTCTCCCTTTTCCATTTACTCCTTAACAAAATAATAAATCTACCAATCATATGTAATTTGTATTATATTGGAAGAAATTTCACTATTTTTTACTATATCATACTTTTACGATAAAGAACATAAATATACAATAAAAATAAGAAGGAATTACTCTTTCTTATCCTTCTCATCAATCAACGAATCTATTAACTTTTGACTAGCTTCCTCGGGCGTAATCTCATCTGTTATTCCCATAAACGACCAACCTTTAGAATCAACCCACTCAACAAACTCTTGTAAAAATTCATCATGTGTAACATCCACATCAAGAATCGATCCATTAATCGAAATCGTTCTATTTTTAGACACGCGCATCTTGAACGTTTTTCTTACCATTACAACTTTTCTCCCTCTACTTCTGAATATTTATAAAGTGAAACTTTCATCAACCCTCACGAATCGGACTTTTACGGGCATTCCGACCCGAACCTAACTTCTTTACTTTTGCTGAATTTCGAGGTAAGGGATCTTACTGCCCGCAAATAGCGAGATAAAATAATCATGTATCTCTGTTATACATGATTTTCAGTAAATTGTAAAAAGGATATATTGGCCAATTGGCATATTGAAACTGAAAATCTATCATTCTGCAAAAATATCAAATGATATGTAATTGTTCATAAATGACTAAATAGATTCACATAAAAATAAAACAACTTACATTTTACCACACCAAATACAAATGACTTTCTTACAATGGAATGGAGTATACTAGAAGAAAACTTAAAATGAGGAGGAACCTCATGACGCGTTGTACGTATTGTAAAACGAAGTGGACAATAAAAGATGTATGGGCAATACTCGTGACATTTGAAAAGGATTGTCCGTATTGTTTTATGAGACAATATCTATCAAAGAAAACGGTGAACGCTATGCCAGAACTTATAAGCTTACCTTTACATTTCTTACTCCCTTTTCTTGTTGATTTGAGTGCTGAAGGTCCTTTGGATTGGTATCGTAAATAATATAACCACTACATCCAAAGACTACTTTCTACTGAATTCGCTTCTCATCATTATTCCTTCATACATTACTAGCATAATCGCTTATACTTTCCCTTTTGAAGATTCTGTAGCTCAGCAGGAAGAGCGTCCCCTGAACAAGGTTTATCAATTATAACTTTAATAAACGATGATATATGCATACTGTTAAGCATAAAAAATTAGCATTAAGTTCCACTCAAATATTAATTGAAACCCAACACTCCATTTAATCTGTAATCTAGAATACAAGCAGTGTTTTTTATTATGCATTTTTGCATACAGTATTATTTTCTCTTGTAAATAGATAATAATGTTATATAATAAAACCAACGTTTTACCAATAAAAGGTAATAGAAGTAGTGGAATAAGTAAATAACCAAAGCGTATTAACAGATTTGTTCTATGTAAATCATGATACATATATGGAATCAAAACTATGAAATTTTATGTAGTGATTAGATTACTACAAGATGAAAGATTCATAGCGAATACACTTAAGGAAAAAACGTTCCATTAGATTAATGTGATATCTATCGAACGAATTGAGAGTATACTTAGGGGGAATTTCAAGTGAAAACATTTGGTAAAGTATTATTAACTGGCGCATTAGCTTTAGGCGGTTTAACGGTTATGAACATTGAAACACCAAAAGCACATGCTGACGAATGGGATGGTTGTCATTACATTTGTGGTCCTGGTGAAACGGTAAACGGTGTTACAGTTCAGGTACACTCTACACAAGTTACTTTTGGTAACAGCGTAATTGCAAGAATTACAAATGACCGAGCTGAAGAAATTCATTACAATGTCAGCCTTGAAAAGAAATATGGCGATAGATGGGGAGAATTTGAAACCAACTTCCGTTGGCAAAATCAATGGGTCCCAGCTGGAAGCAATGATGAAATTGCAACTTTCACAGGATATGGCGATGATATTTATGAGGATGGAACATATCGTTATAAAGTCGAAATAAAAGGCGCTGACGGTTCTATTGATACAATTTACACAGCAGGAATGACAGTTACAGGACGATAGCTTATGACTGAGTTCCATTATTCATGATTGTATTTTTGATACTATCATTGATAATTGCGGTGATATTATTATTAAAATAAGCTCTTCGGAGCTTATTTTTTTATACAAAATTAGAATATTAATATTCAGAAAATTACACCTTTACACCATTAAAGTTTGTTGCTATTATAGGAATACATCAAATGTTACAATACTCAACAAATTGTACAAATTCTCCGATTACACGAATGAAATGAAAATACATTGCTGATGGTAACATTTATAGTTGGGATCCCGTAGCTCAGCAGGGAGAGCGCCACCTTGACAGGGTGGAGGTCGTGAGTTCGAGCCTCTCCGGGGTCATATTTGTAGAAACCGTGTCAAATCAACATTTGATGCGGTTTTTATTTTCCGTTGACTTAACGCTGACTTGACGCAGGGTGGGGGTTGTCGTCCAAACACGGTGGCGGTCAGCTAAGGAAGATAGTTATACGTCTCTCATCTCGTTTTCAAAAACGAAATAGGAGGCATTTTTTATGACATCTAATAATGAAGGAACAGTTTCAAAGCGTAAGGGGAAACGTGTAAAGAAGGAGTTACGAACATTTGCTACACAAACGATTGACGACTTGTTCGAGAAATTCTATCATGCCAAGGTAGCTGAAGGACGAGCTACACGTACTTTGCATCAGTATAAAGAAAACTTTCGATACTTTACGTATTTCCTCGATTACAAGAGTCTTAGTAGAAATATAGATACAATTACGGCCGATGTGATCCGCAATTACGTAGTATTTATGAAGAACGAGAAAATACAGTTTGAAGACCATAATTATAAGCCTGATGATTGTAAAACAGTTGGCCTCTCCCCCTCTACGATTAATACACGGCTGAAGACATTACGAGTAATGTTCCGCTTTTTAATTGATGAGGAATTGATTGAGAATAATCCTATGAAGCAAGTAAAAGACGTAAACGAACCACAAGAAGAGATTGCTGTACTTACAGTCGATGAACTACGACGATTACTAGATGTACCTAATAAACGAAGCTTCAGTGATTTTCGAGATTACGTTATTATGAACCTCTTATTAGACACATTCTTGCGTATCAGCGAAGCACTGTCACTTACAGCTAACGATATTGACTTCTCAGCTAAAGTAATTACAGTTCGGGCTACAGTCGCTAAGAGTCGTAAAGCACGTATTGTTCCTATTAAAAATACGACCGCGAACTTGTTGAAAGACTTGATAAAAGAGAACGAGGATTTTGAAACGCATCATGTCTTTGTTACGAACTACGGAGAGCAGATGGAGCGTAATCATTTTCGTAAACGCTTGAAGATATATGCAAAAGAGGCTGGTATTACGAAAAACGTACATCCCCACCTATTCCGACATACCGGCGCTACGATGTTTTTGGAAGCTGGTGGAGATATACGTCATTTGCAGATGTTGCTTGGTCACGCTGATCTGCGTATGGTGATGCGATATACACATTTATCGAAACAGGCGTTGATTAATCAGCACGATAAATTTTCACCGTTGAATGCTGTTATTAGAAAGTTGAATAAAGAACGAAAGATACTACGTTAGACGTCATCTTTGGATGGCGTTTTTTATTTTAATTTGAATAGTACACTTAATAATTGGAAATCATACTTTTAGTTCGAACTAAACTTTAACTTATTATTGTACGACATGTCATACAAATTTATACGAGGAGGGTTCACTTTATTATGAAGCGGCAAAAACAAGCTGGTATTTATATGATCCAATGTACAATAAACAACCGAATCTATATAGGTCAATCCAGGGATTTAAAAGCTCGACTCTCAAAACATAAAAGGCATCTGCGCGATAACAAACACGAAAACAAAGCCTTACAAGCAGCATGGAACACATACCAAGAATCTTGTTTTGAATTTACAATTCTAGAAACATATGAAGGTGATAACTTAGATAATATTTTAAATAAGCGAGAAAGAGAACTTATTACCTATTATCGTAGTAATAAAAAACCTTTTGGATACAACCATACGGATGGCGGTGGTTCTTTTAGGATGAACAAGGATGTAATACGACGCGGAGAGAAAGTATCTAAAGTACTTACTGATTCAGATGTTATAAACATTCGGAATTACATTAAAAATAACAAATATAGTTGTGCAGAGCTGGCGGAAAAATACAATGTCCACATCCAGACCATTCACTATATACGAAGAGGTGATAACTGGTCACACTTAACAAATGGGGAACGTGTTGGTAATGAGTACACCTTTAATCGTGGAGAAGATAATTCAAACTCGAAACTGACACAAAAGGGGGTGCAGGACATCATAATTCTACTGAAAATAGGTGTAACTATTCCGAAAATCGCAAAAATATATCAGCTATCCAGAGACACCATCTGGGATATTAGAAATGGAGAATCTTGGGTTCATGTTACAGGCGGAAAAGTTAATAAATTGAATATTCCTTTAAGAGGAGAGGATGTACCCACAGCAAAGTTAACTGATAAGACAGCTATAGAAATTGTTGAACGTTATAAAAAAGGGGCGCGTCGTAAAGATCTGGTAAAGGAGTTTGGTATTGCAAATACTACTTTAAGAGAATTGTTAGCCGGTAACACTTGGGCTCATATAACAGGTGGGAAAAAGGTAGAGCGTGAAGTGGTAGTTGGCTTAAATAGAGAAAATGCAAAGAAGGTGATAGAATTATATAAACAAGGATGGACGCAGCGCGAAATTTCTAAAGAATTAGACGTAGCTCCAACAACGATTTTCCACCTTTTAAATGGTAATACATGGAGTTCATTGACTGGTGGCATAAAAATTGAAAGTCCGAACAAAAAAGTAAAACTTACGGAAAATGATGTTAGAAAAATTGTCTACATGCTTAAAGAAAAGGAAAATCTTCAAAATATAGCTAAAACATATGGTGTATCCATAAGTCATATTCAGAATATTAGGGATGGTTTTAGATGGAATCATATAACTGGTGGTAAAATAATTTAATATTAATGTTTTAAATCTTCTATTACTTTTACTTCTCTCCCTTAAAATTAGAAAACCTACGTATCTTTAACAACTAAATGAAAATAATTGATTTCGGCTTTGCTGTATTTTAAATAAGTATAAGCAGCAGTTAGAATTAACGTATATCCCGCTTATTTCGATATGTATTACTAAGATGTTCTTAAAATAAGCGAAATATACGATTTGTAGATATTAATTGATTACTTTTTGCGTAGGCTCTGAATCGATCTTTTTATTCCTTCCACTATTTTAGTAAAAGCTTCATCTCTATTCTCCCAGAGATCTAAAGGACGTGCTTCAGGAGGTAAGGCTTGAAGCTTACTAAAAGGGGCACCCTTCCAATCGCAAGAACGGAGGATAATCGGAATTACCTTTGCATCTCCGGAGTCATGCCGTTCTAAAGCTCTCATCATCTCTATATCATAACAATAATCAGAGGCTAAGAAATCCGCACTAATAAGCAATAAGATCACCTTTGCACTTTCTAATCTATCGTGTATACTTTCCTTCCACTCATCACCGGCATTTATATCTCTATCACTCCAACCATTAATTACTCCATTACGTTTCATTACAGTTAAGTGTTTTAGTAATTGTTGTCTAAAGAGATCGTCCTCATGACTGTATGAAAAGAAAACATCTATAGCTCCTGTCTCAGACACCTCGTTCTCCTCCTCTATTAATTCTCTTATTTTTTTCCTTTGGGTGGGGTTCTTTCTTGTTAATTTACCAATACTTTTTAAGGTTTTTACAAAATCTTCATAATCCTCAGTCCCTTCTAATATGTTCTTTTTATACATATGTCTAAACAGGTCTTCGTTATTGCCCCATAACTTCTTAGGGTCAAATTGAGCGTACGGCTGGTAGTACTTTAGAAGGTGACCTGTACTTTCCATATATAGACCTATCCAAAGTAATCCAATTAGGAAACTAACCTGTAGCTCTATATCTATATCCTTTGTATTTAAAATTTCCTCAGGTGTTCGAAATGTAGTTTTTTCTACAGGAGAAGGACTTAGCTTTACTTCAAAAGATCCATATTGTCTACCATTCTTTATCCAAATATTTCCCACATTTATAGTACTTGGCTTACCCATATAAACGGGAGACCTAACAAGTAGATTTATAATCTTCTGCATAATTATATTAACTTCCCTGTGGCTAAAGAGTCGATTGTCTAAGAAATCCGAAAGTATTAGATAACCTTCCTCTACTGCAGGTTGCACCTTCAATTCTACTAAACTTATACTACATAAAGCATTATAGTAACTTAAGCTATATTCCCTTAGATATAATATAAATTCTTCAACTTCTTGTTCCATTTGTCGCTTAACTGCATCAAAAATCTCCGTTTCTTTCTTAAATATATCTGCTATATGTATGCTAACATCTGATTCTTTATATTTCTTAAATTTCAATATTTGAGAAATAAAACTAATTTTAAGCTTATGTAAACAACCTTGGTTTTGAAATTGATATAGAATAACCTGTATTAAGAACGGATTAACATTCTTAATATTAGTATATACTTGTCTTAGTACCGTTGAGAAAAGTAAGGGATCGTAAATATCACCATTATTAATAAGTGCTAATTCAACCATTCCACTTTCAGTGGGGAGTGAATATGCTACGTCTCGAAAATCCCTAGACCACCTAATCTTATTCTTTAGTGCCACCCCTTGAATCACTTCATAAGGCCTGTTTATGAATTTCTCATTCAGTTCTTCTACTCCCTGCACTTTATGTTTAAACTTGTAAAGGTGTTTTAGAAGATATGTAGCTTTGTCTAGCCTTCCCTCAACAGAATCTTTTAAGTCAGAAAAACTCTCAGGAACTCCACGTGTTATAAGCTTATTAATAACAAAATTCTTTTTCCTTTCTCTTAGTTTAAGAAGCTCGTCGAAGTTATCATTGTCTTTACTAAGAAGTACTTCATTCGATTCTTTGATATCACTTAGTTCCTGTATCTCTTTTTTACCTATCATTGGCTCATTAAATTGGGACAACTTCTCTGCCTGTTCTCTTTTAAATTTCTCAATATCCTCCTCTTTTTCAACCTTGTTTATCAAGGTTTTAGAGCTATTCAATTCTAATCCCAAATCAAACAGGAGACTTTGTAAATAAAGTAACGCTTTCTCAACTTCTACCGGATTCTTCCCGAAAATCCTCATGTCGTCTACATAACGCATATATTTTATATTAGGAATACTCCCCATTTTATAATCAATTTCTGTTAGATAAACATTACTTAAGAAAGACGAGAAAGCCCCCCCCTGAGGTATTCCCACAGCTTTGCTACTTAATAACTTATTATTCTGTATGTAAGGAGCGCTTAAAAAATTAGGTATAAGGCCATCCTTAATATACTCAAGGTGATCCCCTTTAATAAGATTATTAAGTTGTACTGTAAGTAGATCATGCCTGACATGATCAAAATAAGATGTGATGTCAGTCTCACAGTACCATGTATACCCTTTCTTCAATTGATACATTAAGTACTTCAAAAACTTGTTGTATTGCTCATAATAATAAATGAACGTATTGGCGGAATAGGGGCTTTTCTTCATGTCTAATCTATGTGCGAAGGAATAACGATAAAATTTTTTATCGATCTTATAACCTATAATTTCTAATAGTGCCTGAGTTACAATCTGATCCTGTAGGTTTATGAAAACCCTCCTACGTATTAAACCGTTTTTCTTAGGAAATGGTACGATATATTTTGGATGAAAGTTGTAACCATCTCTTAGCTTTAGCCTTATATCTTCTAAAATAAACTCAATGTTATCGTCATAAAAATCTCTCTCAGTGTCCAAATGAAATTCTTTAAAATCTTTAAAGTTAAAGAATCTACTTTTCATCCAAGCCGTTCTTAACAGCTCTAAATTAAATAAGTCCCTATCCATAATTACTCATCTCATTCTCTATTAAATTATATTTTTAATACTACAGAAAAATCTAAATATGCATAAATAGTGGATATACACCTATATTTTACCACACTATAATGAAAAACAACTACCTGCAACAAAAAGACCTTTTATAGTACGTAAACCCTGCAGTTTTGAAATCACGCAAAAAATTCCATTTCGATTTCTACCTTTAGAACTGGTGGCTACCGTCAAGATTCCGAGATTTCGCATCTGCGTCCATCCACCACTAGGCGAGTAGCGATATAACACATGCCCTTGCGTTTATGATAGGATAGCCTCCCATACCAACCCGGATTAGAGGGTTACATATGAAACACGAATGAAAGGTATCTACTAAAGATCAAGTGATAATATGAGTTTCTTTTGTATCGATATGGCACCTAAAATTATAGAATATCGACTTTAAGACGTACCCGGCGTCCTGGCTGCCAACACCGACAAGTGGTACGACTACCGTTACTTCAGCACCCCTTTGAGAAGTCTGACCATGTCGACGGTGGTTCACTAAAACTGCTCCGATACAACACGATAGCATAATTGCCGGAATTCCTCTAACATCTATTTCCCATCCGTAAGCCGTCTTCTTAAATTTTAAAAACTTCATATGTATGCATCTCGCTCAACGTGCTCACCCATACTTCTTTTCCGAGTATATACATAGATGTAAAAAGCTTTGTCGGAATCCTGTTTTCATCCGCGAAGTTTCCGTAAAAATTTTTATTTTTTTTTGCGGCATACGTCTTTTTGCGTGATTGGCCGTTTGCAGCAGGGGTGGCCCCCGCGTTGCCGTCGTCGAGGTTCGTAATTTTGACGTGAATGTGTGTAATACACCAGGCGTAGTGCTCTGGCGGTGGTGCGCCGCTCTTGTACTGGGGTGGCGGTGGTGCGCTTGTTTGGCGGCTCGATGCCCATCGCTGTGCGGTTTTCGACTCGTTCCCGTACGTTTTCAAGCGCCCGTCGTTCACATTCCGAACGGTTCATGGACGTTCGGTGGTTTGGTTGTTCTTTCTGTTTGTTTACATAAGTTCATTTAGTGACCGCTACTCATCTATGCTAATTATTTGTCTTTACCAATCAGAACCAGCTTTTTCGTCAACACCCACTTTATGGTCAATGTCATACTGTTAAGTGTTGTCCCTTTACAATTAGTTCGACTTGATTAGCAGAACGCTTGGTACACCTAGATTTTTAAATGTAAATTAACAATCGAATGTACCCCTCGATATTTTTGAAAGTGACATTTTCAGACGAGTTGCACCAAGTTAATTGAAACAATACTCATAGCGCTTCAGCTTCCTCTTGATCCGACCTAAAGTCCTTCTTACCTGTTCCATATGAATGCCGAGTATATCGCTAATTTTCCTATAACTAAGATTCGGATTCTCATATATAATTTCCAAAATCTTCTGTTCCTGCACGCTTACTAATTCATCACATAGTATCTGCTGAACCAACATTCTATCAGTAGCCTGCTTCTCAATATCTTCATCGCTAGGGTACAAATTATTAGCTTTACTTAATAACGGTAAAGAATCCGCGTTTATTGCTTGTTTATTTGTCTTTGTGTATTTCCGTATAACATCAATGCTCTTACGCTCCAACGCTAGCAATAACGTCTCGTATAAATAGAAATCTTGATAGTGATTATATTTTTCTATGCAGAGCGTCCAAGCCGTAATCCAAAATTCATGCTCAAGGTCTTCGGCTGAAATCTTTTTGTTTATCCATTTCTTTGCTAGCGCCTTTGCTTTCTTTTGAATGGTAAAGCATAATTCTTCTAGTAACCTTTCTAATCGTTGCTCTCGTGCTTCTTGATTAAACTCCATAGCAAATTCTTCCCACAACTTCTCAATCCTTAAGATGTATTCTGCCTTTTGTGGGTTTCGTTCCAATAGCTTCAGTTGTTTATGTTCCGTAAATGATAGCTGTTCTTGTTCTACAGTTAAATCTTCTAATGTTAGTAACATGATTTCTTCTCTCCTACAAAAATATTTTTAATTTTTCATCAAAAAGTGTGTCAGTTATCTACGAAATTACGAATAAATATATGTATAGGACGGGGATAATACTCTTTTAAAACTTAGTAATACGAACCAATGATAAGCGTATATTAAGAACGTAATAACATATATAAAGGCATTTAATCGTAACAATAGATATGAACTTCTGAAGAAAACACCATAGACGGCTCTCCGTTCTATCGCTACTAATGACAACGAAAAACCGTCCTATCAATCAGTTACTCTATCGATAACACATGCTGCGTAGGAACAGACGGATCAGGAACCCTTACGTATTTACGAACCCAGTTGATATGCTTAGTTATCATATCTTTATCATGGCATCCAGCCCTCGATAGATAGGTGTATATCTGTTTGTCTGTGGTATTGCAATTCATGATTTCATTAGCTATCCATTTCATCAGATGCCCTTCCCTATTGTCGCAAATCGACTTAAAAGGAATCCCGTTAATTTTCAAACGTAAATATCTTTTGTTGCTAGATCTATTGACTGCATTACGTAAAACGTGCAATTCGATCCCTAAACTTGGATCTCCAGTAAATAGTTCTCTAGCTTTCGCCATAGTCTCCTGATTGTGCTCCTTACGTGTCTCACGTTTACCAGGTTCCCATTCGTATTATTCAAGCCATTACCATCCTTATGATGTACTTGCATTCCTTTCGGGCAATCTGTGATGAAACGATGTAAATACACAGTGTGACCAGACTTCTTATAAGCAACATAATAAGTTCGACTGTCAAAGTCCCACCACGTGAACCATTTTCCATCGATTGAACTGACTTCCTCAAATTTCTCAGTACTAATCGTAATCTTCAATTCTTCATCCAAATAAGTCATAAAAATCGACGTTGTGCCGTCTTCGTTATGACAAAATTGATTTTTCAATAGTAACTACCTCCGATTGTTATTGAATTCTTTTTCCTATGTATAAATCCGACGCCTGAATTGCTTCGTAACGTTAATTTCAAAAAAGCTTCAAAACTTCTTGTTCGTATATCTTGGAAGAGGCGCCGGTAGAAAGATGGCCAGCTACTACTCGTCTTTCACACTATTAAATCCGACCCTAAGTCGATTTTGTAACGGAGAAACTGAAAAAACGCAAAAAAGACGTGAACCGAAGTTCACGCCTATATTTCAATTATTCTGCTATTATTTATTCTTCATCTTCGTCATACATAAAATGTTTAGCTATCTATCACCTAGCCTACACTCTTAACTTTTGAAGAATTTAAGATACTTAACATCCTCATCTTCAAAACATCTTCCTTCTGATTTTTTGTTAGCAAAGCTGAAAAACTCTTTTGCTATTTCTAAATCACCCAATTCATACGCAACTTTTCCTGAAATAAATTCTTTTTCACCTGTATCAATACGCATAAATCCGGTTAAAAACATTTTATCTGACCATTCTTTTGCTGTTTTAAAATCTTTTACAATAAAACAAGTATCAATAATATCATTCACTAAATCATAACTTTCATTATAAATACCTTTCGGATTAGGCAATACACTCCAAGCCTCTTCTAATAATGTAATAGACTCATTATGATTACCTTTATCAAACTCATCATTACTCTGATTAACGAGACTTTCGAATTTCTCTTTTATAGGTGATTGTAATATGGCCATATTGCTCCTCCTTAAATAATATCTTTAATCAATTCAAAATATTTATCATCTTCTTCAAAAAATATCTTGTAACCTTCTAGCATGTATGCTTTTAATAAATATTCCTTAGCCTTTTCAAGTTCTCCACATTCGAACAAGCTCTCTCCAAGTCTCAATAAAATCAATGGATTCGAAATACCGTCTGGACAGTTTAAAGCATTATAAAAATTACTTTTTGCCATTTCATAGTCATCTTTAATAAGATAAGTGTCGCCTATTGCTGTATATAACCAAGTACTTGCTTCCCAATCCGTCTTTGGTGCTGGCACCATATCTAAAGCCACTAAATATTTCTCTATTGCTTGATCAAATTGTTCTACTTCAAATAGAATATCTCCCTCTTCACACAGTTGTACAATTTGATTGTATACTTTGTCATCTAGTTCCAATTCCCTTTACCTCCAATTATTTTTTAGTTGGTGGCAAATATCTCTCACCTAATTTAGCGCCCGCTGATCTATTTAAACTAAAATGATCCAATTCATAATTAACAGAATCTAGCATCCATTTTCTAACTTCCTTAGACTTTGCTCCATAATGCCTACCAATACTATTCCACCACGAGACAGCATCGGTTAGATGAGCCATATCTGATTTACTAAGATCATACCACACTTCATCACTTGCCTTAAATTGCATTTTACCGCCACGTGTTGTCCTAATTCTTGGTGGATTTTCATTTTTCATTCTTTCTATTACTTCACGGCCAGTTCTTGATTTCTTTCCGGGTGTCCTTCCTAAATATTGTTCTCTTAAACTTTTAACTTTTTTAGGTGACGATTTTTTTATAGTACTAGCAGATCCATTTGAAGAAGACTGGAATTTTTGAAGAGTATCCTTAGCATTTTGAATTGATTTATGCAAAACAAACCCACCATGTCCAGCCATACCGACACCAGCTACTGTAGCAACTCCATTTAACGGAAGAACAATTGGTGATGCCAATCCACCGGTTCCTACTTCCGCCACGAAGGTTAAGAAATTAGAGGCACCTATGAGTGAAATACCTTCAAAAATTTCTATAACAGATCCTACCATCGATAAAGCATTTCCAGTAAGCCTTCCAGCTTGATAAGTTATCTTGCTTTCTAATTTATCATTATCAGGCGTTTTAAGTCCAATAAAGTTTTCCGCTGCTGCACTGCCAGCACCTTGAAAAAATTCGATAACACCATTTAAATACTCCCAAGCACCAATAGCTGTTTTTTCATACCATGATCTATTATCTTCCTGAGCCTTTAAAGCCACTTGTTTTTCTATTAAATCCATTTCTTCGATTTGATCTTGAATAGCTTGTTCATACATAATTTCTTGAATAGGTGTTAGCCATTCCATATTTAATTCTCTCGTACTAAATGTGCCGCTTGCAGGACTAAATCCTTTTCCACTCTGTACTTCTGCAAGACCTGTAGCAATGCTAGCAGCTAATTGAATTGCTGTACTATAGTTATTGCTAGATGTTTGATTAAATTCATGTAGATGATCTAGCTTTTTTTGTAGTTTTTGCCTCATGACAGTAAAAAGATTCGCCATAGCTTCCATACCCGGGATTGGCATAGCTTGACTGATGGCTTCCATACTTGCTTTCATTCGGTCAATTTCTCGAATTTGTTCTAGCAACTCTTGTTCTATGACATCAGTTGAAGCTACCTGTGATTCGAAATCATTGGGAAAAGCATTATTCTGACGAATTAACTCTTCACATAAAAAAATAATTCCTTGAGCCAAAGGGCGAAAGGTTTGGACAAAGAATGTTCTTGCACTTTCGTAAGTTTGACCTTGTAAAACAGTATCACTTGCAAAAGCGTCAATCGACTGAATGGCTTGTTCCATCCCTCGAATGGTAGCCGTACATACAGCATTCATGCTTTGAGTCTGGTTCCGTACTTCTCCCAAATACATATTTAAACTCATGCATTGACCTCCCTTGCTAATTGTTGTTGCTGATAGGAAAGCTCATTTTCTAAATCACTAAGATCTCGTCTTTCTTTAAGTAACGCTTCTTTTTTATTTTCGAATTCAAATGTAAGTTTCCGCTCAATGTGTTGTGCTTCTTGACAGATATTTGTAAAAAAACGAGATAATTCCCTATCTCCATGCCAAGTTTCTAAAATTCGGTTAAACAAACGACGATTTTGATTTTTCCATTCATAAAAGTCCTCTTCTGCTTGCTCTTGAGTTTGAATCACGGATTGATTTCGGTCCTGTTCTTCAAATACACTTCGTAACTTTTGATTTAATTGTTTGATTTGGTTTTCAATATCTTGACTCATCTTTTTCCTCCTACCGTTTTACCTTTACGAAGGTGGTCACATTAGCGAAAAGTATTTTGAAGTTCGTTATCCATTCTCTCAAACTCTTTAGCTACCGAATGAATATTATCGACTGCCTGTTGAAAGGCGGCACAAAATTGTTTCGTTAAATCTAAAGCTTGCTGATTCGCTTCTTGTGCTTTGGAATTAACAGTTAGCGTAGTACGATTCGCCTTCGTTATAGAACGATTTATCGCACTTTGGATAGTATCAGAAGCATCCCTCATTTGCGTTGCGATTTGTTCTGCCGTTTGAAAATTACTTTGAAATTGTCCCATCGCTTAAACCCTTTCCAATATTTTTATAGAAAATTATACCATATGGGATTATATCACTGTAGCAACTATTCAAATTTATAACATATAATTAGTTAATGGCATCCCTTCAACAAATTTTAGCTTTCTTTTAAATTTAAAAATTAAATTGCTAAACAAATATTGGAGAATATCAAAAACAGATTTTATGAACGTTCGAATAAAAAGAAGTGAACAAAATCTCCAAACTACTTAATGATTAGTATCACACCTGTTGTCACAGCCCGTACTCCACTCCCTTCACAGTGGACAAGTGCTACATCATATCCATGTGTTTAAAATTAACAATTGAGCATAGACTTCACACTAATTGGTACTTATACATTCGACTTACAGTTAAATTAACATCTGAAAATGCACCAAGGAATCCGACGTAGAAATTAACCGTAAAAGAAACAATAGTGCGCCCTAACACCTTGCAGTTTGGCGGTGCTACACGCTATAATTAATAATAGAAAACGAGACGGACGTATAACTTTTTAGCCACGAACGTTGATATGACTGTATTTGTGACTTGCGTTGACTTACGATTTGACTTACGTTAAACTAACGATCCTTAGTGACACCTTGACAGGGTGGAGGTCGTGAGTTCGAGCCTCTCCGGGGTCATATGAAAAACCCCTTGATAGTCAAGGGGTTTTCTTTATGTAGCAAATAAATGATTATTATTAAAACTAAATTTTTCCCTACTTCTTTTCTCCATTTTGGAGAAAGACATAAATTATATTAATTATCGCTCTACGTTGTTCGCTAGAACTCGATTCTTTACTCTCTTTTGGGAGCTTTTTAAAATTCTCTTTGAAAAATAGCCTAATACAGCAATTTTTATATTTATTTATATAAATTTCTCAACAAAAAAGATCTACACAGTTTAACTATGCAGATCTTTGTAAATTTAAGTTTAGAAATGAATAGACGAATCCTATTTTTGCCCTAATTTGATTGCCTTTTTGATATTACTAAATGCACCTTTACCATATATTAATACGCCACCGCGGTAAACACGACTCGTTAAACCAATCATCATACATATTGTTGCAATTAGAATTGCTAATGCAAGCGCAATCTCCCATACTGGGATATTGAGGAATCCAATTCGTACAAGCATAACAATAGGAGTGAAGAAAGGTACATAACTAGTAATGGTAACAACCATGCTGCTTGGGTTTGACATTCCATAAATTGCTATATACAAAGCAGCAAGTAACATAAACATCAGCGGCATAACAGCTTGAGAAGATTCCTCTATACGCGTAATGATAGAGCCAAATAGACAAGATAATGAGCCATATAATAAGAATCCTAATGTGAAGAATAGAATCCCATAAAACACTAGAGTTGGAGCAACAGAATTTAAATCAATACTATTTAAAATATCATTTTTCGAATCATTAATTGCTGTTTTATATCCAACAGTTGCGACCAAGCCCCAAATTATGATTTGCGTAATACCAGCCAATAATGTTGAGAATAGCTTCGCATATAAATGTTTGGTAGGCGAAATACTTGAAACAACTAACTCCATAACACGAGAAGATTTCTCTGTTGCAACATCTGTTGCTAATTGTGCAGCATACATTAATATCATTAGATAATTTAGCATGATAAAGACATTAATTAAAATCCCTACACCCTCAGTATGTTCTCCATCTTTAACCTTATCTGAAACCGTTTTGGTATGAATTTCTACTGGCGTTGTTAACACCTTTAATTCATCTTGAGATAGATTCAATTGCTGGGCGAAATTAGAAGATTGTATTTGAGATAAAATCGTTTGAACCTTGCTAACATCTTGCTGATTTACATCCGTCTCAGTTATATACGTAGCCTTTAATTGTTTATTATTCAATTCCTCTACAACGATTGCATATGTATAATCACCATTTTTAACACCTGATTCTGCTTTTTGTTTATCCGTGCTACGTTTAACTTGTATCTTACTATCGACATTTTTAAACACTTGATGAATGGTTGAATATAATTCTTCTTTTTCTGTAACAACAACAACTTGATCGTCCTCGTTACCTGCAAACAAGTTATAAATCTTGTCAAAATTCATCAATCCTATAATTAACATAGAAACTATTATTGTAATAGCAAAATATGATTTTGATTTCACTTTAGATTTATAGTTTTGTAAAAAAATTGTCCAGAAACTATTCATTTTGTGCACCTACTTTCGCAATAAAGATATCATTTAATGTAGGCTCTTCTACTGCAAACTTTTTAACATACCCTAATTTTGTTATCTCTTTAAATAAAACATGTGAAACTTCTTCATATGAAATTTTAAGAGTAACTGCATTTTTACGTTTCTTCATACTTTCTACACCTTTTATTTCTTTCAAATGGTCAAAGTTATGATCGCCAACGATTACAACGTTCTTTTTACCAAAATCACTTTTAATTTTGGTAATGTCACCCTGAACAACAGGTACACCTTTGTGCATAATACAAATGTGTTGGCATAACTCTTCCACATGTTCCATACGATGTGAACTAAAAAGAATTGACGACCCTTGTTTTTGCATATCAAGAACAGCGTCTTTTAACATTTCAACATTTACTGGGTCTAAACCACTAAATGGTTCATCTAAAATTAAGAGTTCAGGCTTATGTATAATCGCTGTTATCAGCTGGATTTTTTGCTGATTGCCTTTAGAAAGTTCTCCTACCTTTTTGTTCAGATGCTCAGTAATATTAAAACGCTCCAGCCAATAGTGAAGTTCTTTTTCTGCATCTTTACTTTTCATGTTCTTTAGTTTTGCAAAAAAGTTAACTTGTTCTTTGACAGTCATTTTCGCATAAAGACCACGTTCTTCTGGTAAATACCCAATTTTATCTGTAACACCATAATTTATAGGTTTACCATTCCATGAAATGGTCCCACTTGATTTCGATAAAAGTCCAAGTATCATTCGAAATGTAGTCGTTTTACCTGCTCCATTCCCGCCCAAGAATCCAAATATTTCACCTTTTGGTATCTCGATATTCAAATTATTCACTGCAACATGCTCGTCAAATTTCTTTGTTAAATCTTTAATTAGTAAACTCATTATCCACACCCTTAATTCCCAAGATGATTTATTTATACAATTGTATATCCATAGTCAACCACAATATTTTGCCCTCTAATGGCATCGCTTTTATCAGACATTAAAAATAAAATGACATTTGTTACATCTGAAATTTTAACAAATTTTCTATATGGAATTTTTTTAAATAACTTATTTCCTTCAAAGGACTTCAAATAGCTTTCGTTATTATCGTTTATACTATAGGACAGTGGTATACAATTCACTGTAATTATTCATTTTTTATCTTTCAAAAATGAATAATTACCAACAAATGTTATATTTCGCATTATAAGGTTAGCATAAGATTTAAAATATTTAATATGCAATTTTGCATATTTTAACATTCCTAATTATTTACATAGTGTTTGACCATCTTTATTTAAAGCAGCCCCCACATTCACAAAATTCACTTAAAACAAGAATTTGTTTATCCATACTTTTTCTATAATTTTTCATGAAAGAACTGAAATTAATTAGTACCCCCTGTTAAACACCTAAATCTGATACTTAAACTAACTAATCTTCCTCTAATAAATTGTTTTCTTATTTGACTTCACAATTAATAATACCCAGCAGGTATAGTCACAACATCTTCGTACACCTCCTCATTAAAGCTGAAGGAACACTAATTAAAATCTGGTCCAGAAATTTTACCTTTCTACGTTATAGGATCCGCATAAGAAAACATAGAATACAGTACCTCCTCTGTTACAACTAGCTGTATGTCATAAACCAAAAAATCATAATATAAAATTTATAGAATTAATTTCTTGAGTTCAAACCTCTCCAGGTTCATAAAAAAGAGACACCATATCAACCTTCTACGTGATATGGTGTCTCTTTTTATCTAATTCAATTACTTCCCACCAAACATCTTCTCCAAAGACTTCGCATTGGCAAACAATACTTCTTTCAAGTTATCGTCAGCAACGATTTTATAGTCGCCATCTTTGTCTTTCTTTAAGTTCAATGTAACCTCGCGAGTTGCCATTGCTGCATCTTTATCCGTTAAGTTTTTGATGATGGTTGAGGTCATTGTTTTTTCGATCGCTTTTTCAGATTGTTCTTTGTCTTCGCTAAATGCGCTAGCGAAGGCCATTGGCATAACTTCTCCCACTGCTTTTGTTACAGCAACGGATAGATCAGCAGATGTAATTTTCACTTTCACTTCTGCTTTGTCATCCTTTTTCGATACTTCTTCTAGCTTTTCAAATTTAAAGGTTTTTGTAATTGCACTTAGCATTGCTTTTGCCTCAGCATCATCTGTTTTTTCATTTAGTTTATTAAATTCCTTGTCACTCTCAACAAATGTACGAGCCTTTTCTACATCACCTTTTTGTATCGCTGTTAAAAATTCTTCTGTAGTATCTTTCGGATTTGCACACCCTGCTAAAACAACTGCTGTTAATCCTACTACCATCATTAATAGCAATAATCTCTTTATCTTTTGCACGCTCATTCTCCTCTTATCTTTTCTAGTAAGTCAGCATTATATAATAGTATGAAACTGACATTACAAACATTTTTTAGTATATCATTTATATGATTCGTTTTCTATTAATTCCCAAAAGATAAAGGGCCTTGCAGCATTCCTACAAGGCCCGGCTTCTATCAATCTGTATCCGTAGCACAAATGAACCACATTTTCTGTTCCCTACTATCTAACACCATCCAAGTAACATCCCACGCAACATCGTAAAACCAATCTGTCCAAGGGCGATAGCTTTCGAACACTTTAATATCTTCGTATCGATCTTGGAACATATATTGACATACATTGACTGCTAATTGTTTTGCGATAACTGGTCGTTCCTTAAACCCTTCATATGCTCCGCCCCACAAAATTTGCGCAGCAATGCTACCATCAAGCATGACTGCGAGCTGCTCTTTAAAACAAAACTTATATTTGTCTGATGTATGTATTTTTAACTCTTCTAAGTTATTGATTATGTCTAAAGAGTTGAAGATTCTTCTAAAGAAGTGCTCATGTCCATCTTTCGAATGTGGTATTTCTTTAAAAAAATTTTCGTTATGCACTTTAAAACAGCTTATTATTGCTCCACCAATTAAGTTTTGTTCCTTAAACGTGTTTATAAGTTGCTCAACAGGTGAGTCATTCGTGTCTATTTTTTCAAACGTTCCCTCTTTCCATCTCATAACGCCCACTACTCTCTATTAAAAATTTGTTTCTTTATTATAAATAGCAAAATAAAAACCAGCAACTTTGAGGTTGCTGGCTTATCTCTTATTCATATTCGAAACAACAACAACTGCTCCAAACACATAATGCCCTGCTACCATCCACATACTCCGATCAAAAATCATAAGCGATAACCAGAGTGATATATTCATAGTAGCAAATAATAAATATAAAATGTAATCTCTCTTTTGTATTGCTCCTCTATTCATCAAAATGTAAGCGGCACCGATAGGAGGAAAAAGACAAATATTTTTCTTAACGACTACGGATGCGGAGTTAGTGTCTGCATATGAACCTCCTTTTCATCATAATACTTGCTTCAACATCGGCCTCACTACCCGATATTCATCACTATAAGCTTCCTTTATGATTAAAGGCGGGTAATCACTTTTTTCTTCCTCAATCATTATGAATACTTCTGTTTTCTCTTGTAATGTATTAGATTCTCTATTTTTAGTAGGTTTTTTACTTGTTTTAATTTTCTTTGTTACTTCGCCAAGTTTTTGCCCAACTTCTTCTACTTTGACAGGTTCATTCGTAACATAGTATTCTTGTTCGTCCCATACTAATATAGGTGGCACTTGTTCTTTTTTGTTACATATTATATAAGTAGTACTAGCTACAAGTAGTATACAAGTTAATAAATAGAAGATAGTTTTTTTATTCATATACTACACTCCTTATCTATCATTTCATTGGATTATATAACACAATTTATTTTCAGAAAATGGATTTGGTGGTAATTTTCAGGTTGAACAATAAAGAAAAACCTTACCAAAGTAAGGTTCCGTTTTTACATTCTATAGTGACTGATTAATTAATACGATCATTACAATAATTGCTATAAGCATAACAACTAAACAGCCGATTAATTTATAAAATCCTCGCTTCGTTAATGTCCCACCTTGAACGTCTTTACGAATAAATAAGAATACGGCTAAAAATAATACAAGCCCAATGCCAAAAGCATACATCATTTGCATATGTTAATCTTCCTTTCTCTCCTCCATCTTAATATCTTTTTGCTAAAACAACAAATGAGATAAAGACGGTACTCATTGTAAGTGCCATAAGTATATTCAATAATTCAGTAGCTGATAGTGTAAGTATTTTTAAGTTTAAGCCGATAGAGAAAAGAAGATAATATGCCGTTAATGCAAAAAAGGTTACAAACATTCCTTTATAACGAATCAGTTTCATTCGCTCGTCTTTTTCTTTAAATTGCGGATGCAAGTAGCTTAGACAGAAACACATAATCATCATCCCCAGCAATGGATACGTTATGGCTGGCGGTGCAGAATGCGTCATTATACCTGTTAATATCATAAATCCACTCATAAATAGAAAAATAATCCCCATAATTACAAAGTACTTTTGTGAATAATTCATCCCTATTCCCCCTCTTCTTTTCCTTCATAAATAAATACATGTTCTATTGTTGTCTGAAATGTTTTCGCTATTTCAAATGCTAGCGGAAGTGATGGATCGTATTTCCCTTTTTCAATTGAGATAATGGTTTGTCTGGAAACTCCAAGTTTCTCAGCCAACTTTTCTTGAGATAGTCCAAATTTTTTTCGGTATTCGACCATTTTATTTTCCAAGGAAATTTCTCCCTCCTTCCATATACCGAGTATATATGTAAAGGAAACTTTACGTCAAGTTCCCTTTACATATATTTTGATTATTATTCACGCTATTTATATAGAAGAAACTTTTTTAAATTTCAGCACGTCTATTTTGAAGCGAAACACGGAACACTGTAAATAACTGTTACTATATCTCCTCACTTCTTTTTTTAAAATTTAATATCTCCATATTTGTTTTATCCTTTTAAAATATTTCATTTATTTCTTTATTTCACGAAATGCGTTATTTGTTTTACGGTGTTTTTCGTCATATTTATAGAAACTAACTGTTTATGGAGCATTTTTTATGTTTAGCAACTTTTTTTGTAGAAATCCTTCACTTTCCTTTCAATATTTAACACTATCTAAATAAAGTTTACGATAAATTCATAATTTTTTATTTTTTATACTATATTCCGTTATATTGTTGTATAATATCTATGAAAGCGCTTATTATTTCAATATACATAATTCAAACTGTTTTTATCAAAACATTCTAACTATTATACCTATATTTAAATGCAACAATTATAGCTATTAGTATAGGCATACCAAATATATCCACCCCATTTTTCTGTAAAATTACTTTATAACATGAAAGATTAACTTGGGTGATAAGTTATTGTGAATGTTTTTTTACAAAACAGATAAGTAATAGTGTTTGGTATTATGTAAATTATTGTAATAACATAAGAGTAAAGAAAAACATTTACATTGATTATTGATTCATTACTTATTGAAAAAGAGCAAAATGCACCTTTGTATGGAAAAGGATTATATGCATTGGGAGGTTTAAACAAATGACGAGGAAGAATACAACGACAAACCCTTGGGCCAAGTTCCACGGTCCGAACCTTGGTTATGTTATTGAGCAGTATGATCTTTACGTAACTGGAGCAGGTTCTGTTGATCCGGAATTACAAGAGCTTTTTGAAATTTTTGGAGCTCCTTCGTTTCAAGATGATGTCGTAACAGGGGACAACACAGCAACACATTTTTCTCCTCAAAACACAGGTAACATTGAAAAAATTCTTAAAGTCGTTCAACTTGTTGAGCAGATTCGTTCTTTCGGGCACACGTTGGCTCACATCAACCCGATGGAAGATGCTGCAAATGGACAATCTCTTCTTGAGAAAGCAATGAACGAACTGAGCGATGCTGACTTGAAAGCGATTCCAGCGAAAACGGTATGGCAAGATGCACCAGAAGGTATTCACACTGCACTTGATGTAATTCATAGATTAAAAGACGTTTATACAAAATCTTTAGCTTATGAATTTTCTCATATACAAGATAGTGAAGAACGCGCGTGGTTGCATCAAATGGTGGAATCAAATTCATTGCGTCAACCACTATCAAATAAAAAACGAACTGCTCTTTTAAAACGTTTAACAGCTGTTGAAGGTTTCGAGCAATTCTTGCATAAAACATTCGTTGGGCAAAAACGTTTCTCTATCGAGGGCGTTGATATGCTTGTACCTGTTTTAGATGAAATTGTTCTAGAAGGTGCTAAGAACGGCGTAGAGGATGTCATGATTGGTATGGCTCACCGCGGTCGCCTAAGCGTACTTGCTCACGTATTAGAAAAACCATATAGCCACATGTTTGCTGAGTTCAAACATGCAAAAATAGAAGGCGCAGTGGCTAATTCTGGCTGGACTGGCGACGTGAAATACCATTTAGGTAGAGAACAAGTCGTTAGTAACGAAGAAGTTAGTACTCGCGTTACATTAGCAAATAACCCGAGTCATCTTGAGTTCGTGAATCCTGTAGTAGAAGGTTTCGCACGTGCGGCTCAAGAGAATCGTAAAAAATCTGGTCTTCCAGATCAAGATACTTCAAAATCATTCGTAATTTTAGTTCATGGTGATGCTGCATTCCCTGGTCAAGGTATTGTATCTGAGACACTCAACTTAAGCAGATTGAACGCGTATCAAACAGGCGGAACGATTCATGTTATCGCAAACAATGCAGTTGGTTTTACGACTGATAGCTATGATTCTCGTTCTACGAAATATTCAAGTGACCTTGCAAAAGGTTTCGATATTCCGATTGTTCACGTGAATGCTGATGATCCGGAAGCTTGTCTTGCAGCTGCTAACCTTGCGATTCAATATCGCATGTTGTTCAAAAAAGACTTCTTAATCGATTTAATTGGTTACCGCCGCTACGGTCATAACGAAATGGATGACCCGGCAGTTACGCAACCACAAGTGTACAAAAAAATTAAAAACCATCCAACTGTAAGAGCAATTTATGCAGATCAATTACAAGCTGCTGGTGTTCTAAATGCAGATGAGGTTGAAACAATTACACAGTTTATACAAGAGCAATTAAAATCCGACTATGCACAAGTACCACCAGCTGATACGAGTGATGCAACAATTCACGTTAAAGTACCAGATGTTGTTGCAAAAGGTATTCAGTCAATTGATACTGGCGTTGAGATTGACTCACTTCGTGCAATTAATGAAGGTCTACTATCTTGGCCAGAAGGCTTTAACGTATATCCGAAAGTGAAGAAAATTCTTGAGCGCCGTAAAGATGCTCTTGAAGAGAACGGCAAAATTGAATGGGCACTTGCTGAATCATTAGCATTCGCTTCTATTTTACAAGAAGGTACGCCAATTCGTTTAACTGGTCAAGATTCACAGCGTGGTACATTCGCACACCGTCATATCGTATTACACGATACTGATACAAATGAAACATATTCACCATTACATCGCTTACCAAACATTAATGCTTCATTCTCTGTCCATAACAGTCCGTTATCAGAGGCTGCTGTTGTTGGTTACGAATATGGTTATAACGTATTCGCTCCAGAAACTCTTGTTATGTGGGAAGCGCAATATGGTGACTTCTCAAATACTGCGCAAGCATTATTTGATCAATATGTTTCAGCTGGAAGAGCAAAATGGGGTCAAAAATCTGGCTTAGTTCTTCTATTACCACACGGTTATGAAGGTCAAGGACCAGAGCACTCTAGTGCACGTCCAGAGCGTTTCTTACAGTTAGCTGCTGAGAATAACTGGACAGTTGCAAACTTAACGAGCGCGGCTCAATACTTCCATATCCTGCGTCGTCAAGCATCTATCTTAGGAACAGAAGCTGTTCGACCATTAGTATTGATGACGCCGAAGAGTTTATTACGTCACCCACTTACGCTTTCAACTGCTAGTCAGTTAAGCGAAGGACGTTTCCAACCTGCTTTAGAACAAGAAAACCTTGGCATGAAACCAAATAAAGTAAAACGTCTTGTTTTAAGCACAGGTAAAATGGCGATTGACTTAGCAGCAGAAATCGAGTCTGGTAAACATGAGTACAACTTAGACGAAGTTCATGTCGTTCGTATTGAGCAATTGTACCCATTCCCTGCTGAGAAAGTTCAATCTATTATTAAACGCTTTAAAAACTTAGAAGAAATCATTTGGGTTCAAGAAGAACCTCGTAATATGGGCGCATGGCATTACATGGCTCCAATTCTGTTCGAACTTGCTGGAGATAAAGTGAAAACAGGCTACATTGGACGTCCTGATCGCTCTAGTCCATCTGGCGGCGATCCATTCGCTCACAAAGCTGAGCAAGAACTAATTGTTGCACATGCTTTAGATGTGAAGTATAACTTCCGTCAAGATAAACAAGAAATTGAAGTTTACAGCAACTAAAAAGTAACAATGAAGCTTTCTAGCTTGTTCCTTGGGCAGATATTCTGCCCAAGGCCAGGCTAACAAATGGAGATTACCGAAGACAAAAGAAGAAAAAACACACCGTTAGGCAAATAAGGGGAGGACATTTAAAATGATCGAAATTAAAGTACCTGAGCTTGCAGAATCTATTACTGAAGGAACTATTTCACAATGGCTTATCAACGTAGGCGACAAAGTTGAGAAAGGTGGCAGCGTTGTTGAGCTTGAAACTGATAAAGTCAATGTAGAAATCATTGCAGAAGATTCAGGTATTGTATCGAAGTTACTAGGCGAACCTGGGGATACAGTTGAAGTTGGTGCAACTATCGCAATTTTAGATGCTAATGGAGCACCAGTTGCAGTAAGTACACCTGCACCAGTGGCTGAGCAACCAAAACAAGAAACGACTGAAGCACCGAAAGCTGCGGCACCAAATGCTGAGCAAACTGCAACACTACAAGGGTTACCAAATACAAACCGTCCTATCGCATCACCAGCTGCTAGAAAAATGGCTCGTGAATTAGGAATCGACTTAAACGACGTACGTAGCACAGACCCACTTGGACGCGTGAGACCACATGATGTACAAGCTCATGCTGCAGCACCAAAAGAAGCACCAGCTGCTCCAAAGAGTCCAGCTCCTGCTCCAGTTGCAAAAACGGAATTCGAAAAACCAGTTGAGCGCGTGAAAATGTCCCGCCGCCGTCAAACAATTGCAAAACGTCTTGTAGAAGTTCAACAAACATCTGCAATGTTAACAACATTTAACGAAGTTGATATGAGTGCGATCATGGAATTACGTAAAGAACGCAAAGATGCTTTCGAGAAAAAACATGATGTACGTCTTGGCTTCATGTCATTCTTCACAAAAGCAGTTGTTGCAGCATTAAAACAATTCCCATTATTAAATGCTGAAATTCAAGGTGACGAGCTTATCATTAAAAAATTCTATGATATCGGTATTGCAGTAGCAGCTCCAGATGGATTAGTTGTTCCAGTTGTACGCGATGCCAACCAATTAAATTTCGCTGAAATTGAAAGTGAAATTCGTGAATTAGGTAAAAAAGCACGTGACAACAAACTTTCATTAAAAGAACTACAAGGTGGTACATTTACAATTACAAACGGTGGTGTGTTCGGTTCTCTAATGTCAACACCGATCCTAAATAGCCCACAAGTTGGTATTTTAGGAATGCATAAAATCCAAGTACGCCCAGTTGCAATTGATAACGAGCGTATGGAAAACCGCCCAATGATGTACATTGCTTTATCTTACGATCACCGTATTGTTGATGGTAAAGAAGCAGTTAGCTTCCTTGTTGCTGTTAAAGATATGCTTGAAGATCCAAAGTCATTATTATTAGAAGGTTGATAGATTAAAAATCTATTAAAGGCTGTAGAATGAATCATTCTACAGCCTTTTTTTATTGTGTTCATACGGGACAAATTTCATGACATAAGGTAATAATGTATGCCTAAACGTAAGGAGGATTAAAATGAATAACCTTCCAATTCATGCAAAACTTAAAGTAAATAAGGATACTTTCTTCCTCCCCGATTCAAACGGGGGTGTCTATTTTCGAAATAACGCCAGTTCATTTCGTATGGACGGTGATGGAATTTATGATTGGATTGAAAAATTAATGCCAATGTTTAACGGGAATTATTCTTTAGCCGAAATAACCGATGGCCTCCCTCTCCCCTATCAAAACCGTGTATTTGAAATTGGAGAGATTTTATATGAAAATGGTTTCGTTCGCGATGCAAATCAAGATGCACCTCATGAATTAAACAGTACATTACTCGACAGATATGCTTCACAAATTGAATTTTTAGAAGCTGATTCTCATTCAGGTGCTTTAAAGTTTGAAACATACCGCGGAGCAAATGTCCTTGTACTTGGTTCTGGGGATATGCTCACTTCCTTAGTTTCTTCTTTATTAGAATCTGGTTTACCTACATTTCATTACCTCGTTACAGATCGGAATGAAACAAACTATGACAGAATACATGAGCTAATAGAACGTGCATATGAAGTTGATAACAGTGTACTCCTTCAAGAAATCGATACTACAATTGACCGTCCCTTGCGTGAAGTATTCGAACCTTTTGATTGGATTTTATATGTTTCTCAAAACGGAGACATTGACGGTTTAAAAACAGTTCACACTATTTGTAGAGAAACGAAAAAGAATTTCATACCAGCCATTTGTTTATCAACACTCGGTATAGCTGGACCTGTCGTAACAGAAAATCGTGATGAATGCTGGGAATCCGCATGGCATCGGCTACATGAAACGACTTTACAAAATGAAAATTCATCGGATTCCTTCTCACCAATTACATCTGCCATGTTAGCAAATGTAATCGTTTTTGAATTGTTTAAACATGTCGCGGATGATTCATATCGTGAAAAAGAATCACAATTCTTTTTATTAAACTATGAAACACTTGAAGGAACGTGGCATCCTTTTATAAAACACCCTCTTGCAACTGATGAAAGTTTTACAATTGATACGATAGAAAATATTTCTGAAAAACTTGAGCATCGGTATGGCCAACATACTTCAACTGATGTATTCCGCTTTTTCGATTCATTAACTTCTAAAGAAGCCGGTATATTCCATGTATGGGATGAACAAGATTCATATCAATTACCATTATCACAATGCTATATTCAAGTAGCTACTCCACTATCAGATGGCCCAGCTCCCCTTCTGCCTCTTATGACTCGTAGTGGATTGACTCATAATGAAGCACGCCGAGAAGCTGGTTTAACAGGAATTGAAACATATGTAGCAGAAATCATTCACCGCCTTATTCCTGAACATAACAATATCGGTATCGGTGCTGGAGAAACGATGACAGAAGGATTTTACCGGGCACTACAACAACATTTAAACAATAAACTGTATGAGCGGCAGTCACATATTCTAGAGGAACTTACAACTGTTGATTTAATTGATATTCAAGATAAACATTGTAGATTTTATTACGATGCTCTCTCTACAATCCATGAAACACCTAAAATCGCAATGAGTGAAGAGATTCTCAGTTTTCCAGTCGTTTGGGTTGGTATAAATGATAGATGGTACGGTGCATCTAATATTAATATGACGTTAGCGTTACGAAACGCACTACAACTATCACTCTTTCACGTTCAAAATGAAGAAATTCCTTACAGAGCTAATATCTTGCCTGAATCCTCTATTATTTTATATGACACGGATTCTTTTAGAGTGGAAATACAAGCGGAAGAAGAAATTCCAAGTGTGCAATCTTTACAGCTTGCCTTACAGCATTTAGAAGAACATAATTTTTATCCCTTCGTGTTCGATTTAGCAATCGAACCATTTTTGAAAGAAAACCTAGACGGTGTGTATGGGGTATTAATTGCAAAGGAGGACGGTTTATGATTCAAAATATATTGCTTATAGGAGATGGCCTTCTTGCAGACTATGTACATGATCAATTATGCAAACAATATTCCATCATTCGTCAGCAGACCCTTACAGAAGAACTTCCTGAAAATATTCATCTCGCTCTCGTATTACATGACGGATCTCCTTCTACTATTCATCATGATGCCGAACTTATTTTTCGCTCAAATCATATTCCATGGCTTCGTGGTTTCACTTCATTTGGCGAAGGTATTATCGGTCCTTACATTCATCCTCTTACGCCTGGATGTTCCCATTGTTCTGATGGACGCCGTTTTATCGCTGGCTTTGATCAAAAAGAAATGTGGGAACTACAGCGGAAATATGCCTTTAAAGCAGATAATGTAACGAGACGTGACGTACGTGCCACCCAAAATGGAATGTTGCAAATGTGCCATCTTATTTGCGCAGAAACAGGAAAAATATTAACTCATAACCATTCTTCTTTAGAAAATGAACTTATTTTACTAAACTTACAAACATTACAATGTACGCGGCATTCTTTTCTTCCAGATCCTCTCTGTCCTGTATGTAGTAATTTACCTGATGATACTGCGGATGCGGCGGAAGTTTCTTTACAACCGAGTTTAAAAGTAAGCACCGAAACGTATCGCTGCCGTTCCATTCATGAGCTAAACACATTTTTAACGAGAGACTATTTAGATTATCGGGTCGGTATGTTGAACGGAAAAATGCAGCATTCTGTATTACCATTCGCTGACGTCATTATAAACATGCCATTAATGTTCGGAAATGAAGGTGTTGCGGGACGAACTCATTCATTTGCAGTGAGTGAAGCAACTGCTATTTTAGAAGGTTTAGAACGATATTGCGGTATGTCGCCTCGAGGGAAAAAGACAAATGTGCATGGTAGTTTTCATGATTTAGAGGAACATGCACTAAATCCCCTCACACTCGGTGTCCATACAAATGAACATTACAATCGTGATAACTTTCCATTCAAGCCGTTTGATCCTGATTATGAGCAAAACTGGGTATGGGGATATTCTTTATCACAAAACAGACCGCTTTTAGTTCCTGAATCAATTGCTTATTATAGCCTCGGTCATCGAGATGCTTTCGTGTATGAAACATCAAATGGATGTGCAATTGGCGGTAGTTTAGAAGAAGCGATTTTTCACGGCATTTTAGAAATTGTAGAGCGTGATGCCTTCTTACTCACTTGGTATGCCGAATTACCTCTTCCCCGCCTGGATCTTAATTCAGCAAATGATACAGAATTACAATTAATGATTCAGCGGTTACGTACGATTACCGGATATGAATTACACGCTTTTAACGCGACGATGGAACACGGCATTCCTAGCTTATGGGTAATTGCAAAAAATACGCGTGAAAATGGAATGAACGTTGTTTGTGCAGGAGGCGCTCATTTAGATCCTATTCGAGCCTTAAAAAGCGCCATTCAAGAAATAGCAGGCATGTTACTTATAACAGACGATGAGCTCGAGCACAAAAGAGAATACTACGAAAAATGCTTACAAGATCCTTATTTCGTTAATAAAATGGAAGACCATAGTATGCTGTATGGATTGAAAGAAACAGAAGAACGTCTTCACTTCCTTTTACGGGAAGATGCACCGGTGCAAACGTTCCAAGAAATGAATGTATCACAATCATTTGATATGGATTTAACATCCGATCTCCACCAACTTTTAAATCGTTTGCATCAATCTAATCTTGAAATAATCGTTGTAGATCAAACCGTTCCCCTCATAGAAAAGAATGGATTACATTGTGTAAAAGTTATTATTCCAGGCATGCTACCGATGACGTTTGGTCACCATCTTACTCGAGTTACAGGACTGGACCGGGTATATACCGTACCGATGACACTTGGATATACAGACGAACCTTTAACGAATGAAAGATTAAATCCACATCCACATCCGTTTCCATAGTAAAGGAGGGATTTCATGCAGCTAGATACTTTTTTACATCATCTCCATTTCTCTATCGATGAAATTATGCCGAATCATGAGGTGGACTGGAAAGACGCACCGCTTCCTTATAAATTATATCGAAATTTACCTACCATCCCGCTCTCCTTAGAAATCCCATTATCTTTACCGAACTCTTCTACTACACCTACTTTAGATGAGATTGGTCACTACCTTTGGTATTCATTTGGTGTAACACAATTATGTCAGCTAAATAGCGAGAGAAATGTATTACGAAGATCTATTCCTTCGGGTGGTGCTTTATATCCGAATGAATTGTATATCTATTTAAAGATTGACGATTATCCAGACGGCATTTACCATTATGACGCCGCGCATCACCGACTTATTTTACTTCGCGAAGGAAATTTCGATTCTTATTTGGCAGACACACTCGGTAATCGCTGTAATATAGATGATTGTTTCGGTGCTGCATTCGTATCCACTATGTTTTGGAAAAATTTCTTTAAATACAATAATTTTTCATATCGTCTTCAAGGATTAGATAGCGGGGTCCTCATTGGACAATTGCTAGAATGTGCAAAGCAATTCGGTTATACAAACGGCGTATACTTTCAATTTCTAGACCGTGCACTGAACCATTTACTCGGATTGTCAGAAGGTGAAGAAAGTGTGTATGCCGTTATTCCTTTAAGTACAGACCCAGAAACAAATTGGTTTCACAATGATTACCGTGAAAATAAAACAGTTACTTCTCATGAGTTGTTGCAACAAATTCCGCCGCTCGCACATGAACATTTCATTCGCTCAAAACATGTAGGTGAATATCCGATGATAACAAAAATAAATGAAGCTTCTATGATCGAATCAACAGCACACTTCCAAACACTACATCATGAAGAGCACTATCAACATAATCCGTACGCTGTACAGCTACCAAAAGTAGAACGGTTATCGTATGATTTCCTACAACTTTGTAAAAAACGATATTCTCCTGATGCGGATTTTATTTTAACGAAATGGGATGCAGCTGAGCTCGCTACTTTACTACAAGAAGCGAGCCTTTCCTTCCCCTATTACAACGACCTTGACGGTAAGTATACAAATGAAAATACACGCGTCTCCTTATACGGATGTTTTTATAGCGTGAAAAATATTGAAAACGGAGCTTACGCTTATAACAGTAAAACACATTCCATACAACCAATTCGATATGGAGACCTTCGCTACCCACTTCAGTCTAGTATGACGATGGATAACGTAAACCTTTTTCAAGTACCACTTTGCTTACATGTAGTCGGACAGAAAGATTACTATACACGTGCATTAGGCTATAGAGGATACCGTATTCACCAAATGGAAGCAGGTATACTCGTTCATAAACTCGTTTTTGCAGCGACCGCGATGGGGATGGGCGGGCATCCTTTACTTAGTTTTGATACAAATTCATGTGATCAATTGTACGGAATAGATGCTGGGAATGAAACATCTCTTATTCAAGTTCCAGTTGGGGCATATCGGGCGCGGAATTGGTTAAAAGGGGCTTTGCATAGTTAAAAGCACGCCGATGGACGGCGTGCTTTTTTACTAGATTAACTTAAAAATACTCTTAATTTGTCTAGCAAATAACCAATTTTTCGTACCGTAGTTATCATTTAAACTATCTAAATTGATAGATTGTCCGTTAGCAAACTTTAATTCTAACGTAGTATTTTTGTCATTTGTTTTTAAGTTACTATTTGTAATGGCATCATACTTTAATTTTTCAATCTCAACATATTCGTCTTTTTCTTGTCCAATCACGACATGGTCTTGGAAGAAGAAAAAGACTTCTACTTTTTTACCGAAACAAAATACATTTTTCGTATAAATTAATGTCGCGTTATCAAGTCCGACACATACTTCTTTCATTTCTTCCACAACGTGTCCAAAGTCTTCTTCATGTCTTGCATTTGATTCAGCAATCCATTCTTCGATTGTTTTCATGTTAATTGCCATACTGCGCCCCCTGGTTCGTTCATTGCTTCGTTTAAAAAATAAATACTATATGAAAATATAAGCGATACGTAATATGTTTTCAAGGGGAAACGGTATATTCAAAATAAAGTGAAACTTTAATCAGTGGGGTCTTACTGTCCGCAAATAGCGGGATAAAGTTAAATTTCAAAGTAATATAAAAGGAAAACCAATTTCATTAAATTTTAAACGTTTGAACGAGACATTCTTCATCATCAATTAACTGCTCTCTCTCATCAAATTCTATGTTCAGTTTTTTATATACTTTCTTCCAAAACGACACTGCTGGTACATTTTTTAGAAGTTCGATAACGAAATATTGTCCTCTTTTCTCTTCTAGTAAATTCTCAACAGCTTGTTTACCTATTCCTTTTCCTTTATATTGATTCAATATGAAAATATCATTAATACCAAAATCATTTTCCTTCTTCAAAAACGGACGTTCCAGTAGTAATAAGAATCCTACAATACTATGATCAACTTTTATAAAATACGGCGTGATTCCGTCATTTTTCCAAAACATATGCAAATCTTTGTATCCAAAAAAACCATCGGCTCCGATAGTTATATTCATAGTGAACTTAGAAAGATCATGAAGATATAATGCGTACAAATTACGTAATATTTCTTTTTCTGATTCTTGAACGGTTTGAAGTGTTGCAAACATTTTTAATAATCCCCTTTCCCATCTATAACTGTTCCTCCCTCTTTATTATTCGCTAAAAAGGTTTACCTCCCTTTGCAAAAAAAATAGCACTTAAAAAGTGCTATTCCGCTCGTCTTGCCGCTTGTTGAATTGGGTCCCACACGCTGTTATATGGTGGTGCGTAACTTAAGTCGACGTCTTCTAAATCATGAATGCTCATTTTATTGAAAAGCGCCATCGCAATCACATCAATACGTTTATCTACACCTTCTTCTCCAATTACTTGCCCGCCCAATAATTGTTTCGTGTCAGAACGGTATAGTAATTTCAAATAAAGTGGTTTTGCATTTGGATAATAGCCCGCCATATTTGTAGAATCTACTTTAACTGTTTTATACGGGATGTTTAGCCCTTTCGCTTCTTTTTCATTTAAGCCTGTTCTTGCGAGTGTCAAATCCATAAATTTAATAATGCCTGTGCCTAACGTACCTTTAAAAGCTCTTCGTTTATCAAGCATATTCAGTCCAGCAAGTCGCCCTTGCTTATTGGCTGTCGTTCCGAGCGGGATATGATCATGAATTTCCTTTATAACGTGGTAATGTGTTGCGCAATCACCGGCTGCATATACGTCTTGCACATTCGTTTGCATATATGCATTTACTTCGATTGCTCCTTTATGATTCTTACGTATATTTGTCCCTTCAAGAAAATCAGTATTCGGCTTCACTCCAACCGACACTAAAACAAGATCTGCTTTATACGTACCTTTATCCGTTTCGATTGCTTCTACTCGTTCATTTCCTTTAAATGCTTTTACATTTTCATTCGTTAAAATTTCAATATTGTGTTTATCTGCTTCTTTATGTATATATTCAGCCATATCTGCATCATAAATCGTACCGATATGATCATTTCGCTCAATCATTCTTACTTTCTTACCAAGTTCGACGAATGTTTCTGCCATCTCTAGTCCGATTGCACCACCGCCAATAATCGTTACATCTTCAACTTTATTCGTTTCTAACGTTTTTAATATGCGCTCAGCATCAGGAATTGTTTTTAAAAGATGAACGCCTTGTAATTCCCGTCCTTCCCATTCTGGCATAACAGGACGCACTCCAGTCGCAATTAATAATCGATCATATGGAAATTCAAAGACATCCTTCGTCTTCGTATGCTCTGCGTACACCATTTTCTTTTCCGTATCTACTTTCGTTACTTCATGACGCACTTTCGCATCAATTCCATATTTCTCACGAAACGTCTTTACGTTGCGCGCGATTAACTTTTCAGTTGAAGCGATAGCACCACTAATGACATACGGTAATCCACACTGAGCGTACGAATAAATTTCACCTTTTTCTAAAGTTACAACATTTGCATCTTCATCGTTTCTAACAATTTGCATCGCTGCACTCATACCAGCTGCATCTCCGCCAATAATGACATAGTTCACTTTACCACTCCTTCTTTTTTACATACTCTTTACGTTTTCCATATTTTATAGAAATAACACCTACTTCCATTGTAAAGAAAGAGAATTTCATCTTCAAATTTTGTGCACAAACTTATGTATGAATAGGTACCTGTCGTGTCTTATAAACAACATGTTTAATATCCTATAACAGTAACCAGTTGAAAGTAGGTGAAACATACATGTGCGCCGGCCTTCTCGTCCAGCTTCCAGAGGAACCGATAGAACCGAAACCCGCCCTCCCGCTTGAACAGGAGTTTACCGTTAGTGTAACTTTATACAGTGCTCGTGCTTGGTTATCTGACAATGACACTTTCTCACAAACTATTTGGAAAGCTACCCGCTTCGCTTCTGCATCACATGCTCGCAAGGCCATCTTTCCAGTCGGTACTGTTAAAATTTTAAATTTTTCTGACGATACAATAACAGTTACTGCATCCTCAGAATCAGATGATGCTCTTAAAATAATCGTCCCTCCTCATTCTGAAGCTGCTTTAACGTCTAGTTCTTTATCTGATGTGCAAGCCAGTACATCAGGAGGGGCAAGTAAAGTCACATTTCTCTTTCATATCTTTTTCTCTAGGGAACCTCGTCCAGCCAAATAACGATAGAAAAGGTACAGCAATATACACTGTACCTTTTTCACGCGCTCTATTCTCCTGATTTGATTAGTTCAATATTATAAGTTTCGATATCTGTTAACTTTCCTGTAAAATAAGGATTTTCTCTATACCAAGACTGTTTTGCGAAATACACTTGCATATCTTTCGTTTGAAAAATATGTCCATGCCTTGCATATATTTCATTTCTAGCAATTTTCAACTGCTCTTTCGATAAATATGTTAAATCTGCGCTCGTTAATTTTCGAATATCACTATCAGGAAAGATGAAACCATTATATACATACTCAGTCGCGGGCGTTGGAGTAACATTATAAACAACTGGTTTTTCTGTACTTTTCTTTTGAAATGGAAGATTATAAGACGAAAGTGCCGTTACCGTCTCTACTTTTGTCGTTTCCCGTCCACTTTCTCCATTTCGTTCTAAATAAATCGTCGCACTTCCATCAGTCGCTACAGGCCCCCATGTAATTTCTTCTCCTGCCAGCGCTGTAACTGGTTTTTGATTTACGTACAATGTTGCACCAGGCGCGTTCGTTTGAACTGTAATATATTGACCTTGCAACGTTAAATCTACCGTTACGTTATTTTGGCTTTGTTTCATAAGTACAACCTTTTCCTCACGCGATAGTTTTACGTAGTCATTTTTATACTCTGATTGAAACACTTGATTTCCCGGAAGAAATGGCCCATATTGCTTCTCAAACTTTTTGTCATCTGTCTTATCAATTTCTTTTCCGTTCATTTTTAACGATACGTCTTTTTCATTTGTAAGCAAAGTTGTATAGTACGTCTTCGCTTTCAATTTATATCGATCAAATATAAAGAAATACTTTCCGTCTTTCGTTAATGAAAAATCAGCTTTTTCTATTCCGTCCCGTTGTTTTTCACCTTGTCTCAAATATTGTTTTAATTCATTCACGTAAGATGGATTTTCTTTTATATATGAAAATAGAGGCGTTACGCTCTCTCTCGTTATCATAACCGATGGATCATCTGCCGTAACGATCTCAGCTAATTTCTCTCCGTCCCTCTCTTGTAAAATCGTAATCATCCGGTCTACTTGTGCCACCTGCGTATAATACGACGATCCGTACAAATACAATCCAATAATCGCTATAACAAATAGCGCTAACAGTGTAATGCCAACTTTTACACCACCGCTCATGTTCTTCTTTACTACAGAACGTCCCCTCTTCGTCCCGCAGTTTTGACAAAATTGCACACTATCTTCAAACTGAACTCCGCACTTTGTACATACATTCATCCAGTCAACCACCTTTTCATTAGAAGCCAGTTATTCCCTGTGTTAAGGCTTGAATTATCGTGCTAATGTAAGACCAAAGTACAATGAATGTTGCAATTCCAATTAAAACATTTGCAATAATAAGTGTGTAAACGAGATCTAATCCACCATTGTCTAGCTTTAATACGGCTACAGTTATACTAATCCCTATATAAGTTGCAGCTACCGATAATAATATCGGTAAGAAAAAGATTAATAAGAAACTAAAAAGAAAAGAAAGGACTAATATGACAATAGTCGGCGTCGCTATCGTTCCCCATATACCAAATACTTCAAGAAACGAAAAAGATGATTTCATCATCTTGCCACTTACAAAAATAATAAATCCCACAAATAAAGTTAAAATTAATAAAAAGAAAAAGACCGTTATAGATTCTCCAAAAAACGTGGGAGTAGATATATCTGGTGCAAATGTTCTCGTAACTGCTGATGCTGCACTCATCATTCTATAAAAAATACATGCTCCTAAAAAACAAATAAGAACAAGACTTACAATTCCATTTCGCACTTCAATAGCGCCGCTTTTCATAATCGCTGTCGGTGCTTGTAATGCATGTTTAAAAAATTGAAAATAGCCGCTCGCAAACCGCTTCGCTTGCTCTACCGTTTCATCTGGCCGAGCTTCCTTTGCTTGTGCCGCACGTGCTTGTTCCGACCCTTCTTCTTGACCACTACTTGCCACTACCTCTTCCGTTAACGAATGTCCACAATTCCCGCAAAATTTTGCCTCCGCTGCATTTTCTGTATGACATGACGGACATTTCATTCTCTTATCCCTCCTTAAGCATATACCATATAGGGTGTTACAAATTCAATATATGACTTTGGACATAAAACATGACTACAAGAAAAAGATTCTGAAATCCTTCTTCCGAAAGAAAATATATGTGCTAGTAATCTTGAAAAAAAATGCTATTATGAAACAGAATAAATAATATTTTTAACAGATTGGATGACTGGCAATGGAATTGGTAAACTCAATTTTTCAAATACTCCTTACAAGCGTAATCCAATTATTATCTTTAATTGGCGTTATCATTGTAATTGGATTTCTATTAGGCTATTTAGAATCTCTCACACGGATGTATTGGTCGAGAGCTTTTGGACGAAAAGGATTCCTATTAACGGCTTGGATCGGTGTTCCTATTCACGAACTTGGACATGCCATTATGTGCGTGCTGTTCCGTCATAAGATTGTAGCAACGCAGTTCTTCCCGACAGATACAAGTCAAGGGGCTTTAGGTTACGTACAACATCAATACAATCAAAAAAGTGTGTATCAACGGATTGGAAATTTCTTCATCGGCATTGGGCCTATTATTTCTGGTATTACTGCACTAATCCTTTTAATGCGCTATTTCGTACCGAATTCATATTTCTTATTTAATACAACTCTCGAAAAAACAATCGCTTCTACTTCTATTAATATAGAAATGGTTCAAAACATGCTCTTGTCGACGTTTGTATTATTGAAAAGCTTATTTACAATCGGCAATTTATTGAATCCTTCCTTTTGGTTATTTTTATTTATCGCCATTTGCATTTCCGCACATATCGCTTTAAGTAAACCAGATATTAAAGGATCAATAGACGGTGTTATCGTCATGTTTATCGTGTTATTTTTATTCAACATAATAGCAGGACTGTTTCAATACGACAGTAATCAGCTAATTGGACAGGTTATGAAATATAATATGTATCTCATTGCGTTTTCTAGTGTGGCACTGCTGTTCTCTTGTCTTTCTACACTCGTTAGTTTTTCGTTTTATAAAATAAGAAGAGGGCGTTCTTTTTGAACGCCCTCTTCTTATTAATTATTCCCCTTATAATCACAATGCTCAACCGGAACGCGAGCATGCCCTTCTTCATCGGTACACCATGACTGTGATTGGAATGCAAGAAAGATACCAATCCATTCTTCTTCCTTTTCGAAGTGAATGAGTATTCCTCCGTCTTGCCATATGCCATCATCACCTTGCCATTTTTCTACATTCCCTTGATTCATATGAATATCATGTATACCGTTTCCTGGTTTGAAATGAAAATAGGAATCTGGTGTATTTTCTTCTGGTCCCCATCTTTCACCAAACGCGTAAATAATTGCTTTTTCTTCTATTGCTCGTTTTATATAACGTTCTATTTTTTCATTTAAATCATTATCTGCTCCTGCTTTTTCGGGAGGCAAAGGAATCATTTGATTTGAGTCAAATAGATTTCCTCTTACATAATCTAAAGCTACTTTCGGTTCATTGTTTTTTATTTCTGTAAAACCGAATGGTAATGTCGGTAAAATATGAATCGCCTCTGACTTAATATTGTTACTCGCAAAATATAAAACTTCTGACGGATAGCTTTGCGATTTTACGTTAATTGCAATACGATAATTTACTCCTGTCTCGCCCTGTAAATGAACTTGATAATGAGGTGTTTTCCCTTTTCCAATCTTTGATTGTATAACTGTACCTTTTAACACACCGTAGTTTTTTAGGGGCATACATTTCATCTCCTATTCATTTAGTAGAAGCTATTCATATTTAAATCATTATCCACTCATAAAAAAAATCCTCCTATGTTAGGAGGATTTTTAATTTCTCAACATATACCAAACAATAACTTCTACCACTACAAGCAAAACCGCACCAAAGATCATTAACGTCGTCTTCTTTAATAGTTCATTTTCACGGTAAGGGATATTACATAAGTAAGCACCTAGTGTAATCCGTGATGGACAAGCAATTGTCGCTACTGATGATGCGGTGTTTTGAAGTGTTGTGACATATTGCCACGGGAGTGCTACGTTTTGTGCGGTTTGCATTTGTAGTTTTATAAACATTGCATTTGATCCTGCGTTACTACCTGTTAAAAATCCACCAATAGCGCCAATAAACGGGGCAACGAAAACGAAAAAATTTCCAAACGTTTCACCAGCGGTTTTTGCAAGTAATAAATGCATACCAGATGCACCCATTAGTTCTGAAATGGCGATAAACATTGTCGTCGTAATCGCAAATGGAATCCATTGTTTTATCGTTTGCGAGAGTGATTGTTTAATAATATGAGATGGTATCCGGAAGAAAATAATAGTAAATAAGCAAGTCATACCGAGCCAAAATCCTGGTGAATACAGCATTTCTAATTTGTAAGAGTATGATTTTAAATCAAGGACTGCATATGATCTGAACAAATCATGTAATGCTGGAACGAGGCGAGAAAGTAAAATACAAACTGTTAGAAATATATAAGGGCTAATAATTTTTATAATGGATACTTCTCTCTCCGTTGCAGCCGCATGTTCTGTTATAAGATTTTGCCCACTTTTTCCTTTTAATTTAATGATAAAAAAGCCAAAGGTAATCGTAACGATAGAACTTAATATCCCGGCTAGTTCAACACTTACGTACGCATTAGAAAGATAGATTCCGAGAGAAAATAATAGAAAGAACCCTACTCCTTCTTTCCACTTTTCTATAACCGCTTGCCAGCCGCCAACAACGTGTAAAGAAAGAATAACGAAGTAAGCAAACATCGGAATACTTAATAGCGCTGTATTTGTGCCAAGTGTTGTAAGAGGCATATTTATTAGCTGCGAACCGATAATCGTACCAGTTGCCATTGCGCCCCATGAACTAGCTAGTAAGCCGATGAATGAGAGTAGTACAGCTTGAAATGGTTTATATCCTAGTGAAAGAAAAATAGGTGCTGCAACCATGAAGCCAATACCGAATCCACTTACTGATTCAATAAGCGGGCAAATGCCAAAACACATAAGCAGCATTTGTAATAAGCGATCCTGAGTAACTGCTTCTAGAAAACGTGCTACTTGATCGATGTACCCCATTTTGTTCATGAGGTGAAATAAAAAAATACCGAAAAATAAAACGTACCCGACAATAAAACAAATTAACCATCCTTTAATCGTTGCGTGCACAGTTTCACTTATCCCTAATTGAAACATTGGCGAGAGTAAAACGATTCCAACAGACACAGCATAAGAAATTAACGAGGACCTTAATGACGTTTGTTTAAATAAAAATAAACAAATGAAAATCATCATAATTGGGATAAGTGCCAACAATATGGCCATGTTATCATCTCATTTCGTTTAAAATACAATTTTTAACTATTATATAACAGATACTATAATTTTCAATTGTTTTTACAACAGATTCAAAAAAGGAACCAAACGGCTCCTTTTCATTCACTCCCATTTTCTATTATCCTGAAAAACTGTCTGCTTTCCGACTATTTCTTTCAACACAACAAACACAATGTAAGTACATATTGCTTGCAATATAATATTCCAAAATTTCATTAATGTAAATGAATGAATCCGTAGAAATAATTCGTTTAATAATACAATCGAAACGATACTAAATAATTCTATACTAATCGAAAATAGACATATTTCTAAAATAGACTGTTCTTGAATGCGATTTAAGTTGGAAAAGATGAATACATACCCTAAAAATAGAGCCATTAACTCTATTTTCGTCATGCTAATGAGCCAAGCGTATAGCGGTACAGTTAAGAATAGATATAGTAGTTTACGTCTTAGCATGCCTTCTCACCCTCTAAATTATATGTATTTTCTGTATATTTTAACATTTATTACGCAAAACAAAAAGAAGAGACTACGCCTCTTCTTTTTGTTTTGTTGCATATATTAATTCACATATTTCTTCTTGCTTTTCATTTTCTAAAAGCTCAATGATCTTACTTCCAACGACAACTCCGTCGCATATTGTAACCATTTCTTCTACATGTTCTTTTGTTGAGATGCCAAATCCAGCGACTACTGGTAAGTTGACGTGTGATTTTACTTTTTCTAAGTAACTATGAATCTCCTCTTTAAAGTTTTGACGTACTCCCGTTACGCCCGCTACTGTAACAGCATAAACGAACCCTTCTGATTCACTCGTAATTTTTTCAATTCTTTCAATAGGACTCGTTACGGTAACGAGTGGAATGAGCGCAATGTTTGCCTCTCGAAGTAACGGCGCAATAATATTTTGTTCTTCATACGGTAAGTCTGGAACGATAATACCATCCACACCGGCCTCTAAGCACTTCTCTACAAATCGTTCTTTTCCGAATGCAAGTACTGGATTTAAATATGTCATGAGTACAAACGGAATTTGCACTTCTTTCCTTACCTCTATTAATGCTTGAAAAATACCTTTTACTGTTACACCGCTATCTAGCGCTCGTTTCCCTGCTCTTTGAATCGTTGGACCGTCTGCGACTGGATCCGAAAAAGGAATGCCGATTTCAACGATGCTCGCTCCTGCTTCATCTAAAAAACAAATTCTTTCTTTTAATTTTTCAAAGCCGCCATCTCCGCCCATTACGTACGGAATAAATGCTTTCTTGCCATTTTCAAACGCTGCTTTAATTTTTTCTACTCCCATTTTTTACACCTCTTCCATATAACGTTTTATACTCTCTACATCTTTATCACCACGGCCAGATAAACAAATAACAAGTCCTTCATCTTCCTTCATTTTCGGAGCTAATTTTAATGCATATGCGACAGCATGTGAACTTTCTAGCGCCGGGATAATGCCTTCTTTTTTCGTTAATAATTGAAATGCTTCTAATGCTTCTTCGTCTGTTATCGAATGATAAGAAACGCGGCCAATATCTTTTAGCAAGCTATGTTCTGGACCAACACCTGGATAATCAAGTCCTGCTGAAATAGAGTGTGCTTCTTGAATTTGTCCTTCTTCGTTTTGCAGAAGATACATCATTGATCCATGTAAAACACCGACGCTTCCTTTCGTTAAAGTTGCTGCATGCTGTTCTGTATGAACGCCTTTTCCAGCTGCTTCTACGCCGTAAAGAGCAACTTCTTCATCGTGTACGAACGGATAAAACATCCCCATTGCATTACTACCACCTCCAATACAAGCAACGACTGCTTCTGGTAACTTTCCTTCTAACGCCTCATATTGTTTTTTCGTTTCATTTCCAATTACACTTTGGAAATCACGTACAATTTGCGGGAATGGATGTGGTCCGAGAACAGATCCCATAATGTAGTGCGTATCATGCACATGTGAAACCCAGTAACGAAGCGCCTCGTTTACCGCATCTTTTAATGTACCACTACCTGCCGCTACACTTTCTACTTTCGCTCCGAGTAATTCCATTCGGAACACATTTAATTTTTGACGTCTTACATCTTCTTCTCCCATAAAAATGACGCATTCTAATCCGAGAAGAGCACATACAGTAGCTGTTGCAACTCCGTGTTGTCCAGCTCCTGTTTCAGCGACAACTTTTTTCTTGCCCATTCGCACTGCAAGTAGTGCCTGACCGATTGTATTGTTAATTTTATGAGCTCCTGTATGATTCAAATCTTCACGTTTTAAATAAATCTTTGCACCTCCGCAATACTTCGTCAGATTTTCAGCGAAATAAAGCGGTGTTTCTCTTCCGACGTACGTTTTTAAATAATGATTTAATTCCTTTTGAAATGCCTCATCTTGCATCGCTTCTTTATATGCTTCTTCTAGTTCTAGTACAGATTGCATTAACGTTTCTGGAACGTATCGTCCTCCGTATATACCGTAATGTCCTTTTTCATCTGGATATGCGTAGTTCATTTGGAACACTCCTTCGCTTTTATAATAAATTGTTTTATTTTCTCTACATCTTTCTTTCCTTCTGTCTCTACTCCGCTGCTCACATCGACCATATAAGGCCGAACAGTTCGAATCGCTTCTTCTATATTAAGAGCGTTTAATCCACCAGCTAATATCGTTTTCTCTCGCAACTCTTCTGGCATATGCACAAGTAGTTCCCATGAAAATTTCTTCCCATTTCCTCCGTGAAACTTTTCTTTCGGGCTATCAAACAATATATAATCCGTTTCATATGTTTGAGCATTTTTCATATCACTTTCTGAAGTTACTCCTAGTGATTTTATAGACGGAATATTCAATCTTCTAATTTGATAATTATCTTCATCTCCATGTAGTTGTACATGTGTTAACCCACACTCATCTGCAATTTTCTGGATCACTTCTACTGATTCATTTACGAAAACACCGATTTTTAACACGTTGGCTGGAAGCTCCTGAATGATTTCTTTCGCTCTCTTTGGAGTGATTTTCCGTTTACTTTCCGCAAAAACAAATCCGAGTGCATCTGCGCCATATTCACACGCACTTTTCGCTGTTTCCACATCAGTGATGCCGCAAATTTTTACTTTCATATATTCACCTTACAATCTTCAAAAAAACTACTAATAGAAGATGATGTCATAAGCGCCTCTCCAACTAATACACCTTTGGCTCCAGCTCTTTTAACACGAATAATATCTTCTTTTGAATGAATGCCACTTTCACTAATCCAAAGTAATTTCTCCTCATTCAATCTTTTTCCAAGCTTTTCAGTTTGGCTTAAATCTACTTCGAACGTTTTTAAATTACGATTATTAATGCCAATAACGTGCGGATTTAATACAATCGCAGTTTCTAATTCCTGTTCATCATGAACTTCAACAATCGCTTCCAATCCTTTTTCTAACACGTAGCTATACAACTCTTTTAACTTCTCTTTCGTTAACGCTGCTACGATTAGTAAAATAATATCTGCTCCCGCTTCATACGCTCTATCGATTTGAATCTTATCGATTATGAAATCTTTACATAAAAGCGGAATGTTACTTTCTTCTCTTGCTGTTTGTAAATCGTGAAACGATCCTTTAAAAAATTGACCATCTGTTAAAACAGATACTGCTCCTGCACCACATTTCTCATATGTTCCCACTTGTTTTCGTACGTCAACGTGTAAATTGATATCTCCTTTTGATGGTGATGCTCGCTTTACTTCTGCAATGACAGTAAACTGCTGTAACGCTTCTACAAGTGAATGTGTCTTTCTTTTTGTTTTTACTGGTGTATATATTTCATATAACTCCGCAACTTCCTTTTTCTTCTGTTCTACAATTTTATCTAAAATCGTCCCCACTTTAGTTCACCCTTTCTAATTTTTCGTTGCTTGCTACAATTAATAAGTTTAATTTGGCTAATGCTTTTCCAGAGTCAATGCTATGTGCCGCGAGTTTAATTCCTTCTTCAATCGTTTCCGTTTTTCCATTTGCGAAAAGAGCTAGACCTGCATTTAATAAAACTGTATCACGATAAACACTCTTTTCTCCGCTCAATACTTCAAGCGTAATCTTTGCATTTTCTTTTGAATTCCCCCCTCTAATTTCTTCATTTTTCACTCTTGAAAAACCATACTTTTCTGGATCAATACTCATTTCTACTATTTCATTATCTTTTAAAAGGACTACGTGATTTTCCCCTTGTAATGATGCTTCATCTAAAAAACCACTTCCATTTACGACAAGCGCTTGTTTCCGGCCTAACTTTTGTAATACTTGTGCAACTGGTAATAACATATCTCGTTTATAAATACCGACAAATTGTGTTTCTAAATTCACTGGATTTGTTAAAGGGCCAATTAAGTTAAAGATCGTCGGCACGTTTAACTCTTTTCTTATTTTCATAATGCGCCTTAGTGCTGGATGCATCGCTGGTGCAAATAAAAATGCAATACCTACATGCTCTAGTAAATAATCAATTTCGTTTGGCGTACTACTAATATTTACACCTAGTTCTTCTAATAAGTCTGCACTTCCTGTTTTACTAGAAACAGCACGATTACCATGTTTTGCAACCTTTACACCTGCTCCTGCCAGTACGAATGCTGATGTTGTGCTAATATTAAACGTTTGAGCACCATCACCACCCGTCCCGCAATTGTCCATTGCTCCTTGTATATGGTTCGAAAACGGCAATGCCTTTTCGCGAAGAGCTCGAACGAGACCGTATATTTCTTCTGCAGTTTCACCTTTCGCTTTCAGTAAGACTAAGAAAGCTGCAATTTCACTTTCTAATATGTTTTCACTTAATAAAAGTAGTCCTGCTTTATACATTTCCTCTTCTGTTAAATGTTGACCCTCCACTAATTTACGAAGATAGTTGTTCATACTCTTTCCTCCTCTTTTACTTCTGTTAAAAAGGCACGGATTAACTTTCCGCCTTCTTCTGTTGCGATTGATTCCGGATGAAACTGTAATCCGAAGAGCGGATAATAATTGTGACGGACTGCCATTATTTCTCCGTCGTCCATCGCTGTCGCTAATATGTCAAAGCACTTTGGCAAGCTCGTTTGCTCTGCAACAAGGGAATGATAGCGCATCGCCGTTAGGGGCTGTGTAACATATGAAAAGATTGACGTTCCGTTATGTTTCACACGCGATGTTTTTCCGTGTTTAATACGCTCTGCTCTAACAATGTCTCCTCCAAATGCAGATATGATCGCTTGGTGGCCAAGACAAATCCCTAATATGGGAACGTTCTTATAAAAATGACGGATGACGTCGATACAAATGCCAGCATCCTCTGGTTTTCCTGGTCCTGGTGAAAGTACAATTCCTCTTGGATTCATCTCTTCTAACTGTTCTATCGTTATTTCATCATTTCTTACAACTACAATTTCTTCTTCATGTTCGCCTAACAGTTGATACAAGTTATATGTGAACGAATCGTAATTATCAATAAGTACAATCATTTCATTACCTCCAAAAGCGCTCTCGCTTTATTTAATGTTTCTTCATATTCAGCTACTGGATCTGAATCGTAAACGACTCCTGCTCCTGCCTGAACGTATGCTTTTTCATCCTTTACGACCATCGTTCGAATGGCGAGCGCCATATCAAGATTTCCTGAAAAACTAACGTATCCAACTGCACCAGCGTATACATTTCTTTTTTCATTCTCTAGTTCATTTATAATTTCCATCGCTCTAATTTTCGGAGCTCCAGAAACCGTCCCTGCTGGTAAGCAATACGCTAACGCATCAAATCCGCCCATTTGTTTTCGCAATGTTCCGTAAACTTCAGATACAATGTGCATAACGTGAGAGTATTTTTCTACTTTCATATATTTATCTATCGTAACCGAGCCGATTTCGCTCACTCTACCAATATCGTTTCGCCCAAGATCTACAAGCATCATATGCTCTGCTCGCTCTTTCTCATTGCCTAACAGTTCTTTTGCGATTTCCTCATCTTCCCTCTTCGTTTTCCCCCTCGGCCTTGTACCAGCAATTGGATTCGTCATCACTTTATCCTCCCTTACTGATAGTAAACTTTCCGGCGAAGAACCGAGTACAACATAATCTTGAAAATCGATATAGAACATATATGGTGATGGATTTGCAATTCGAAGTTTTCGGTATAACCCGAATGGATCCCCAATACATTCACTTTGTAAACGCTGTGATAGTACGACTTGGAATATGTCTCCCGCTCTTATATATTCTTTCGCAATTTCTACCATCTCACAAAACTCTTTTTCCGTTATAGAAGAAGTGAATGATAATGGGGATTGTATTGCATTTACTTCAGCTTCTTCTCCTTGTAGCACTTCCTCTTTGTATACTCGTAGCCTTTCGTATACTTCCTCATAATCTGTTGAATCATCTTCCCTGCATACATATACAAACGACAACTTTTGGCGTAAATGATCGTAAACGATAAACTCACGATATAGTAAAAGGTGTACTTCCGGAATATTTAATGGGTCGTGTAAATCCGCTCCAATGTTTTCATACTGTCGAATGACATCATATCCAATATAACCAACTGCTCCTCCGCAAAATGGAAATGGACTGTCTACTTGTGATGGTACGATTACTTCTTCTAACACTTGCAGTACGTTACCTTGTAACTTTTCTGCCCGGCCGTAAATCGTTCGTTCCACTTCCGTACCAACGCTTTTCACTTCTCCATAAGGATTACATCCTAAGTAAGAATAACGCCCTTTATCTTGATGAAGCTGTGAACTTTCTAATAAGAATTTCTTCTTCCCTTTCATACGTCTATATAAAGAAATTGGCGTAATGCTATCTCCTTCTTCTTCAGTGATTACTAAAAATGTCTTTCTCTCTCTTTTTTGTTTTATAAATTCTTCTTTCGTCATCATGTCCTTCACCTCACCCTGAAAAATAAAAAAGTCCCCTACATATCGAAAATATGTAGAGGACGATAAATATACCGCGGTACCACCTCGTGTTGGATGCAAAAGCATCCCGCTTTGTTCAGGTACAAATTTTATACCTTATCCTTGTAACGGCGGAACCCGGGTTGCCTACTAAAAATAATTGTTCAGCATACCTCTCGTAAGCCCATTCCGTATATGGCACCGTACCGGGCTCCCACCTATTCCCGGCTCTCTGTAACGTCTCCAATATACGTACTCTTCTTACTTAAACGATTTCATTTATTTAATTTTTTATACACAAAAAGGGAGTACTCATCCTATAGAAAGGACGGGTACTCCCGTGGTGCCACCTTAATTCGTTACAAATGTAACGCACTTTACCGTATCAAAAACAATACGTGTCTCTTGTATCGATGAGATCATGTCGCCAAAGCCTACTTCTTTCGTTTCGGTTTGGAAGCTCCGAAGCCCATTCCACATCAATTCCATACTGATTCGCACCAACCATCAGCTCTCTGACATGTTCATCATGTGTACTCTTCTTCATCAACGCTTGCATTTTTTTAAGTTGCACTCATTATAGACCTGACTTTTTTCACAAGTCAATACTTTTTTAAAAATTTTATTTTTCTTTCCTTTCAATATTATATTGACAAAACAACCTCTTTTTATGTAAATATAATAAATACTCTATTAAAAATAAGGTTTTTTGTATGAATATTATATATTAAAAAAGTAAAATGACATCAAAAAACGCTTACATTTCTGAAAATTCGTATTTCTATATGGATTTTTCAGAATAATCATGATAGATTATAAAGTGAAACTTTAATCAGTAGAGGGTGTTCATCCCCACTGATTATTAGTTGAATCAATCGGGCATTAACGGACAGTTGATCTCCCACCTAACTTCCTTGCCCAGCCAATTTTAAGGTGGGAGTTTTGCTGCCCGTTAATGCGGGATAAATATGCATAACGCATCAAAAGACCTGACAAAAGAAAGGGGAACTACATGAGTACGCAGATGTTAACTTTAACTTCTATCTCTATTTACATGCTCGGGATGTTAGTAATCGGCTATTTCGCCTACAAACGAACGTCCAACTTAACAGATTATATGCTTGGCGGGCGTACACTAGGCCCCGCAGTAACAGCATTAAGTGCTGGAGCATCCGATATGAGTGGTTGGCTTTTAATGGGATTACCCGGTGCAATGTTTAGCGTTGGATTAAGTAGTAGTTGGATTGCGATCGGCCTAACACTAGGCGCATACGCAAACTGGCTTTATGTCGCTCCTCGCTTACGTACCTACTCAGAAATTGCAAATAACTCTATTACTATTCCAGAATTTTTGGAACACCGTTTCCACGACAAATCTCATATGCTACGCTTAGTATCCGGACTTGTTATTATGATTTTCTTTACTTTTTATGTAGCTTCAGGATTAGTTTCAGGCGCTGTATTATTTGAAAATTCATTTGGCATGAACTATCATGTTGGATTATTCATTGTTGCAGGCGTTGTTGTCGCTTACACATTATTTGGTGGTTTCTTAGCAGTAAGTTGGACAGACTTCGTACAAGGAATCATTATGGTGGTCGCTCTTATTCTTGTTCCTATCGTAACAATTATGAATTCGAACGGACTTGGACCTGCATTTGATACAATTCGATCTGTAGATCCAACACGTCTAGATATTTTTAAAGGTGCCTCTACTTTAGGCATGATTTCTCTATTCGCATGGGGCCTTGGTTATGTCGGACAACCTCATATTATCGTACGCTTTATGGCAATTTCTTCTGTAAAAGAACTTAAAAGTGCACGAAGAATTGGTATGAGCTGGATGATTTTCTCTGTTGTTGGAGCTATGTTTACTGGTCTTATTGGTATTGCTTACTATTCACAACAAGAGTTGACATTATCTAATCCAGAGACAATTTTCCTTGAACTTGGGAAAATTTTATTCCATCCACTTATTACTGGATTTTTATTAGCAGCCATTCTAGCAGCGATTATGAGTACAATTTCATCACAGCTACTCGTTACTTCTAGTGCTGTAACTGAAGATTTATATCGTACATTCTTCAAACGTTCTGCATCTGATAAAGAACTTGTATTTGTCGGTCGTATGGCTGTACTTGTTATTGCATTAGTTGGGTGCGCATTAGCGTTTAAACAAAATGATACGATTTTAGCTCTTGTTGGATACGCTTGGGCTGGATTTGGTTCTTCATTCGGACCTGCTATTTTATTAAGCTTATATTGGAAACGTATGACGAAGTGGGGCGCACTTGCCGGTATGATTTCTGGTGCCGCTACTGTTATTATATGGACTCAATTCAAATTCTTAAAAGATTTCTTATATGAAATGATTCCAGGTTTCGCTATTAGTTTACTAGCCATCGTAATTGTTAGTTTACTAACACAACCTTCAAAAGAAGTTAAAGAGCAATTTGAGGATTTCGAAAAACAACATCGTCATAATTTATAAAAAAATCTCTGCTGTTATCATAACAGCAGAGATTTTTTACAGTTCGACAATCTTTTTATCAAATTTAACAAATTCTTTATGTTTCGTTAAATTTAACATAACACTACTCCTTTATAGTATGAGTATCAGCACTTATACAGAAAGGGGACTCCAACATGTTAGCAGCTTTCCAGCAACAACAAACACGAAAATTTTCACCTATCACAAATACTTCTGCGTCTTGTTTAAACATGCAACCTAACCCGCCTAAAATTTCAATTGCTCCTTCTGTTATTTCAGTCATCGGTGTTCATATGGAAAAACATAAATTAAAAATAAAAACGGGACAAAACATTGTGTTATCAGCTTCTATTTTACCAATACAAGCAACGAATAAAGAGCTTATTTGGTCAAATATGAATTCTGATATCATCACCATATATCCAAAAGGTGACACCGTGACGATTACTGGAAAAAGTGCAGGTAAAGCAGTCGTAATTGTCACAACTGCTGAAGGCAAATTTCGTGACCTATGTGTCATTCATGTACAACCTTATATGACAAATCCAAAGTAAAAGAGTGGCTTCGTAGCCACTCTTTTACTTGATTTCAATATTTGAGTTTTTACTTTTTACAAGGTTAATAAAAAAAGATGAAGATTTATCTTGTTTATGATGGTTGAAATTCGAAATTGCCTGTTCTTCTGTATAAAAATTTGATGTAACTTCTTTCCCTGCTTCATCTATACTATGTTGCCTAACGCATCCTTTTAATACAAAATAACATTTTAACGGAACATTTCCTTGTCTTAGGAGCACTGTTCCTTTTTTATATTCTTCAATTTGTAATTCCCTGAGGATCATTTGCTGCTCTTCTTCACTTAGTGTTGTAAATCTATTCATATACTTCTTTAATATCTCTTCCATTTTCCTCCCCCTTCTACGCCCGCATTTCTATAAAACAAAAAGAGAAGTATCATAACTTCTCTTTTCTCCCCCTAACACTATAATTCCTGTGTATACACCGGCTCGTTTACGACATTTTTTGCTGTTCGCTTTTGTTGCTGCAGTAAGAAAACAGATACACCAAACAATACGAGCATGCTACCGATCATTTGCATTGCATTTAATTTTTCTCCAAGTAAGAAGAACGCAAGTATAGATGCTCCAACAGGTTCTCCTAAAATACTCATTGAAATTGTCGTTGCATTTACATAATTTAATAGCCAGTTATTAATTACATGTGACACTGTCGGCACAACCGCAAGTAAAAGAAAAACAGTCCAATCCCACTTCGTATAACCTGTAAAGGGTACTTGTAATATAACATTATAAATCCCCATAAAAAGACCTGCAAACGCAAAGACTGTAAAGCTATAAATCCAGTGCGATACTTTCTTCACTGTCGTTTGCCCGATAAATAAATAACCGACAACCGCTATTACACTTAGAAAGGATAATATGTCACCATAAATTGCTTGCTTACTTAAACCTAAATCTCCCCAACCAATGCACATTACTCCTAAAATAGCGATTCCCATCGTTGCAATGGCTGAATATGTTGTTCTTTCTTTAAATAGAAAAAAACCTCCAACTAAAGATACGATTGGTTGAAGTGCCAAAATAATTGTTGAACTAGCAACTGTTGTATGCTTTAAAGATTCAAACCATAAAAGAAAATGCAGTGCTAAAAAGAAACCAGATCCAATTAAAAAGCCCCAATCTTTCATTTGAATCCTATTAAATTCCTCTCTTTTTTTCCATACGATAGGCAGCATAATAAGTACGATAATCCATAAGCGGTACATACTTAATATTGAAGATGGTGCTGAGGACATCTTTACAAAAACTGCTGCAAAGGAAATGGCAATTATAGAAATTGCTAATGGTAGTGCGATTGATTTTTCTTGTTTCAAATCCTGTCTCCCCTCTCACCTGTCAAAAATCCCACTTCATTATATCCGTTTTCTTTCGCAACTTAAATACTAATTTTTTAGATTCTTCGTACCATTATGGTAAAATAGAAATTAAGGCACCAATTAGTGAATATTTCTTTCCTTTTCACTACAAGCGTCGCTCTTACAATCGTTACAGTAAATTTTTATTTAGGGGGATCTACATGAGTCAAACAATAGGGAGAATTGAAGAAATTTCATTTTATAGCGCATCACTTCAAGAAGATGTTACACTTCTCGTTTATTTACCAGTAAATTACACACCACTGCACAAACATACAGTTGTAATTGCACAAGATGGTAGAGATTATTTTCAGCTTGGTAAAGCGCACCGTGTAATTGAGCGCCTTCGTGAAACCGAAGAAATTGACCGTACAATTATTGTCGGTATTCCATATAAAAATGTACATGATCGTAAAGAAAAATATTTCCCAAATGAAGTAAAAAATGCTGCATATATTCGTTTCCTTGCTCATGAACTTGCACCATATATTGATGAAAATTATCCAACGTACCAAATGGGAAAAGGTCGTGTTTTAATTGGTGATTCTCTTGGCGGAACAGTTTCCTTTATGACTGCACTTATGTATCCGCATACATTCGGTAAAGTCGTTATGCAATCACCATTTGTGGATGAGACAGTGATGAACTTAGCAAAAGAATTCAAAGATCCACAGGCGTTAGAACTGTATCACGTCATCGGTACAGAAGAAACGGCTGTAAAGCGTACTGATGGACAAGTATCTGATTTCGTAGGGCCGAACCGTGAGTTAAATACGCTTCTTACAGATAGAAACTTCATCACGCATTATGAGGAATTTGAAGGCAATCATACTTGGAAATATTGGCAGACTGATTTACCGAAAGCCTTCTCTCATATTCTATCAATGAAATAATAGAGAGCAGTATTCAGAATAATTTGATATAATAGATAAAGAGATTTATTTATCTCAAAATCTAACTAGACTTACAAAGGGAGGAATTGGAACATGAAATTAGGCATTGTAATTTTTCCATCTAAAATGATTCAAGATAAAGCGAACGGATTGCGTAAACGTTATGACCCGCACTACGCATTAGTTCCGCCACATATTACATTGAAAACACCCTTTGAGGCGCAAGATGAACAATTAGAGTCGATTGTAAACGAGTTACATACAATCGCAAGTAAAACGAACCCTTTCACCCTTCATGTTGGGAAAGTTGGTTCATTCGCACCTGTTAATAACGTCCTTTACTTTAAAGTAGAAAAAACACCTGAACTTACTTTCTTAAATGAAGAAATGCATAGCGGGTTATTCACGCAAGAACGCGAATATGCTTTCGTACCTCATTTAACAATCGGACAAGGCTTATCAGATGCAGAGCATGCTGATGTGTTGGGCCGATTACGTATGAAAGATTTCTATTACGAACAACCAATTGATCGTTTCCATCTTCTATATCAATTAGAAAATGGAACATGGACTGTACACGAAACATTCCGTCTTGGAAAGGGGAACAACTAATTTGCACGCACAGATTGTACAAACGGACGAACAACTAAGAGATGCATTCTCTGTACGTAAACAAGTGTTTGTAAATGAACAACGTGTCTCTGCTGAAGAAGAATACGATGAGTTTGAAGAAACTTCAACACACGTTGTTATATATGACAATGATGTTCCAGTTGGTGCTGGACGTTTTCGCATCCTTGATGGTATAGGAAAAATGGAACGCATTTGCGTGCTAAATTCCCATCGGAAAAAAGGCATCGGAAAAATTGTTATGGATTCTCTTGAAGCGTATGCAAAAGAAAATTCGCTACCGAAATTGAAACTTCACGCTCAAACACATGCTGAAGATTTCTATAAAAAACTTGGATATGCAACAAGTTCTGATGTATTTATGGAAGCAAATATCCCGCACGTCGTAATGATAAAAGAATTGTAATTTGAAAGCAGGAGGTGACCCCTCCTGTTTTTTTACATTGCTATTTTCTTTTTCTTCCGCTAAAGTTAAATGTTGATGCTATAGTTTTGAAGGTGAACATATGACACAAGAAAAATTTTCACAAAAATCGTTAACACACGCTGATATTCCGCGTGCGACATATCATATTCCGAAAACATCTACCCATTTAATTATGGAAGAAGATGTAGATGCGGCTTATTTCCGCGCTCTTGAACAACAAAATGTTTTTTTAAACGAAAAACAATTAGAAGCCGTGCGCACAACAGAAGGTCCTGTTCTTACACTAGCTGGTGCCGGAAGCGGGAAAACATCTGTTTTAACAACTCGCGTTGGTTATTTAGTAAATGTAAAACAAGTTCATCCACGAAATATTTTATTACTTACATTTACACAAAAAGCAGCTGAAGAAATACGAAGTCGTGTTGCGAAGTTACCGGGTATGAATCATGCAGCAAGTAGCTACGTAGTTGCTGGTACATTCCACTCTGTTTTCTTAAAATTACTTCGTAGTCAAGGTTATAATCAGCAAATTTTAGCAAATGAAAAACATAAACAAATTATGATAAAGAAAATTTTAAAAGAATTGCGTTTAAAAGACGATTATGATGCTGAAACGATGCTCGCGATGATTTCACTTGAGAAAAACAAATTAAATCGTCCGAAAGATGTAAAAGCGAAAACACCAGTCGAACAAGAATTTAAAGAAGTATACGAACGTTTTGAAGAGGTAAAACAAAGATACAATTATATTGATTTCGATGACATCTTATTGGAAACATATTATATGTTAGAAAATAATGCTCCTTTACTAACTCAATTACAACAACGTTTTCACTACATTGAAGTAGATGAGTTTCAAGATACATCGTATGCACAATATGAAATCGTAAAATTGTTAGCCACGCCAAGAAATAATTTATTTATCGCAGGTGATGACGACCAGGCGATATACGGCTGGCGAGGAGCAAGTCACCAAATTATTTTATCTTTTCCAAAAGAATTTGATAACACAACAATCATTGCACTAAATACGAATTATCGATCCAATCCCTTTATCGTCGGGCTTGGAAATGAAGTTATAAAATTAAATCAAGAACGTTTTGATAAAGAGCTATACTCTGTTCGTGAGGAAGGTGTACAACCTTTTTATGCAAGACCTGCTACGACTCTTGATGAAGCAAATCAAATTTTGCAGCTTATTCAAGAAAAAGTAGAGAGTGGTGAACGTAACTTTAAAGATTTTTGTTTACTGTATCGCACACATTCTGTAAGTCGTTCGTTACTTGATCAGCTTACCATTCATAAAATCCCGTTTATTAAACACGGAGCGAGCCAATCATTTTATGAACATTCTTTAATTAAGCCTGTATTAGATCATTTAAGACTCGTGATTGAGCCGTTTCGACTAGAATCACTTTCAAACATATTGCCGACGATGTATATCGGACGTGATGATTGTATTTCATTTATTGAACGTGAACAATGGAAATATGGTGAGGGGCGCTTCCCTTCTCTTCTTCATTTCTTACTATTAAATCCAAGCTTAAAACCTTTTCAAGTGAAAAAGGTAAATGAGCGCATCGATTTTATTAAGTTTATTAAAGAATTAGAACCGAAAAAAGCATTAAAAGAAATCATTCATGGTAAAGGAAAATATTTAGAGTACTTACAAAGTAACGATCGTTCTTCCTTTACAATGCATAAAGACATACAAGAAGAAATGTTGGAAGAATTAATGGAGTCTGCAACTCGTTTCACCGATATTCCAGCTTATTTACAATTTATCGACGAGGCGATTCAAGGTCAAAAAGAAATGGAAGCATTAAAAACAATGCCGCAAAAAGATGCCGTTTCACTTATGTCAATTCATAACGCAAAAGGCCTTGAATTTCCATGTGTCTTTTTACTTGGAGCGAGTGATGGAATCCTGCCTCATACTTCTTCTTTAAAAGATGCAAATGATCGTGTTACGGAAACTTCTGAAGCGTTAGAAGAAGAACGCCGATTACTTTATGTTGCCATTACACGTGCGAAAGAAGAACTTTACATTTCTTCTCCGCAATTTTTCAGAGGAAAGAAATTAGATATATCTCGTTTTTTATATACTGTGCGAAAAGATTTACCTGAAAAGACATCCACTAAATAAGGATGTCTTTTTTTATATCACGTTATGTACATCCCTCCTATATAAATTCCTTGTTTTTATCGTGAGAATTAACGTAATATCAGCCATATCCCACTCATATTGTAATAGTGTATGTCAGAACTCACGAGAAGGAGTGAACATAATGAGCTGCAATTGTAATGAAGATCATCAACATGAGTGTGATTTCAACTGTGTATCGAATGTTGTTCGTTTTATACATGAACTACAAGAATGTGCAACGACAACATGTGGATCTGGTTGCGAAGTTCCATTTTTAGGTGCACATAACAATGCATCAGTAGCGAATACACGTCCTTTTATTTTATACACAAAAACTGGAGAACCTTTTGAAGCATTTGCACCATCTTCAAGCCTTACTAGCTGCCGATC
>NZ_SEIY01000003.1:191720-446913 GCF_004634455.1 Bacillus sp. 007/AIA-02/001
CCTTTTATTTTATACACAAAAACTGGAGAACCTTTTGAAGCATTTGCACCATCTTCAAGCCTTACTAGCTGCCGATCTCCTATTTTCCGCGTAGAAAGTATAGATGATGATGACTGTGCTGTATTGCGTGTATTAACTGTAGTTTTAGGTGATGGTACCGCTGTACCACCTGGTGACGACCCAATCTGTACGTTTTTAGCTGTACCAAATGCAAGACTAATATCAACCTCCACTTGCATTACTGTTGATTTAAGTTGCTTCTGCGCTATTCAATGCTTACGTGATGTTTCTATTTAAAACTAAATAATGAGTTAAGCATGGATTGGGTGGCAGAGTATTCTGCCACCCAATCCATGCTTAACGAGTATTCTTATGTAAATTTCTTAAAATTGGGAACTTGTCTAGAACATAGAACCTGTCCTTTTCATTAACTGAAAGTAGAAACAGATAAAGGAGTGAAAAACATGTTCTCTTCTGATTGCGAATTTACTAAAATCGATTGTGAGGCGAAGCCAGCTAGTACACTACCTGCCTTTGGTTTTGCTTTCAACGCGTCTGCACCTCAGTTTGCTTCACTATTTACACCACTATTATTACCTAGCGTAAGTCCAAACCCAAATATTACTGTTCCTGTAATAAATGATACAGTAAGTGTCGGAGATGGCATTCGAATTCTACGAGCTGGTATTTATCAAATTAGTTATACATTAACAATTAGTCTTGATAACGTACCTACTGCACCAGAAGCTGGTCGTTTCTTCTTATCATTAAATACACCAGCTAACATTATTCCTGGATCAGGTACAGCAGTTCGTTCTAACGTTATTGGTACTGGTGAAGTAGACGTATCCAGCGGTGTTATTCTTATTAACTTAAATCCTGGTGACTTAATTCAAATTGTGCCAGTTCAGTTAATTGGAACTGTAGACATTCGTGCTGCAGCATTAACAGTTGCACAAATTAGCTAGTAAAAAGCGGTATTTCTTATACAGAAATACCGCTTTTTATATATAATAAAAAACACTCACAGTAGCATGAGTGTTTCATTCTTCATATTGTTTTATTGTGTTCTTCTTTTTCCCACAATTGCATCCCTTTTTCTTCACAAATCCTTGTTGTTGTAATTGTTCTTGATATGCCTGTTGTTGTGCTTGGTGTTGTTGCTGTATATGATACCACTGCTGCAGGTCATATGAATTCTGCCTTAGATTATTGCTCACAGCAAACATCTCCTCTACTGTCAATTCTGTCTATTTACTATATGAACAACTCTTTATTTCCGTTCCCTCATTCTTTTAAACTCCGCTTTTTCTCGTATTATGAAAATATATTATTCTCCCATAAAATATCCTGTAATTGTTTCAATGATTGCTGCCGCTCCTGCAATAGCTAATAATGCAAGTAACGGTTCCGCAACGATAGGGATCCAATTATATAAGACTAATAAAAAAGCACTAACCCATACACCTGTACACCAATAACAGCTTAATAATTCGCCAATCCACTTTCTTAATCCATTACCTTTCACTTTTGTAAACGTTGATACACTTCCATCCGGCTCCGTAATCTCTAATTCATCAATAAATGGTCTTCGCAAAAAGGCTGTAATTTTATCATAAACAATTAAACGAGTGAGCCTAAAAGCAGCTAACGCAAAAATAAAAAATAAAAGCCAGCTTGTAAACAGCATAATTCCACCTACCCTTATCCTCTTTCGCCTATTTAAAAAAAAAGGTCTTGAGATTGTGACCAAATCTCCTCGACTCCAATATCTTATTAATGTAAATACAAACAAGAAGATAAGGAGTGACATTAATGAGTTGTAACGAAAATAAACACCATGGCTCTTCTCATTGTGTAGTTGACGTTGTAAAATTCATCAATGAATTACAAGATTGTTCTACAACAACATGTGGATCTGGTTGTGAAATCCCATTTTTAGGTGCACACAATACTGCATCAGTAGCAAATACACGCCCTTTTATTTTATACACAAAAACTGGAGAACCTTTTGAAGCATTTGCACCATCTTCAAGCCTTACTAGCTGCCGATCTCCAATTTTCCGTGTGGAAAGTGTAGATGATGATAGCTGTGCTGTGCTACGTGTATTAACTGTAGTATTAGGTGACGGTACTCCGGTACCACCTGGTGACGATCCAATTTGTACGTTTTTAGCTGTACCAAATGCAAGATTAATATCTACAACTACTTGCATTACTGTTGATTTAAGCTGTTTCTGTGCGATTCAATGCTTACGCGACGTTTCTATCGTAAAGTAAACTAAAAAACTATTGGGGTGGTAGAAGCTTTCTACCACCTTTACATATTTAAAAACCGGCCATACTAATCGATTGGATATCATCTATAGACAACCTAATATCTCTCATACTATTTTGCGGCATAATAGATACAATGCCATGACGATACGATATGATCGATCCAACATATGAGACTGTAGCTGTTTTTATTCTGCATCTTACTTTCGGAATGTAATGAGGGCGGTTTAGTAAAAAATGAATTTTTTCATCATTATTCATATCCTTAAATGATTTATTATACGGGACAGTTCTTACTGGTTCTGGTTCTTGCTCTTCTTGTTCTATGTGTTCTTCTTTTTCTTCTTCTATTTTTTCTTCCACTTGCTGCTCTTCTTGTTGTTCTTGTTCTATTACCTCTTCCACAGCACTTCTTACAATATTTTCCTGTCTATTACTTTTCTCTTTTTGATCTTCATTTTCAAAGTTTGTAAGGATAATCCTTTTTATTTTCGGTGCAGCAAGTTCTAAACTTACTTGCGTGATATATAACAACGGTTTTCCAACTGTTGAACTTTTATTTTTATTCTTCACACTCGTCCCTCCCACTTCCATACGTAGCTAAATAAATCGTGTACTATTATAGTTATATTCATCACGTGGTAAGAACTTTCGTTAAAAATCGTTCTTTCTAAGAACAAATAAAAAGGACAATCTCAGCATTTAGAGATTGTCCTTTAAAAATTAATATTATATTTATCCTAGGATATGATACCCTGAATCAACATGAATGTTTTCTCCTGTTACACCGCGTGCTAAATCACTGAATAGGAATACTGCTGTATCGCCAACTTCTTCTTGCGTTGTTGTACGACGAAGTGGTGCGCGCTCCTCAATTTCTCTTAAGATTGAGTTGAAATCGCCTACACCTTTTGCAGATAACGTACGAATTGGTCCTGCAGAAATAGCGTTAACACGAATACCGTGTTGACCTAAATCGTTCGCTAAATATTTCACGCTCGCTTCTAATGAAGCTTTCGCAACACCCATAACGTTATAATTTTTCACAACGCGCTCGCCGCCAAGGTATGTTAATGTTAAAATATTTCCGCCTTCTGTCATTACTTTCTTCGCTTCTCTTGCTACAGCTGTTAAAGAGAATGCGCTAATATTTTGTGCAAGTAAAAATCCATCGCGAGAAGTATCTACAAATTCACCTTTTAAGTCATCGCGATTTGCAAAAGCAATACAATGTGCTACACCGTGAATAGTACCTACTTCTTGTTTAATTGTTTCAAAGCAAGCTGTAAGTTCCTCATCATTCGTTACATCACAAGGTAATACAAGTGATTCTTGTCCTTCTAATGTGTCCGCTAATTCACGAACGTTTCTTTCTAAACGTTCTCCTGCATATGTGAATATTAATTTTGCACCTGCATTATGCAAAGAGCGAGCTATTCCCCATGCAATACTTCTTTGGTTCGCAACGCCCATAACAACAAATGTTTTCCCTTGTAATAGTTCCATGATATATCCTCCCAGAAATACTTATACTTGTTATTAGTACCTGATACTATAATTATAGTACCATAAAACCGCTTAAAGGCAAACAAAAAAGTCATTAACAGAAATTTGTTAATGACTTTTGGTTTCTATAAAAAACCGCTCTAATCCTTCTTCCCAAGACGGCATTTGTGAAAAACCATTTAATCTTAGCATGTTATGTTGAAAAATAGAATATTTGGGCCTCGCAGCCGCAGCCCCGAATTCTTCCGTTGAAACAGGTAATACATTCACTTTCATATTGGCGTACGAAAATATCTTTTGTGCAAATTCAAACCAAGAGCATGAACCTCTGTTTGATACGTGGTATGTACCGTATAAAGAAGTATGAATGAGCTTATTAATAACCATATTCAAATCCGCCACATACGTAGGAGAGCCAACTTGATCCGCTACAACAGATATTTCATCTCTTTCTTTTCCTAATCGCATCATCGTTTTCACAAAATTATTCCCATATTTACCATATAGCCACGATGTGCGAACGATAAAATATTTATTATGTAACTCTTTGACGAACTGCTCCCCCGCATACTTAGAGGCCCCATATATATTTATCGGCGCTGGACTATGAAATTCGTCGTATCCATCTGGTCTGGCACCTTGAAATACATAATCAGTACTAATATAAACTAGCTTCGCCCCTACTAATTGTGAAGCAACCGCTACATTTCGAGCTCCGATTGCATTTATTCTATACGCAAAATCCTGTTCTTTCTCCGCATGATCTACTTTCGTATAGGCAGCACAATGAATAATTATATGTGGTTTTATTTCTTGTACCACTTGTTGTATTCGGGATATATTTGTCACATCTAATAACTTTTTATCAAATGGATATATATCATATTCTTCAGAGTCTAACTCTTCAAATAGTTGCTTTCCTAATTGACCGTTTGCTCCTGTTATGATAACCCTCTCTTTCATTTAACATGCCCCTTACTAATCTTTTAGTGGTTTCCACCATTCCTTATTCTTTTCATACCATTTCACCGTCTCTTGTAATCCTTGTTCAAACGTGTATTTCGGTTCCCAATCAAATTCATTCTTCATTTTCTCTGCATCAATCGCATAACGACGATCGTGCCCTAAACGATCTGTAACATATTCAATGTCTTTTTTTGTTTTTCCTAAAAGAGTAATAATTTGTTCCACAACTTCTACATTTGTTTTTTCATTATTTCCACCTATATTATATACTTCTCCGACACGTCCCTTATGCAAAACAACGTCAATCGCACTGCAATGATCCGTTACATGTAACCAATCTCTTACATTTAAACCATCACCATATAACGGTAGTTTTTTTCCTTCTAGTGCATTCGTAACCATTAATGGAATTAATTTTTCAGGATACTGGTACGGTCCATAATTGTTAGAACAACGCGTTACTATAACCGGTAATTGATATGTTTTATAGTAAGATAGAGCTATCATGTCCGCGCTCGCCTTACTTGAAGAATATGGACTATTTGGAGCTAACGGCGTTTTCTCTGTGAACTTCCCTGTTTTTCCTAAAGAGCCATACACTTCATCCGTTGATACTTGCACAAGTTTTATATGCGAATATTTTTTAACTAGTTCTAATAAAGTGACCGTCCCAATTACATTTGTATCATAAAAAGGAATCGGATTTTCAATACTACGGTCCACATGTGATTCGGCTGCAAAATTTACAATCACTTGTACGTTTCGCTCTTTTATAACGTGTTCTAATAGCTCTCCATTTTGAATTTCTCCCTTTACAAAAGAGTAATTCGGGTGATCCAGAAGAGATTTTACGTTATTTAAATTCCCGCTATATGTTAATGCATCGTAATTAATAATTTTATATGTTTCATAACTTTGTAGCATGTAATGAACGAAATTACTTCCAATAAATCCAGCCCCACCTGTCACTAATATATTCATAAACAACGCTCCTACTTAAAAACTATCTTCATATTCCTCTAATAATGGTAATATCTGATCCTTATCGGACAATATAGGATCGGTTACTGGCCAAGGAATTGCTAAATCTTTATCTTCCCAAAGTAATCCTGAGTCATGCTCTGCGCTATAATATTCATCTACTTTATACATAACGATAGTATGCGGAACAAGCGTGCAAAATCCATGCGCAAACCCTTTTGGCACTAGTAATTGTCGATGGTTATCTGCACTTAAAATATATCCTTTCCATTGTTTAAATGTTGGTGATTTTTTTCGTAAATCAACGATAACATCATAAATTGCCCCTTGCATAACTTGAATGAGTTTCGTTTGTGCTTTCGGTTTTTTTTGAAAGTGTAGTCCCCGAATCGTTCCTGCCTTAGCCGAATAAGATACGTTATCCTGTACAAATGAATACGTTATCCCTAATGTTTCTAGCACCTGCTTATTATAACTCTCTGAAAAAAAGCCACGCTCGTCTCCAAACAACCTCGGTTCTAACAATTTTACATCGGTAAAATTTGTTTCTACAACTTTCATATTCTCACCTATTCTCCGTTAAACTGTTTCCCAAAATTAATATCACGCGCTAACGTATTCGCCTTTTGAAGCGAAGCATGAGTTCCCGCATCAGTCCACCAGCCGCTCATTTCATTATAAGTAAGTACCCCTCGTTTTAAATACCAATTATTTATATCTGTAATTTCAAGTTCTCCCCGTGCAGAAGGTTTTAATTCTTTAATATAAGAAAAGACTTTCGAATCATACAAATAAATTCCCGTAACCGCATAAGAACTTTTCGGCTCTTTCGGCTTTTCTTCAATTTCAACTATTTTTCGGTTTTGAATATGTGCTACGCCAAATCTTTCGGGATCTTCTACAGATTGCAATAGCACTTTCGCACCTTCTTTTTGATTTGCAAACTCTTCAACATACGGAAGAATATCATCTGAAAAAATATTATCCCCTAATATAACTACCATACGATCATTCCCGACGAAATCTTCACAAAGCCCTAACGCCTGTGCGATCCCGCCCGCTTTATCTTGCACACGATACGTAAAGGACACTCCAAATTCATGACCACTCCCTAAAAAGCTAACAACATCCCCCATATGCTCTTTACCCGTAATAATCATAATATCTGTAATATCGCATTGTTTTAGCTTATATACCGCATGATAAATCATCGGATACCGACCAACAGGAAGTAAATGTTTATTCGTTACTTTCGTTATTGGATATAATCTCGATCCAGTACCACCTGCTAAAATAATTCCTTTCACTTTTCATCTCTCCTTTATGATGGAGATAATATATCTTTGTAATGTTCTACAAACACTTTCCGGTACTTCTCATATGTATCCGCATCAAACTCATCCCCGTTGTAATGAATACACCATAAATTTGCTTGATTTGGGATACCAATTAAATAACCAGCCCTTTGAAACTCTAAAGACTGTGACACATCATAAAAGTGAAACCCTTGAAACAAATCTTCTCGCCACGGAATATCATACTGCGTTGCCATGAATAAACCATCAATTGCCTGAACTGACAAAAATGGTTGATTACCATAAAAAACCTGATCTAAATTTAATAATTGATAATTCCGTCTTCTATACTCAATCACTTTCCCTACTAAATTTTTTCCTTCCCACCATATCCCGTTATTCGGTAAAAACTGAGCCCCAGCGACTCCTATTAAACCAAGCTTTTCATTTTCTTTAAAAAGAGATATAAGTGTAGAAAACATGTCTCGATTAATAAGATATGTATCTTGATGTATATACACTTTGTATTTCGCTGGATATGAAAGGGCTCGGTTGTATGCACTTGCCATACTTTGCGCATCTCGTATCGGAAAAATTTGCACGACATAACCAGAGGGAACAAAAATGTTTCTTATTTGGCTCTCACATTGTTTGAAAAGCTCCTCATTATTTACACAAACAACGACTAATATTGTATGATCTTTCATTTTTGTCCCCCCTTTTATTCTTCCTTATTTACATCTGACATATAGTGTTCCACAAATATTTTCCGATACTTTTCATAGTTCGCCATATTCACATCAAAATGATAATGGATACACCAAGCATCGCGCTGTACAGGTACACCGACTGTATATCCTGCTTTTTTAAATTCAAATGATTGGGATACATCATAAAAATCAAATCCGTCAAATAAGTCTTCTCGCCACGGAACATCATATTGTGTCGCCATTAATAAACCATCAATACATTCTACAGGAATAAATGTTTTTGATTCATGATACGGTTGTTCTAAACTTGCCATATAAAACAAATCATTCATATAACCAATGACTTTTCCTACAATTCCACGCCCTTCGTTCCATACGCCAGTCGGAGGAACATATTGCGCTCCAACCATCCCAATCATCCCAAGGTCTTCATGTTCCTCAAATAATTGAAGTAATCCGTATAAAAAAGCCCTATTTATAATAAAAACATCTTGATGTAAATACACTTTATACTTTGCTGGATGCGAAATGGCTTGATTGTATCCACTCGTCATACTTTTCGCATTTCGAATCGGCATAAATTGGACAATATACCCTGGCGGTACTAACAATTGCAATATATGTCGCACGCAGTTTGCATACAATTTCCGATCATTTATGCATGTAACAAATAATATTGTTTTGTCTGCAGCACTCATAATTGTGATTTTTCAGCTTCAATAATATACTGAAATACAACTGTCTCAGCCATGAAGCCACTTCCAAGACGATATTTTTTACAAATTCCATATAACTCCTCAATAAGCGACTCATACATTTTATGATCAACATATACACGATCTACTTTACTAATTGAATATCCTGCTTTTAAAAACATTCTTAGCATTTCATTGAATGTAAAGAAACGAATATGTGTTTTATCTAATAAACCATATTCTGTATACGTCCAATTTCCAGCAAGTAAGGGAGCTAATACTGAAATATGAGCAACGTTTGGTATACTTGCTAAAATCACACCATTTTGCTTTATATATGGCTTAACCTTTTCAATCACAGCCCACGGATCAAATAAATGCTCTAATACATCCCCAAATAGGACGCAATCAAATTGCCCCTCCTCATAAGGAAGATCTATTTTTTCTATATCCCCTAAAATAACATGATCTAGTCTTTCCTTCGCTTTTTCTGCCGCCTCTGGAAATGCCTCTATTCCTGATACACGTGTACCGTTTTCTTTAATAGCTGCTCCCAATGCACCGCTCGAGCAACCAATATCAAGAACTTCTTTCCATTCCTTTTTTATATGCTTTAATAAATTCGGATTCGCTGCATTATAATAATGCTCGGATTTTTCTTCATATAAAGAACTTTTTTCGCGATTCATTTCACACACTCCTTATGCAAATTGAATTAGAAATATAAATCTCATATGAATTCTATAAAGTGCAGATTTTGTTCATCCCCCAATGATTATTAGCCCGCAAATAGCAGTATAAAATCTTTTATTTATATTGGTTACGTTACTGATACTCTAATATATAACCAATCTATTAGAGTTAGAATAGCGATAAATCATTTCTAAAAAACGAAACCTATTACACTTTATATGGTTTATCAAAAACTCCCCGAAAATATTTACGGTTATATTCAATTGCAGCATTATTCGGAACATAAGAAGCTGCTAATTCATTGTAATAATACGCTTTATCCTGCTCCCCTAACCTGCTATAACAAATACACATTTGTAAATAGGGTAGCCATGTGTAGCTAGCTGGACTATGGAAAGGACTTTCCGTTGCCATTGGTACTTCCGTGGCAAGTTTAAACCAAAATATCGCTTCATTATATTTTTCTTGTTCCATATATATATATCCTATTCTTGTACAATTCTCTCCTCTAGGGACGTCATACCGAAACGACTTCACACAAGATTCGATTGCCTTCTCCCACATTCCTAGCTTTGCATAGCAATCTCCTAACTTACCACATGCATAAATTTTCTCTTCATACCATCCTTCGTCTTGATTAAGAAATGTTTCATATAGAAGAACTGCATCATCATATTTTTGGTTATCCGTAGATTCATTTGCGTAATAAAATAAATCTCTCGGACTTAATTCTTCACCTGCCGCTACAGTATTTTGAAAAATTTTCAAATTACGATTTGTTACTTTTTTTTCTTTTTTATGTGTAATAGCAACATTACTACTAAAAACCTCACCAGAAATAGCTAAATACTCATGAACCTTTCCAAACCATTGAAATTGTTTTTCACGCTTTACAAGTCGATTTCTTTTTGTACAATATAAAGGTTTCCCGTTAGAATCCATTGCAAGATGATAAGGCATCGAAACAGCATCAATTTTAGGATCTAATTCTCTTTTTAAAAGTTTCAATGCTTCTTGAGCATCTTCTAATAAGACATCATCTGCATCTAGCCACAATATATACTCTTGCGTCGCTTTTGAAAAAGAAAAATTTCTTGCTGCTGCAAAATCATCAATCCACTGGAAATCATATATGTTAGAAGTGTATTTCTCTACGATTTCTTTCGTTCGATCGACGGAACCTGTATCAACTACTATAATTTCATCCACAATTTTTTCAACTGTTTCTAAACAACGGGCTATTGTCTCCTCCTCATCTCGAACAATCATACATAAACTAATTGTAATTCCTTGCTTGTTCAACATAATCACCCTCTTCCAAATCAATCATATGTTATACATATACTAAACTTTCCATTTTTTTAAATTGTTCAAGTAGTTTAAGATTTCTTTTCAATAATTCAAATGTCCGTGTCATTTTCTTTCGGTTTTGCATCTACTATATAATGAACGCTTTATGGAGGTGAATTTATGTCAAATAATAATTATTCAAATGGATTAAATCCCGATGAATCTTTATCAGCTAGTGCATTTGACCCTAATCTTGTAGGACCTACATTACCACCGATACCACCGTTTACCCTTCCGACTGGGCCGACCGGGCCGACTGGACCTACGGGACCTACGGGGCCGACTGTACCTACCGGGCCAACTGGACCTACGGGGCCAACTGGACCTACGGGACCTACAGGACCTACAGGACCGACTGGTGGCACTGGGACTACTGGACCTACGGGGCCGACTGGTGGCACTGGGACTACTGGACCTACGGGGCCGACTGGTGACACTGGGGCTACTGGACCTACAGGGCCGACTGGTGACACTGGGGCTACTGGACCTACGGGGCCGACTGGGGCTACTGGACCTACGGGACCTACGGGACCATCTGGACTAGGGCTTCCAGCAGGATTGTATGCATTTAACTCCGCTGGGATTTCTTTGGATATTGGACTTAATGCTCCAGTACCATTTAATACTGTTGGATCTCAGTTTGGTACAGCAATTTCTCAATTAGATCCTGATACTTTCGTAATTAGTCAAACTGGATTCTATAAAATTACCGTTATCGTATACACTGCAGCAGTAAGTCTATTAGGAGGACTTACAATCCAAGTAAATGGGGTATCTGTTCCAGGTACTGGGGCCACTTTAATCTCAGTTGGAGCACCTATCGTTGTTCAAGCAATTACGCAAATTACGACAACTCCATCATTAATTGAAGTAATCGTTACAGGGCTTGGGCTATCATTAGCTGTTGGTACAAATGCATCTATTATTATTGAAAAAATCGCTTAATTTTTTACTTAGCAGTAAAACTGATATCAGTTTTACTGCTTTTTCAATTTCAAATTCAATCATGAAACATTCGCTATCTACATAATCATATTGTTGTATGACATTTTGCAGGAGGCACAAATATGGAAAGTAAATCTGCTGTTCAGCTTTATCTCGAATTGCTAAAGAAGACCATTTTATTTGAAATATGGTTAGAATATGAGGCATACTTACCCGCATCTCTACATATTTCAAAAGAACTAGAATTCGAGCCAGTTACAGTCCCCCTCCCTTTATTCATTAAGCAATATGCTGAAAACCATAACTTAAAAATTGTAAAACCAAATGTTTCAAAAAGTGAACGCCATGATGGAATGGATTGGCCAAGAGCAGCACATAGCATGATCGGTCGAGAACGTATGAACCAATTACAAGAGGCAATGGAAACCGTTGTTCGTGAAAATATAGAGGGAGATTTTATTGAAACAGGTGTATGGCGCGGAGGATCGTGCATTTTTATGAATGGTTTTTTACAAGCAAACAACATTACGAATCGTAATGTGTGGGTCGCTGATTCATTTGAAGGTTTGCCAGCACCGAATCTAGAACAATATCCAAAAGATTACGGTGATTATTTGCACACATTCGATTACTTACGCGTCTCTTTAGAACAAGTACAAGAGAATTTCAAAAAATATGATTTACTAAATGATCAAGTGAAATTTTTAAAAGGCTGGTTTAAAGATACTTTACCAACAGCACCAATTGAAAAAATAGCAATTGCACGGCTTGATGGTGATATGTACGAATCCACAATGGATGGTCTCGTGAACTTATATGATAAAGTTTCTAAAGGTGGCTATATAATTATCGATGACTACGGGCTACCGCCATGTGCTGAGGCTGTGACAGACTTTAGAAACCAACGAAATTTAAAAGCCCCTATTACTAAAATTGATGTATTTGGCGTTTATTGGAGAAAAGAATAAAAAAGATTTAATCTATAGGAGATTTCATTTTCACTCATCCTTCTCTCACTTCTAATCCAATTAAGTATTCTTTTTCGGAATCTCCTTACATATAACAATTGTTTTCCTGTGTTCTCTCAATACAAATTGAAAATTTTATTAATAGACTTACTGCATCTTCTCATACAAGAAAGGGGTATACTCATGAGTGAACTTAACAAAGAAATGACTTTACTCCCCCCTCCTGAACTCGTCCAATATGTAGGTGGCGACTTCAAAAAAGTTGGAAAAGAGTTCCTAAAGCATTTTATTCAAATTGGCGCTTTAAAACCAAATGAAAAAGTATTAGATGTAGGCTGCGGCGTCGGTCGAATGGCTGTACCATTATTGAATTACTTAAATGATGATGGAGCGTATTATGGATTTGATTTGTTTAAAGATGGAATTACTTGGTGTCAAAATAACATTTCAACTATGCGTAATAATTTTCACTTTGAACATGTTGACATATACAATCAATTCTATAATCCAGAAGGAAAAGAAGATGCCTCTCAATATCGTTTCCCCTATGAAGACGGGACATTCGATTTTATCTTTTTAACTTCTGTATTTACGCATCTTCTCCCAAAAGAATTAGAACATTACGTATCTGAAATTGTACGTGTATTAAAAAAAGACGGGAGATGTTTCATTACATTCTTTCTTATAAATCCTGAATCGTCCTATTATTTAAATGCAGGACAAAGTACATTAGGTTTTTATCATCGAATCGAAAATTGCTACGTTGTAAATAAAGATATTCCGAATTTCGCAGTTGCTTATCCTGAGACAGATATTTGCAATCTATTGAATAAGTACGGCCTAGAAATAATCAATAAGCCGCATTACGGTTTATGGTGCGGCAGACATGAATATACAAGTTACCAAGATATTGTTCTTACAAAAAAAAGCTTCTGAAAGGAAGTTATGTATGATGAATGAAAAAAATCCACCTCTCGTTTCCATCCTTATTCCCACTTATAATCGGCCTCATTATTTCAAAATTGCTCTAGAAAGTGCATTGGCACAAACTTATTCTAATATTGAAATCATCATCGGAGATGATAGTACAAATGATGAAACAGCAACTTTAATACGCGAACAATACTTACCAAATTATAAAAATATAACATACATTCGAAATATCCCTACTCTAGGACAATTTCACAATGACCTTATGCTCATAGAAAAATCAAATGGTGAGTATATAAATTTTTTAATGGACGATGACGTGTTTTATAAGCATAAAATACAAAAAATGATGACCTATTTTGAGCAAGATCCCAATAAAAATCTTGCTCTTGTTACTTCTTATCGAGTACGCATTGATGATCATGGAAATCTAATAGGTGATTCCCATCCAACACAAAAGTTATATAGTGAAGACACCCCATTAAACGGGATATTTTTAGGTAATTGGATGTTAAAGGGTGGACACAACATTATCGGTGAGCCTACAACTACCTTGTTCCGAAAGGAATTGCTCACTGAACCTTTTGGCACCCTTAAAGAGCGACAATATTCTTGTAGTGTTGATATGGCCTCATGGATTTCTTTACTTTCTAAAGGAAATGCAATATACATTTCTGAGCCTTTAAGTCAATTTCGCTACCATGCTGGACAACAAATACACAATAAGCTCCTTCAAGGTTGTGAAGATTTCACACACCTCGTTATAACAGCAAAAGAATATGGCTTTTTACAAAATACTACAGACTATAGAGCAGCTCTACTTAGTGCTTACCAATGGTGTAAAAGTTCCTTAAAATACTATCTTCATCAACTAGATATTTTTCCTGACGCACATGTACGTCTTTCCCATTGTTTGGATATAATTATTAAAGAGTTAAACAATTAAACTACTCTGCAAAATTAAAAGTGTATGGACTATATGTGAATCATTCGTATAGTTCATACATTCTTTCTCATACTATAAAGTGAAACTTTAATCAGCTCTCACCAATCGGGCTTTTACGGGCAGTTGATCCCCCACCTAACTTCTTCGCTTTCGCTGAATTTTGAGGTAGGGGTCTTACTGCCCATTAATGCGGGATAAAATCCATTACTATAAAGAGCAGTAGAAAGGAATACCTACATTGAAAGATCCAAATTCTCAATATCAAATAGACTACGTATTACTATTTATTTTATTTGCCATTGGGATTGTTAGTTGTTGTGCTATTGCAAGTGCGCAAGCCTCTTTACCGCCATTTTTACAAAACGTCAATTTTGTACTAAAGCAAATCCAATGGTATTTCATTGGATTTATAGCCATTGGTGTTATTATGATTATCGACTTCGATCGTTATCAAAAAATTGCTTGGTATTTGTACAGCTTTGCAATGGTACTACTTATTGGACTAGAACTTCAAGTACCAGGTGCCGTTACAATTAAAGGCGCTACCGCTTGGTACAGGCTCCCAGGCATCGGAAATTTTCAGCCTTCTGAAATTATGAAATTATTTTTAATTATCGTCATTGGACGAATTATAGCAAACCATAATGAGAAATATTTTTCCCAAACAATACATGACGATTTTTTACTACTTGGAAAAATATTTGCAACAAGTTTGCCACCACTACTACTCATCGCAAAGGAACCAGATTTAGGAAATACAATGGTCATTTCAGCGATGCTTGCAGCAATGATACTAGTTTCTGGCATACGATGGCGTTTTATCTTCGGATTAGTTTCAGCTACTTTCGTTGCTGGAACTACATTAATATATATTTTTTTTACTCACACAGATTTCTTTAAAGCACACATTTTAAAAGAATATCAATTAAATCGCTTCTACGGATGGTTAGCACCTTACAAATATGATGCACAAGGCTATCAATTAAGACAAGCATTCTTAGCGACTGGATCCGGAGAAATGCAAGGAAAAGGGTGGGAAAATGGACAAGTATATTTTCCAGAACCACATACAGATTTTATTTTCACTAATGTCGCTGAACAATTTGGATTTCTAGGCGCAAGTGTCATTATTTCTCTTTTTTTCTTACTCATTTTTCGAATGATTCATATTGCTTTAGAAAGTAATGATCCTTTCGGTAGTTACATTTGCGCTGGTACAATCGGAATGTTTACTTTCCAAGTATTCCAAAATATCGGGATGACAATCGGATTACTTCCCATTACAGGGATAACATTACCTCTTATGAGCTACGGAGGAAGTTCACTGCTTACATACATGATTGCGATTGGATTCATTTTAAATGTTCGCTCAAGAACGAAAATCTTTATGTTTAAATGAACAACACAAAAACGCTATATTTTTATCTCTATCCTTTTTTAGATATACTAATGAAAAATACGATGGAGGTTTAAATATGAAATATGACATTATAGGAGATATTCATGGATGCTTCCAAGAGTTTCAAAATTTAACAGAGAAGCTAGGATATAACTGGAGTAGCGGTCTACCGGTTCACCCTGACCAACGTAAACTTGCATTCGTTGGCGATATTACAGACCGTGGTCCTCATTCATTACGTATGATTGAAATTGTATGGGAACTTGTCATACATAAAAAAGAAGCTTATTACGCTCCTGGAAATCACTGTAATAAACTATATCGATTTTTCCTTGGGCGTAATGTAACAGTCGCTCACGGACTTGAAACAACTGTTGCTGAATATGAGGCACTTCCTCCTAATAAGCAAAACATTATAAAAGAAAAGTTTATCACTCTTTATGAACAATCACCGCTCTACCACATACTAGATGAAAAAAGAGTAATCGTATGTCACGCTGGGATTCGGCAAGATTACATAGGAAGACGAGATAAAAAAGTACAAACCTTTGTATTATATGGTGATATTACAGGAGAAAAGCATGCCGATGGCTCACCTGTCCGTCGCGATTGGGCGCAAGAATACAAGGGGCAAGCTTGGATTGTATATGGACATACACCAGTAGCAGAACCTCGATTCGTCAATCAGACAGTCAATATTGATACTGGTGCTGTATTTGGTGGCAAATTAACCGGATTACGTTATCCTGAAATGGAGACTATCTCTGTCCCTTCTTCTTTACCTTTTGTCGCTGAGAAATTCCGTCCAATTTCATAACTACCTTACTTAGCGAGAGATTACCGTATTATTTAGGCAGATTTCATATGAAACTAGGTAAAGTAATTAAAAAAAGATGCAATAAAGTGCATCTTTTTTTAATTACACTACATATAATGTCGCAGGAGGTGACAGAATGAAGAAAAAATCTTCTAAACAAAAAAGAAAATTCCCCCCTTTATATCTGCCCATGTACGGAATTAACAACTGGTGTAGTATTCGGGCTGCAGCGATAGAAGAACTGGAAGAACAAGAGTCATCAAAAAAAAGCAAAGTAAAACCAACATATGTCTCTTTAGAAAATGCTGTGATGAGCCGCATAATCGATCGCAGAAAAATAAAGATGCAACAAAAAAATAAACAGCTTTCAAATCAAGATGAACAGATACTACATTCTAACCAAACAGAAGAAAAGACGGAAGAAAATATTTCTGTAGCAATGAATAAAAAAGTGGAACCAGAAATTCCAGCTGCTATTATAAACAAAGTAAAAAAAATAAAAGAAGCATTAGCTTCATCGAATGATATACAAATTGAAAAACCACTCATAATTGAGACACCTACACCTGAAAATACAAAAGTTAAAAGGGGCGGCCGGTATGCATATGCAGAGGGGCTTCACTCTCATGCGGAGGGCATGGCAGCACATGCGGAAGGCTTATTAACACACGCAAAAGGTTCTTTCTCTCATGCAGAAGGATCAAACTCAAAAGCAACTGGACATAGTTCGCATAGTGAGGGAAGTGAAACGACAGCAGGCGGGGCTTATTCTCATGCGGAGGGTAAACAGACAATTGCTTTAGGCGAAGCAGCACACGCAGAAGGAAACGCAACTATCGCTAACGGATCCTCTTCTCATGCGGAAGGTCATCATACATCAACAGCTCATTTTGCAGGTAGCCATATTATGGGGCGCTTCGGCACTGCAGAAGAAGCTTATTCTTGGTTTATTGCAAATGGTGTAAGCGACACCGACCATAATATCGGGGCTAAATGGCTTGCTCATAATGGAGAAATGTACATTGAGGGCGCGTCTTACAATGCAAGCGGAACGGATTTTGCACAAATGTTTGAAACCGAAGGTTATAAACCTATTGATGTCGGTTATTTCGTTACATTTAGTAACGAAGAAAAAATTCGGATAGCTACTTCACGCGATTCGTTCATTTTAGGAATATCTAGTGCAACCCCTGCCCTTATAGGAAATAGCGGGGCTTTAAGTTGGCAAAAACGTTATAAAACAGATAACTTTGGAAAACGCCAATATGTATGGACGGAAGCCGAAGAAATACAACCTCTTTTAAATACAGAATGGGATCCAACTTGCAAATATGTAGCAAGAAAAGATCGCGCCGAGTGGCTTCCTGTCGGATTAATTGGACAAATGTTAGTACGTGATGACGGCACTTGCGAAGCACATGGATATTGTCGTCCAAATGACAATGGCATTGCTACAAAAGCCGAAAGTGGATTTTTCGTTATAAAGCGTACGGGTGAAAACCAAATTTTAATATTATTCCGCTAAGAAAAAAGGGACCAAAATTCTTTATAATATAAGAATTTTGTCCCCTTTTTAAGTATGCCGCAACACTTCTTGCATATCGCTTGGAAGCTTTATAGTGAAAGACATCTCTTTCTCTAAAATAGGATGATAAAACGTCAAAGATTTACTATGAAGTGCTTGCCGTTTCATTTCATCCCTTCTCCCTCCATATAAGCTATCACCAAGTAACGGATGTCCTATATGAGCCATATGCACACGAATTTGATGCGTTCTTCCTGTCTCAAGCTCAAGCGCTACATGTGTCTTATGATATGTACTATCAATTACCTTAAAATGAGTAACTGCCCTTTGTCCATCCTCACAAACCGTTCGCTCAATAATGCTATCAGATTTTCGACCAATTGGTGCATCAATCATTCCTTCTCGTTCTACAATCTTTCCGTGAACAATTGCTTCATACGTTCGTTTCACAGCTTTTTGTTGATGCTGCTTCGATAAAAGATGATGCACGAAACGATTTTTTGCAATAAGCATAAGCCCCGAAGTATCACGATCTAAACGTGTTACGATGTGCACTGTACTTGCAAGGTGCTGCTTATCATAATGAGATAAAAGCGCATTGGCAACACTCCTTGTCGGATGTTCTCTAGACGGAATCGTTGACATGTTCGCCTCTTTATTAATGATAAGAACCGCGTCATCTTCATATACAATGCTTAAAGGGATATCTTCTGCCATCATCCCTTCACTTCTTTCCTCAACTGGAAAAAAGACACGTAATTCTTCACCAGCACGCAACTGATGACGAACACTCGCATGTTGACCATTTACTTCAATTGCCCCGCCGTGAAACTTTATATCCGTTAAAGCGGCTTTAGAAATACATTTCGTTTTCAAAAATTCCCTAACTAAAGTTCCCTCTTCAGCCGGACCTATATCCCATTTCAATGTAAATCTGTTCAAATATATAACCCTTTCTATTTATCTGCAACAAACGAGTCACGAACTCGTTTCCAGAACGGGAATGGACGGAAACGAACAAATCGTACTTTCTCGTTTGCGACGCGATACTGGATTGATTTCACATCTTGATGAACCATCGTTAAATGATCCACTGTAATTTGTAAGTTCATTCCTGCAGCTGGCTTTAACACACATGTATGATGCTTCGGCAATACAAGTGGAGATCCTACAGTACGAAATACACGATTGTTAATGGACGCCATTTCTGCAATTTGTATCGCTTCAATAGATGGGTGAATAATCGCTCCGCCAAGCGCTTTATTATACGCGGTACTTCCTGAAGGAGTAGAGATACAAAGGCCGTCTCCGCGGAATGTTTCAAAATATTCTCCGCGTATTTCTACTTCTGTTACTAATGTACCTTCTGCACTTTTTACAGTCGCCTCATTCATCGCTAAATACTGTGACTCTTTACTTCCATTCACATAGCGAATAATAACTTCTAAAAGCGGATATTCCACCACTTGGAATGGTGTTTTCGCAATTGCAATTACTAATTTCTCTACTTCTGTCGGTAACCAATCTGCATAGAAACCTAGATGTCCTGTATGTACACCAACAAATGCTGTTTCATCCAATCGATTATAATAACGATGAAACGCATATAAAAGCGTTCCATCTCCCCCAACAGAAATTACAATATCGGGTTCCTTTTCATCCATTATAAATCCAAAATCTAGCAAGTACTCTTTCATCGTGCTTGCCAGTGTATCTGATGATTGATCTCCCTTTGACATAATTGTAAATTTCATCGCCCAACACCCTTTAGTTTATGATTCAGAATCTTTCGTTTCTTGCTTTCTTGAAAAAGCCTTTTGCGCTTCTTGAATTTCAAGACGAATAGAAGACATTTCTTCATCTAATAAAAACGCCGCTTCAGCTGCACGTTGCAACCTTATTTTAATATCTTCAGGAAAACGTCCACTATATTTATAATTTAAAGAATGCTCAATTGTTGCCCAAAAGTTCATTGCTAGCGTGCGTATTTGGATTTCTACCAATACTTTTTGTTCACCCTGAATCGTTTGAACAGGATAACTAATGACAACATGATAAGAACGATAACCGCTATCTTTCTTTTGCGTAACATAATCACGTTCTTCCACGATTTCAAAGTCATTTCGTTTTCGAAGATATTCTACAACAGGCTTAATCTCATCAACAAATTGACACATCATTCTAAGCCCAGCAATATCCTGCATATCTTCTCTCAATCGGTCTAGCGGTACATTTCTCTTCTCCGCTTTATCAATAATACTTGCAACCGACTTTACCCTTCCTGTTACAAACTCAATTGGAGAATGCTCTGTTAACATTGCAAATTGAGTACGCATTCCTTTTAGTTTCACTTTCAGCTCTGCCACCGCTTGGTGGTAAGGTGCTAAAAATTCTTCCCAATTTCGATTCATTTCAACCACCACCAAAATCAATCCATTTGCTTATAGAAATACTTTTTCTACAGCAGTTACTAATTCTTCTCCGTAATTTGCATTACCTTCAATATTTTCAACTAAATATTCTACTTCTTCTTTTAATCCTTCTAATTCCATTTCAATGTCATTCACGCGAACGAACATAACCACATCGTTATTCATCGCTTCATGCATTGCTTCCCAGCATGTGTGCGGAATACTTACATAAATGAAAGATGATTCATTTTCTAAGATATATAAAAATGATAAATTGTCTGAGTCTACAAGTACGTGATTACGCGCACTTAACTCCTTTACCTCTATTTCACTATTTTCCGCACAAAAAATAAGAGCATTCTCTCTCTTTTCTACGCTCTTAACTTGGATTTTATTTTGCATGCTCTAACTCCTCCATCTCAACTTCCTGTCTTACTTAACAGTATTATTGTATCATAACATGGACGCAAACAAATAAAACATTGAACCAAATTTATGAAAAAGCGATAATGTGTAAAGAATTATTTTTCAAAAGGAGATTATACAATGACACAAGAAATTGAAATTGAATTCAAAAATATCGTTACAAAAGAAGAATTCGATACATTATGTAAATCGTTTTCTATTGAAGCATTTACAAAACAAGTGAATCACTACTTTGAAACACCTGACTTCTCGTTAAAAGAAGCTGGCTCTGCACTTCGTATTCGTCATAAAGGAGAAACTTATACGTTAACGTTGAAACAACCTGCAGAAATCGGTTTATTAGAAACGCATCAAGTCGTAACAGAAGATGAAGCAAAAATGATGATGGAAACAAACACAATCATTCAAGGAGCAGTAGTAGATCAATTACACAAATTACAAATTCCTGTTTCTGCTTTAACATATATGGGTAGTTTAACAACAGAAAGAGCAGAAACATTATTTAAAGGCGGAACGCTTGTCTTTGATCATAGTTTCTATTACAATCACGATGATTATGAAATTGAATTTGAAGTGCAAGATGAAGAAACAGGAAAAGTTGCATTTATTGATTTATTAACGCAACATAACATACCTGTTCGCCATACAAATAACAAAGTAAAACGCTTTTTCCTTGCCAAACAAAACAAAGCACGCTAAAGTGAAAATTCCACTAGTGAATATGTTTCACTAGTGGATACATCTCACTAAAAAAGGTTACACCCGTAGAATAAGCAAAGAATCTTTGAGAAGGCTGTTTATTTGCCCTCTCGAACATTCCATTGCTACAATAGATATACATTTCATGGAAAAAGGAGTTTATAAAGGATGAGCAAGCAACCGATGACACCATTTGAAGCAATTGGCGGTGAACAATGCATTGCAATATTAGTAGATACATTTTATTCCTATGTCAGTAAACACCCTGACTTATCTCCCATCTTCCCGGAAGATTTAACAGAAACCGCTAGGAAGCAGAAGCAATTTTTAACCCAATATTTAGGTGGTCCTAATTTGTACACTGAAGAACATGGTCATCCTATGTTAAGAGCACGCCATCTCCCGTTTGAGATTACCCCAAAACGAGCAGAGGCTTGGCTATCATGTATGGAGCAAGCAATGGATGATACTGGAGTGCATGGTCATATAAGAGAGTTTGTTTTTGAACGTTTAGCATTAACCGCTCAGCATATGGTTAATACTCCAAACGAAACAGGTGAAGTGTAATGGATAAGCAGGAAGCAAAGCATATAAATATGCCATCTCCTTCCGCATGCGAGCATAAGTCTGTAGAAGCATATTTATTTATTGATCCACTTTGTAAAGATTGCTGGGAAATTGAGCCTTTTATTATTAAACTATGGCTTGAATACGGGAAATACTTCTCTATTCGTCATATCGTAACAGGGAAAGTGGATGGAACGAACGCTTCCTCACACAAATGGAATAAACCTGCTAATATTCGATTTGTGTGGGAAAAGACAACCAGTTTACAAGGTTTTTCATGTGATGGAAAGGTACATATGCAAGAAGCATCGTCAACACCATATTTAGTTTCGATGGCAATTAAGGCAGCGGAGTTGCAAGGCCGAAAAGCAGGTTCGAAGTTTTTGCGAAAACTCCAAGAATACATTTTCCTTGAAAATGTATCAAACCCTGATTGCGAACTATTACTTGCATGTGCGAGAGATAGCAATATTGATGTAGAAGAATTTAAAAAAGATCTACATTCTGCTAGTGCAAAAAAAGCTTTCCAATGTGACTTGAAATTCACGAATGAAATGCATATTACAGAAATACCTTCCCTCGTCTTTTTTCATGCGAACTCAGATGAAGAAGGTATTAAAATCGCTGGAAATTATTCCTACGATGTATACGTACAATTATTGAAAGAACTTGTAAAATGTGAAATTGAGCCAGAACCATTACCACCTTTAGAAGTGCTACTAGAAGCAACACAATTTATATCTTCAAAAGAAGTAGCATTTATTTATGACTGTCCGCAACAAGAAATTGAACGCGAACTAAAAAAATTACAACTGAAACGAAAAGTACAAATGATAGAAGTAAAATGCGAACGTTATTGGAAATGGATAGCAAAAGAAAAAGACCTGGTGTAAACACCAGGTCTTCTTCTTTACGGCTTATAAAAATATTAAAGGGGATGGGAGAAATTTTCACGTTCAAACAAAGGGGTATATGTTTGTATGTGAATTCGTTCACGCTTATTATATTACAAGATTCGACGTCAGATGACAACCCCTTTTGTCGAATTTCACACTTTTGTCACATTCTAAACGTTTTCATTTTTGAATAAGCTATAAAAAAGGTCATTTAGGGGGTTTATTTATGAAAAAATCTTATATTGCTCTTCTCTTTCTAGCTATCATCGTTTCTTTTTTCTTGTACATCCTCTCTCTACTACAAGCTTTTCCTAAAATTATTGCCTTACCTCTTTTATTCGGAATCATCGTTATCACACTCTCTTATTTCAATTATAAAAAACGATTCAAAGGGTTTTAATTTCAAAAATCAGCCGTAAAGCTATCCTTTCAGTTAGAAAAAACAAAAAAATCCACCTTTCTCTTCAACAAATATCGACATTAAATCTATTCAACAAAAAAGACGAGGATACAATCCCTCGTCTTTTTTCATTACTTTTCTTCAAATAATAATGCTTCTAATTCATTTAATTTCTCTTCAAATACTTGTAGCGCCTCTTTTACTGGTTCAGGAGATGCCATATCTACTCCTGCTTTTTTCAGCACTTCAATTGGATAATCAGAGCTTCCTGCTTTTAAGAACTCGTTAATATAACGTTCTACTGCTGGTTGTCCTTCTTCTAAAATCTGTTTAGATAGAGCTGTCGCTGCACTAAATCCTGTTGCGTATTGATATACGTAATAGTTGTAGTAGAAGTGTGGAATACGAGACCATTCTAAACCAATCTCTTCGTCGATTACTAAAGCGTCACCGAAATATTTCTTATTTAAATCGTAGTAAATTTCCGTTAGCATGTCTGGCGTGACAGCATGTCCTTCTTGTACTTTCTTATGAATAATATGTTCAAACTCTGCAAACATCGTTTGACGGAATACAGTACCACGGAACCCTTCTAAATAATGATTTAATAAATATAGACGCTCTTTCTTATCTTCTGTCGTTTTTAATAAATAATCATTTAGAAGCGCTTCATTACAAGTAGATGCCACTTCTGCTACGAAGATGGAATAATCACCATATACGTGCGGTTGTGTTTTTCTTGTATAGTAACTATGCACCGAATGACCAAACTCATGAGCAAGTGTAAATAAATTATTTACATTATCATGCCAGTTCATTAAAATATACGGATTTGTTCCATATGCACCAGATGAATATGCCCCGCTTCGTTTTCCTTTATTCTCATACACATCTACCCAGCGATTTTCATATGCCTCTTTCAAAATATCAACATATTCATCACCAAGTACGTTTAAAGATTTTAATAAAAGGTCTTGCGCTTCTTCGTATTTCACATTCATTTTCACTTCTGGTACAAGTGGTGTATATAAATCATACATATGAAGCTCATCAAGTCCTAGTGCACGCTTACGAATATCGATGTAACGGTGTAATAAATGTAAGTTGTCATTTACTGTTTCAACGAGTTGATCGTATACTGCTTCCGGAATATTATTATTGCTCAATGCAGCTTGGCGAGCAGAATCATATTTACGAACACGCGCATTGAAATTATTACGTTTTACTGCTCCACTTAACGTACTTGCGAATGTGTTTTTAAATTTTCCGTACGTTTCATATACAGCTTTAAATGCATCTTTGCGAACACGAGGATCATCACTTTCTAAAAACTGAATGTAACGGCCATGTGTAATTTCTATTTCTTCTCCGTCTTCCCCTTTAATAGATGGGAATTTTAAATCCGCGTTATTCAACATACCGAATGTATTGCTTGATGAACTCATTACTTCAGATGCTTCCGCTAATAAAGCTTCCTCAGCTTCTGATAATACGTGCGGGCGTTGACGTGTAATTTCTTCTAATGCATGTTCATATACACTTAAATCTCTATTTTCCTTCAAGAATGTTTGCAGTGTATCTTCTGAAATCGATAAAATTTCAGGAACAATATACGCTGTGCTACTAGATACTTGTGAATATAAATTTGTTGCGCGATCATTTAATGCTTGATATACAGAGTTTGTTGTATCTTGATCGTAACGCATATGAGCATATGTATATAACTTACCTAATCGCATTGAAATTTCATCTTCATATTGCAATGCCTCAAGTAAATTGTCCGCAGAGTCACTAAGTTTCCCTTTAAATTCAGTTAACTTCGGCAATAGCTCTTTAATAGCTTGGAATTCTTTTTCCCATTCTGCATCCGTTTGGAAAATATCTTCTAATCGCCACGTACTTGCTTCTTCAATCTCGTTGCGATCTGGTAATGCTTTCACTTTGTTTTGTTCAGACATTCTTTAAGCCCTCCTTTAAATATCTCTACTTAAGTACAATTCGTTTTTTCTTATGTAATTCCTTCACAATCATTCTTTATTATATCCCCTTTTCCTCCTCTCATGTTAAAATTTGCCTCAAATAAAGATAGCGCATGTATTAAGCAAATCTCATCATGTTTCATAATTTCCTCCTCTGTTTTTAACATCACGACATCCCTTATTTTCCGGTACGTATAAGTTCCCACTTTACACAAAACACCTATATAGCATAAGAATGTCATATATTCAGTAACTGCCACTTTCCATATGTGCTTTGAAAAGTACGGAAGTATCCGCCTTTTCGTATACCTTTTTACATAACTACACACGTATTGAAGAGAAATACACTCTCCCACTGCAAGCTCCCCTATACACTTCATATAGAGGAAAGCTTGCCATATAAATGGGTTTGTTTGTAAAGCAAATGCAGAAGGGAGTGGAACACCAATTTCAGAAGGAAAGCTTGCTGGGGTACATTTAAATTGATATAAGAGGCGTAATAATGACTTATAATTATAATTCCAAATCGGCAGGGCATTTTTGCGGAAGTAGTTCTTTCTCTTCTTCCACTCTTCACCCAATCTTTCTTTCCCGAAAGGAACGGGAGAAAAAAGCATTTCAAAAGTAGTCGTATCAGTTGGTAAATATATAGTATGTGAGAAAAAGACATTTGTAGAAAAGGGAGTGACAAATGCACATTTCATAAATGATTTTTGTTTCGGACAGAAGAAAATAAGAAGTGGCTGAGGATAAGATTGTAAGGAGAAAGCCATAAGTGAGGAAAATTTCATCCAATATGCAGATTGCTTTTTCAATTGATTTCCACCAACGATCCAAATGACCTGTATACCAGCTTGCCAATACGAATATGTTCTTTTGTACAGCTGCTCTATAGCGAGGTTTGCACATTGGTATTCAATTGCAATTTTTCTGCCCGCCCTCTCTACAAAAACATCTGGTCGTTGCTTAATTTCTGGAAGGTAGTACTCTATATCCACCTGAAAGTTTTGACGCTTGAACCATCTATATAACAATTCTTTACCGTGCATATGATACGTTGATTCCGCTTCATAAAAGGCAAGACATGAATTCACTTTTTTATGAGCAAAATGCCAACTTTTTTGTTTCCCTAATTTCATTTGCACTTCCTTCCCACAAGCTACACAAAAGAATCGTTCTTGTTGACGCATACGGCGCAAAAGCTTTTCATTACAATTATAGAGTAAATGAATTTTCTCTCCGTTTTCTCTTTTAGCGATAAATATCGTAATCACACCCTTTCAGCTCCTTATATTCTACAATTTGTTACAAATTCCTTTTAAAAAAGAGATGTCCCAATTTCGGACATCTCTTTTTATAATAAAGGTGATAATAAGCGGTATGTTGATTCAACAATTCGTCTATGAAGACGTCTTTTATGAAAATGATCAACATGAATTTCACTTGATTCTTCTAAATCATCTTTAAAGTCTTGAACAAGTTTTCGAATGCTATCTGTATCATATAAAAAGGCATTTACTTCAAAATTCAAATGAAAACTTCTCATATCCATATTAGCTGTCCCAATTGAAGCTAAATCAGAATCGACGATGACAACTTTACTATGAAGAAAACCTTTTTCATATTCATATATCTTTACACCTGCATCTAAAAGCTCTGGGAAGTAAGATCTCGATGCGTAAAAGACAGTACGCTTATCCGGTTTACTCGGCATTAATAAACGAACATCAATACCAGCAAGTGCAGCAACCTTTAATGCGGATAAAATATCATCATCCGGAATAAAATACGGCGTTGCAATCCAAATGGATTTCCGAGCAGAAGCAATCATGGCAAAATATAAATGCTTAATCGTTTCCCATTTATTATCAGGCCCACCTGCAACAAGCTGCACGCCTCCCCAATGCTCCCCCTCAACTGCTTTCGCTTGTAAATATTCAGGGGCTAGCACAGCCTCACCAGTCATATAAAACCAATCTTGAAGGAAAATAAGCTGCAAACTTTGTACAGCTTCACCACGCAAATATAAATGTGTGTCTCGCCAAAAGCCGAAGTACTTATCCTTCCCTAAATATTCATCACCAATATTTAATCCACCTACAAAGCCTTCATTTCCATCAATAATAACGATTTTTCGATGATTTCGATAATTAATTTTATCGTTTAGAATCGGAAAGCGTACAGGGAAGAACGGAATCATTTCGACTCCTGCATCGTTTAATTCTTCAATATACGATTTTGATAATTTAAAACTTCCAACCGCATCATACAAAAAACGAACGACTACGCCCTCTTTTGATTTTTGTATTAAAATATCTTTAATTTCCGTTCCAAGCTTATCATCACGCACAATGTAATATTCCATATGAATGTGATGTTTCGCTCGTTTTAATCCATCTAAAATGGCCTGAAACGTTTCATCTCCATTTGTTAATGTTCTCGTTTCAGTTTGAAATGAAATATTTAAAGCGCCTAAGCGATCCGCTAAACGAAATAACAGCTCTTGATGCTTATGATTGCGTAAAATCCGTTCTTCGTAATCTTCATGCCCCTTATATTGTAAAAACGCTTGTTCATCGAGCAACGCCTTCTTTTGGAACATTCTCTTCCTCCGAAAGTTCTGTCCGAATAATAAATAAGCGAAGAATCCAAATACCGGAAAAATACCTAACACAATGAGCCATGTAAGTGTTTTTGACGGATGACGGTTCTCTAAGAAAATAACGCAACCAATTAAAAACGCAGATACTGTAAATAAAATACTAATAATACCTAAAACCGAAACATCTTTTATCCCAATCACATCTGAATAAAATGCTACATCAATAAACATACGTAACGAAACAAATAATGCGAACAATAGCAGTATAAAGAAAATCAGCTTTAACGTATTTTTCATCTCTTACCTCCTAACTAAGAAAGCTTTCCTATTCTTCATATAAAAAGCCGATTTCATACTACAGAAATCGGCCTACGTTTTAGCAGGAAAATTATTGCGAATCGTTTCAAGCGCATGCTCTTTCACAATTTGTTTTCCATACTCACTTACACGATGAATTGTTAAAGTTGATTCTTCTCCATATTCTAAAATAATACTTAAAATACGATCGATTTCTTCTTCATCATGTAGCACTTCATCGAATTCCACATATACATAATAGCGGTTCTCAAATGAATACAGCTCATCTTTTATATCTTCAAAGATAAGACGATGACTTAATGAAATGACATCTTCAAAATCATTAAACTTAATTAAAAAGCCAAACGTACCATCTTCATTAAAGTTTGTTCCTGTTTGTTCTTCTACCTCTTCGACTAATTCTTGCTGGAATAATGATTCGATGCCTTCATCTAGAGGAATATCTATAATTTTGTCTACCCCTATCGGTAGTTCCAGCTTTTGCCCGTCCTTTGAAAGCTCTGCTTTCGTGACAAGTACTTCAATCCCTTTATCGACTGCTTGCACTTGAATCCATAACGGCCCATCAATAAAGAAATCGTCATGATCACGAGCTTCGTCCATCATCTCCCAAAAGAGCTCTTCACTTCGTTCGCGATCATACCAAATCTCTTCACGATTAAATCCTCTATCCTCTATATCAATGTACGTAATAAAAAATTTCATCGTATGATCATTAATTCTTTCAATATCCAAAATACAACTCTCCCTTCCTGCTTAGAATTGTTATGAAGGGATTCCCCACTCATATGACAAATCAATAGATTCTTGTACTCTCATTTTATGATAAGATTCTCCAGAATGGAAATAAAATCGATTTATTTTACAAAAATAGTTATATGCCTATCTTTACTCGATAAACTACATAAATATATTATTATAGCGATTTCTTACTTACAAAAAATTTGGACATACATTTCCACATTCCCCCGTACACTGTAATAAAGTGAAACTTCTATTAGAAGAGATTATTTAACAACAACTTTCTTCATCACATACATATAGTTCGCTTATTAAAACATCATAAATGGAGGCAGACGAATGGACTTAGAGTTTTTAACATCCGTACTAATGATTGTCGGTATCGATGTTGTATTAGGTGGTGACAATGCAATCGTCATCGCACTAGCTAGCCGAAATTTACCTGAATCGAAACGAAATAAGGCTATTTTGATCGGTACTCTTTTAGCGATTGTACTAAGAATTGTCCTTACTATACTAGCTGTCTATTTACTCGACATTCCATTTCTACAATTGATTGGCGGGGTTTTACTTACATTAATTGCAGTCAATTTATTAACCGATAATAGCAACGATCTTTCTTCTATTCAAGGAAAAACAACTTTATTTCAAGCTGTGCGGACAATTGTTTTCGCGGATCTCGTTATGGGGTTTGATAATGTTATTGCCATTGCAGGTGCAGCTCACGGGAGATTTTTACTCGTCATAATCGGCTTACTCATTTCTATCCCGATTATTATTTGGGGCAGCAAACTTATTTTAATACTTATGGAACGATTTCCATTCCTCATTTATTGCGGTGCAGCGATTCTTGCCTATACTGCAGGAAAAATGGTTACACATGAAGACAGACTTGCAACCTTTTTTCATAACAATCCAAGTTTCACTGCAAGCATTCCTTATTTGTTCATTTTCACTATTTTATGCATCGGCTTTATTGTACAACAAGTTCGATTACGCAATGTGAAACATTAAAAAAAACCTTCTACTATATAATAGGTAGAAGGTTTTCATATTATTATAATTAATTTACAAGACGTTGTGCTTCACGTAATTGGAACGTTCTTACTGTACGTGGTAAGAAACGACGAATTTCGTCTTCGTTGTAACCAACTTGAAGGCGTTTCTCGTCAATCATAATTGGACGACGTAAAATCCCTGGATAGTCACGAATCATCTTATATAAATCTTGAAGTGGTAAAGATTCTAAGTTTACATTCAATTCTTGGAAAACTTTCGAACGAGTAGAAATAATCTCATCCGTTCCGCTTTCTGTCATACGTAAAATCTCTTTAATTTCCTCAATCGTTAATGGATCTGAGAAAATATTACGTTCTGTATAGGGAATATGATTTTCCTCTAGCCATAATTTCGCCTTTCTACAAGACGTACAGCTTGGAGAACTATATAATGTTACCATACAAAGCTCACTCTCCTTAAAGAGTACAAATTCTGTACTAAATACAGTTTTAATTTCTAACTTCAGCAATTTTTCGTGATAACTTGTCTTATTGAAAAGTACAAAAATCACATTTCATGTAAGCAACAACTTATAATAAACAACAATTACTTTTAATAAGTAACTTCTATAATCATTATACAATAGATTTTGCAAGAAATATACAGTAAATTTCCTGCTAGTTGAGAAAACTCTCCCGTGTATTTCACTGCTATGTAACATGATTACGCTCATTTCAGCTGTACTTTAACAATAACTTTCAACCCTTTTACTACTCACTTCCCATAGATTTTTCATATAATATATAGTTATTTATCTATAATCTTCCCTATGAAAAAGAGAACGTTTTCTTACTTTTTCTTGATAAATCAATTAAGAAATGTAAGACTATACAAATGAGAATAAAAAGGAACATTTGTTCTTATTTTAACAAATATCCTCCCTCCTGTCTACATGATTTCTAAAGTAAATTAAATATTTTTCTGACATTTCTTTCTTTTTCATTTTTTATCTCATACAATAAACATACAGACAGGCAAAGGGGGAGTTTTCAAATGATTGCTTTTTTTATTGATTTTATTACGGTTGCTGCCCTCATCATCGGAATAACAGCATTGATTGGTGTCATTACAAATAGCATCGGCGAAAAGCTCTTTGGTGGAAAAGAAAAAATGAAGTTTGTTAACAAAAGTTTGGATGTACAATCTGGCTGGAACCAAGTTGGCGGAAAAGGCATTTATAAGAAACGAACGTATTAAAAAAAGCAGGTGATCACCTGCTTTTTTTCTTATTTCTCTACTGACGCCCATTTAAAGCTTAAATCGCCGCCATATTTATGGTTATACATATTTTTAATTGAATCTCTTTGTAAATATGCTCTACCACGTTGATATACTGGAACGATCGCAGCATCATCAAGTAACATTTTTTCTGCTTCTAATAAGTTCTTCCAACGAGCATTTACATCGCTTCCATCTTTTTTCGCCTTCATAATGATTTCATCGTATTTTGGATTAGAGTACTTCATCTTATTTTGTGACCCATCTGTTACAAACATATCAAGATATGTAATTGGATCTGGGAAGTCCGCACTCCATCCAGAGAATGACATGACATAATCGCCCGCATCTTCTAATTTTAGTTTTTGTGCGAATGGTTGTTGTTTAATTTTTACTGTTAAACCTGGTAAATTCTTTTCTAATTCACCTTTTAAATATTCACCAGTTTTCTTTGATAACTCTACATCTTCATTTAATAATTCTAATTCGATTTCATTTTTACCAAGTTCTTTTTTACCAGCTTCCCAATATTTCTTCGCTTCTTTCACGTTTGGTTTTACAATATCCCCGTTTACAGCACGGAAATCTTTTTTATCTGGTCCTTTAATGAAGTTATCAGGAATTAATCCTGTCGCTGGCTTAGAACCGTTATTTAATAATGTATCCACGAATGGCTTACGGTCAAAAGCAAGTGAAATTGCTTTACGAATATTTTTATTTGCTAAAGCTGGATCTTTTTGATTTAAACGAAGGAAGAATACAGATGTATCTTCTACTGTTTGGAAATCTGGTTTTCCTTTATATTTATCAATAAACTCCGCTAATAACGACGCTCGATCAATTGCATTTGTTTCATATAAGTTAATTGGCGTAGATGTATCTTTTACAATATTAAAGTTTACTTCTTCAATCTTCACTTCTTTATTGTCCCAATATGACGCGCTCTTTGTCATTTTAAAGCTACGTTCATGTTGCCAATCACTTAATGTAAATGGCCCGTTATAAAGCGTTGTATTCGCTTCCAAACCAAACTTCGTACCTTGCTCTTTCACAAACTTTTCATTCACAGGATAGAAGATTGGATATACCATTAAATCTACAAGGTATGGAATTGAATTATCTAATTCCACTTCTAATGTATAATCATCAATCGCCTTTACCCCTAATTGATCCGGACTCATCTCTTTTTTATTAATTTTCTCTGCATTTTTTATATCATACATAATGTACGCTGATTTCGCAGCTGTATCTGGGTTAATCGCTCTTTGCCATGCATATACGAAATCTTTTGCCGTCACAGGCTCACCATTTGACCATTTTGCGTCTTCACGTAATTTAAATGTATATTTTTTACCATCTTCTGATTTTTTGAATTCCTTCGCTACACCAGGAACTAGCTTATCATCTTTTCCTAAACTGTATAAGCCTTCCATCGTATTAGTCATTACTCTTGAAGAAACTGCATCAGCTGATAACGCTGGATCCATCGTTGGAATTTCTTGTGTTTCAATTAAGTTAATAACTTGCTTCGCGCCGCTTTTTCCGCTATCCCCTTTAGCGTTTGCTTGCGATTCATCTTTTTGATAGCTACATGCCCCTAACATCATGCTCATCGCTACTGTTGATGCTACAAAAACTGGTATCTTTTTTTTCATACTTCCACCCTCCAAAAAAATGTTAACCCTTTCATTTTCAAACAAAAAGAAATATATATATGTTCTAATAATTCATATTATACACACAAATATATTTTTTGTATATTTATATTTCTATTTCATTAAAATTTTTCGTTAAAAAATATACCTTTGTAAACGTTTCATATTGCTGATTATTCATACTAAAGTGTTAAAAATAATATTTTTTATACTTTTCTAAATTATCAGAGAAAAATGAATTTTATATCTCATAATATTTTATGTATAATTATCCTTTTGTTTTTATCATAAAATAGCACTCTCTTCATAATAAAAATATGTAGGCTAAAATGAGTGCAAAGGTTAAGAAAGTATGTTACGATACATTTTGCTAAAAATAGATATCGGTAAAGAGGGGACGGACATGGCAGCAATTCAGGCAAAAAACGGGCCTACTGAGAAATTAAGTTTATTCTTATTAACATGGCCTATTTTTCTAGAAGTTTTTCTTTTTATGTTAATGGGGATCGCTGATACTTTCATGTTAAGTGCATTATCAGACGATGCTGTATCTGGGGTTGGTGCAGCGAATCAATATCTTCATATTGCGATTTTGGTATTAGAAGTCATCGGGAACGGCGCTGCTATCGTTGTATCTCAATACCTCGGTTCCAAACGCTTTATGGAAGCATCTAAAATATCAGCATTAGCCGTCACATTAAATTTAATAGTTGGGCTCGTTATAAGCGCTGGTTTTCTTTTATTTTCGAAACATATGATGCTCGCAATGAACTTACAAGGCGATGTGCTAACGTATGCGCAAAACTACTTATCTATCGTCGGAGGAGCCATCTTCCTACAAGCTATTATTAACTCATTAGCCGCAATTATCCGTGTACACGGTTTTACAAAGCAAGCGATGTTTATTTCACTCGGAATGAATATGATTCATATCGCTGGAAACTACGTACTCATTTTCGGGAAATTTGGTTTCCCTGAGCTCGGTGTACAAGGGGCTGCAATTTCTTCCGCTATCAGTCGATTGATCGCACTTATTGTTTTCTTCTGGTTACTATACCGCGTTATGGAATATCGTGTGAAATTACAATATTACTTCACTTTATCCAAAGAATACATTGGGAAAATTTTAAAAATTGGCATTCCATCTGCATTTGAACAAGTGATGTATCAAGCTTGTCAAATCGTCTTCCTTTATTACGCAACGTACTTAGGAACGGAATCATTAGCTGCTAGACAATACGCTACTAACATTTCCATGTCCACTTATTTATTTGCAATTGCAATTGGTATGGGAACAGCCATTATTATTGGCCGCCTCGTTGGTGGTGGCGAAAAAGATGAAGCATACGAACGCTTGTGGAAAAGTGTAAAATGGGCAATTGGTGTAACTTTATGTATGGTCGCTCTCGTTATTACATTCCGTACACAATTAATGGGACTGTTTACAGATAATCCGCACATTATCGGGTTAGGCGCAAGTGTTCTTTTACTAAGTGTACTACTTGAAACGGGACGTACGATGAACATCGTCATCATTAATTCGCTTCGTGCAGCTGGTGATGCAAAATATCCTGTTTTAATCGGTGCATTCTCTATGGTGTTAATGAGTTTACCACTAGGTTACTTTTTCGCCTTTCATTTAGATATGGGGCTCGTTGGTATTTGGCTAGCAATCGCCATCGACGAATGGACACGTGCCATTATTATGTTCTTCCGCTGGAAAAGTAGAGCATGGGAGCGTTATGCGCTTGTTAAACCTGAAGAACAAGAGGAGAATGTTTCTGTTCAAGTGCAGTAATTTTGCATATGGATATCACTAATGATACATGAGATTTATATCGGCGATTCTTTAAATATATCGACTGACCGACAAATGTATACAATTCTTTTATATAGTAGAAAAAGAGCCATCCTTCCATAACAGAAGAATGGCTCTTTTTCTTATTGATAAATCTCTTTATATTTCTTGTACTCCGCTTCCGAACATAGTACGAAATGTCCTGGGCGAATTTCACGCATTGTTGGTGCTTCACTACCATAATTATGCTGTGATGGATCATATACGATACGTTTACGATTGCGCTCATAATCTGGATCTGGAAGTGGAATCGCTGATAATAGTGATTTCGTATATGGATGAATTGGATTCGCATATAATTCATCACTTGTTGTTAACTCAACGATTTGGCCACGATACATTACACCAATACGGTCACTAATGTATTTTACCATTGATAAATCATGGGCGATGAATAAGTATGTTAAACCTTTTTCTTTTTGTAGCTTTTTCAGTAAGTTTACAACTTGCGCCTGAATCGATACGTCAAGTGCTGAGATCGGCTCATCGGCAATGATAAATTCTGGGTCTACAGCAAGCGCTCGAGCGATACCGATACGCTGACGTTGTCCACCTGAGAATTCGTGTGGGAAACGGTTTGCGTGCTCTTTATTTAAACCAACTGTGTTTAATAGTTCATGAACACGGTCCATGCGCTCTTTTTTACTTTTCGCTAGTCCGTGAATATCGATACCTTCTGCAATAATATCCCCTACTGTCATACGAGGGTTTAATGATGCATATGGATCTTGGAAAATCATTTGCATTTTACGGTTGAATTTCTTCAGCTCTGCGCGTGATTTTTTACCATGTACATTTTCACCATCGAATAACACTTCACCAGCAGTTGCATCATATAAACGAATAATCGTTCTTCCAGTTGTCGATTTACCACAACCTGATTCTCCTACAAGACCAAATGTTTCTCCGCGGTAAATATCAAATGAAATATCATTAACCGCTTTGACAACACCACCACTCACGTCGAAGTGCTGCTTTACATTTTTTACTTCAATTAATTTCTCACGTTGTTTAGTCATGTTGTTCACCTGCTTTCATTTGAAGAATGCGTTTTTCAACGACTGCCGGCGGTTTTACTTCTGGAGCTTGCTCGTGAAGTAACCAAGTTGCCGCATAGTGCGTATCACTTACTTTAAATAAAGGTGGGTCCATTTCAAAATCAATTTTCAGTGCCTGTGGGTTACGTGGTGCAAAAGCATCTCCCTTTGGCGGCTTCAATAAATCTGGAGGTGTTCCAGGGATTGCATATAACTCTTCTTCTGAACCATCTAAACTTGGCATAGATGCGATTAAACCCCAAGTATATGGATGTTTCGGATTGTAGAAAATTTCATCTACAGTTCCAATTTCAACAACTTTACCAGCGTACATAACTGCCACTCGGTCCGCAACGTTTGCTACTACACCTAAGTCATGCGTAATGAAAATGATTGCTGCTTCTGTTTTTTGCTGAATGTCTTTCATAAGTTCTAAAATTTGCGCCTGAATCGTAACGTCTAGCGCTGTTGTCGGCTCATCGGCAATTAATAATTTCGGGTTACAAGCTAACGCCATCGCAATAACTACACGCTGTCTCATACCACCTGAGAATTGGTGAGGATATTGTTTTAAACGAGCTTCTGGATTTGGAATACCTACAAGGTCAATTAACTCTAAAGCAACTTTACGTGCATCTGCTTTACTCATCCCTTGGTGTTTAATTAGACCTTCCATAATTTGATTTCCAATTGTCATCGTTGGGTTTAATGATGTCATTGGATCTTGGAAAATCATCGCAATATCTTTACCGCGTACTTGCTGCATTTCTTTTTCTGTTAATTTTGTTAAGTCACGACCTTCAAATACGATTTCACCATTTTTAATGCGTCCAGGAGGATTCGGAATTAATCCCATTAACGCTTTAGAAGTAACTGATTTCCCTGAACCAGATTCTCCTACAATCGCCAATGTTTCTCCTTTTTTCAAATCAAAAGTAACGCCGCGTACAGCTTGTACTTCACCTGCATGTGTATCAAAGGAGACTTGTAAATCTTTTACCTCTAACAATGTTTTCATCTTTGCCTCTCCCCTCTTTTACTTACGCATTTTTGGATCTAACGCGTCGCGTAATCCGTCTGCCATTAAGTTAAACGCTAAAATTAATATACTGATGACAACCGCAGGGATGAACATCATATGCGGATACGTTTGAATAGATTTATAACCATCATTTACAAGAGAACCTAGTGACGCAAATGGTGGCTGAATTCCTAAACCGATGAAACTTAAGAACGCTTCACCAAACACCGCTGATGGAATTGTAAACATCGTCATTACGATAATAGGTCCCATTACGTTTGGAATTAAATGTTTCACAATTAATTGTGTATTTGTTGCACCTAATGTACGAGATGCTAATACATATTCTTGGTTTTTTAACTTTAAGATTTGTCCACGAACAATACGCGACATCCCTATCCAACCTGTAATCGCCATCGCAAGTGTAATTGACCAAATACCAGATCCCATAATGATTACCATTAAAATAACGATGATTAAGTATGGAATACCGTTAATAATCTCCATAATACGTTGCATAATGTTATCTACTCTACCGCCGTAGAATGCTGAAATACCTCCGTATGCAACCCCAATTACTAAGTCAATTGCTGCCGCTAAAAGAGCGATATATAATGATACGCGTGTACCTTCCCATGTTCTTGTCCATAAGTCACGGCCAAGGTCATCTGTACCAAACCAGAAGTACTCTTTAATATCACGTTTTTCATATTGGTCAACACCATATTGATCTGTACCGTCAAATGGTAACCAATGAACATTTTCAATAACTGGAATTTTTGGTGGTAATTTCGCACGACCTAAATCTTGCTCTTTATACGAGTGTTTACTTACCATCGGTCCAAAAATCGCTAATAGCGCAATGATAACTAACAATACAAGGCCAAGCATCGCACCTTTATGTTGGAATAAACGTCTTCTTACATCTTGCCAAAACGTTAAGCTTGGACGGGCAATGACTTCATTATCAACATTATTTTGATTGGCTTGTTGAAATAAATCTGGAGATAATTTTTGTACATCTTTCATCATTTTTTCCCTCCCGCTAAACGAATACGAGGATCAATAATTCCGTATAAAATATCGACAATGAAAATAACTAAAATGAAGATCGCACTATAGAAAATCGTAGTTCCCATAATAACTGTATAGTCATTTAAAGTAATCGATTTAACGAATTGTTCCCCAAGTCCTGGTACAGCATAAATTTGCTCGATAACAAGTGTTCCTGTAATTAATGCCGCAACCATTGGTCCTAAAATTGTTACAACTGGAATTAACGCGTTACGAAGTGCATGTTTGACAATGATAACGCCTTGGCTAATTCCTTTCGCTTTCGCTGTTAAAATGTAATCGGCTTGCATAACTTCAATTAATTCTGCACGAGAGAAACGTGCGATTGTTGCGATAACTCCCATCGATAATGCAATTGTAGGCATTACAGTAAACTCTGGTCCTTTCCAGAATGCTACTGGGAACCAGCCAAGTTTTACCCCTACGAAATATTGCAGTAATGCGGCGAATACGAATGATGGTACCGACATTCCGAGTACCGAAATAACTGTTGCACTATAATCTACCCACGTATTATTACGAAGTGCGGCAACAATACCTAAAATTAAACCGATAAATGTTCCTAATATAATCGCTTGTAAACCTAATTGGGCTGATGGTCCAATACGATCCACAATCATGTCTGTTACTGGGCGGTTATCATATTGGAATGATACCCCTAAATCACCTTTTGCTAAGTTACCTAAGTAACGTGCATATTGAACTGGTACCGGATCATTCAATCCGTATTTTTCAAGAATGATTTCTTTTTGTGCCGGTGATAGCTTCTCCTGGTTTTTAAGCGGAGAACCCGGAAGTAATTTCATCAAAAAGAAAGTCATTGTAGTAATTAAAAATAATGTCAAAGCCATGTACACGAAACGTTTTAATACATAACGTCCCATAGTCAAGCACCTCCCCGTTTTTCTCAAAAGCAATAAGATAGTTTAAAATATTCTTACTTTTATTTTTTTAAAATAAGAGCATATGCCCATCATAGGCATATACCCTTGTAAACGATGGAAAAAAAAGATTATTTTTGTTCAACAGATGCCCATTTGTAAGTTAATTTACCACCATAGTTAATTGGGATAATATCTTTTACGGCACCTTTTACTACATACGCTGAACCTTTTTGGAAGATTGGAGTGATAACTGCATCCTCTTTAATTAACATCTTCTCTACTTCTAGAAGGTTGTCCCAGCGAGCTTGTAAATCTTTTGTATCTGTTTTAGCTTTTAGGATTAACTCATCATATTTCTGATTAGAATACCCTGTTTTATTTTGAGAACCATTCGTAACAAACATATCTAAATATGAGATTGGATCTGGGAAATCTGGTCCCCAAATACCAAACGCAATATCATATTGCTGAGAATCTTCTAATTTATTTTTTTGTGCGAATGGTTGCTGTTTAATTTTAATTGATAAACCTGGTAAGTTCTTTTCCATCTCACCTTTTAAGAATTCCCCAACTTTTTTAGCATCTTCATTATCAAAGTTTAAGAATTCTAGTTCGATTTTATCAGTTCCAAGCTCTTTCTTCGCTGTTTCCCAAAGCTTTTTTGCTTCTTTTGGATTTGTTTCAACTAGCTTTCCATTTTCAGCTCGGAAATCTTTTTTATTTGGACCTTCAGCGAAATCTTTTCCAACAAATCCGTAAGCTCCAATTGCGCCGTTATTTAAAATAACTTTTGCAATGTTATCACGGTCAAAGGACATTGAAATTGCTTTTCTTAAGTTTTTATTACTTAAGTACTGATTACTTTGATTAAATCTTAAGTAAGCAACCCCTGCCTCTTTTCTTGTTTGGAACTCTGGGCTTTTTCTAAACTTATCAACAAATTCAGACGTTAAAGCCGCCCGATCAATCGCGTTTGTCTCATATAAATTTACATCAGTTGCTGTATTTTTTACAATATTAAAGTTGATTTCTTCGATTTTAACCGTTTTATTATCCCAATATGAAGGATTCTTCTTGAATTGGAAACTTTGTTCATGTTTCCAATCACTCATAACGAATGGACCGTTATATAATGTTGTATTTGCCTCTAAACCAAATTTATCACCTTGTGCTTTTACAAAGTTTTCATTTAGTGGGTAAAATACTGGATAAACTGTTAAATCGATAAAGTAAGGAACGGGATTGTCTAATTCTACTTCTAATGTATAATCATCAATCGCTTTTACACCTAATTGGTCAGCAGGTAATTCTTTTTTATGAATTTTCTCTGCATTTTTAATATCGAACATAATGTATGAATACGTTGCTTTTGTATCTGGATTTACTGCTCTTTTCCATGAATACACAAAGTCTTTAGCTGTTACAGGTTCCCCATTCGACCATTTCGCATCTTTTCTTAATTTAAATATGTATTTCTTCCCATCATCTAGCTTTTCGACATCTTCTGCAACTCCAGGCATTCTCTTTTGATCTTTGCCAATACGATATAAACCTTCCATCGTATTATTTAATGCTGTAGAAGATGAAGAATCAGATGCTAATGATGCATCCATTGACGGAATTTCAGATAACTCTGTTAAATTAAGAATCTGTTTTCCGTTACTACTACTCGTAGCGTTCTCTTTCCCTTTTGCTTTTGCGTCATCTTTTTGGTAGCTACACGCACTAAGCAACATACTTGCAGTTAAAGTTGATGCAAGTAATAACGGTATCTTTTTCTTCATGTTGTGTTGCCTCCCCTAATTGCACTTCCTGTACCCTCACTTGTTAAAAAGTAGAATTGAAAGAATAATCTCCAAGTTTCTACAATTTTCATTATACATATAATATAACAATTGTGAATATAGTTTTTTGTTTTTTTGTTAAAATTTTTAATAAAATATTTATATTTTTAATTTTTCGTAAAGGGATACATTAACATTGCTACCATCATCTTAAAATCAGACCTTTAATTGCGTATAATTTTCAAAAAATTAATCCTAGTACTTATTATAGCTTTTATAGTATAATAATTCTAGTAATATTTTGACGGAGGGGAATATTTTGAATAAAGTTTTTTTTCATACTTGTATACTAATTTTTATAGCGATGATTGCTTCTAGTATTGGTGCATTCCTCATTTCATCTCAATTTTTGTTGAACTTTGTCAACATTTTGTTTTATATTGCACTGTTTTTTATTCTTATCGGCGGTTTTTTATACATATTTCAAAATGGTTTTTTCAATGTAACCATTTACGCATTCCAAAGAGTATTTGGTACGAACAAAAAGATTGACTCTTTAATTGAAGAAGTCGAGGAACCTACAGATAAGAAAGAACGTATTTATAAAACATATTCATTCAAATGGACATATCCAATTTGTATTACAGGTATCTTCCTTGGGTTGTTCTCGACCCTCATTAGCTTTACTATTTTGATGTAGTTTGCAAACACTATCCCATATGATATAATAATCAGCAAAACATTTTGTTATAAAACTTTAGTTCTTTCATATTAAAAGAGCTCAAGTAACAATAAATAAATTTATATGTATGCGATGATAAAGAAGAGTACATATTGAGGCAATTTCAGAGAGCTTGTGGTTGGTGTGAACAAGTAATTGTACAGTATGGAATGGGCTTTTGAGCACCAAACCGAACCGAAAGTAGTAGGCTTTGGCGTTATATCCTAACGTTATTATGGATTAGAGAGATTTCACAGTAGTGAAATAATTAGGGTGGTACCGCGGTCCATTCGTCCCTATAGTTTTTGGGATGAATGGGCTTTTTTGTTTGCCTTCTCTTCCCCCCATCACGCATTCAATTTTAGGAGGAATTACTTATGTCAGTTATCTTTTCTGGTATTCAGCCAAGTGGAACGATTACACTTGGAAACTATTTAGGCGCAATGAAGCAGTTTACAGAGCTTCAAAATGAACACGACTGTTATTTCTGTATTGTAAACCAACATGCGATTACAGTACCTCAAGATCCCGTCGGACTTCGTAAAAACATCCGCAGTCTTGCTGCACTTTATGTAGCATGCGGCATCGATCCTGAAAAAGCTACTTTATTTGTACAATCAGAAGTACCAGCACACGCTCAATTAGGATGGATCATGCAATCTGTTGCTTACGTTGGAGAATTAGAACGTATGACGCAATATAAAGATAAAGCTTCGGGTAGAGATTCAGTTCCAGCTGGATTACTTACGTATCCACCATTAATGGCTGCTGATATTTTACTTTACAACACTGAAATCGTACCAGTTGGTGATGACCAAAAGCAACATATGGAATTAACACGCGACCTAGCAGAGCGTTTCAACAAACGCTTCCGTGAAGTGTTCACAATTCCTGAAATTCGTATTCCAAAAGTAGGCGCTCGCGTTATGTCATTAACAGAACCTACGAAGAAAATGAGTAAATCTGATCCGAATCCAAAATCAATGATCAGTATGCTTGATGAACCAAAAACAATTGAAAAGAAAATTAAGAGTGCTGTTACTGACTCTGAAGGTATTGTGAAATTTGATAAAGAAAACAAACCTGGTATCTCTAACTTATTAACAATCTACTCTTCATTCTCTGGAAAAACAGTTGAAGAAATTGAAGCAATGTACGAAGGAAAAGGATACGGCGACTTCAAAGGCGACCTAGCGCAAGTAGTCGTAGAAGCAATTCGTCCAATCCAAGACAAATATAACGAACTAATCAACTCACCAGAACTAGACGAAATTCTAGACAAAGGTGCAGAAAAAGCAAACCGCGTTGCATTCAAACAACTACGCAAAGTAGAAAACGCAATGGGGTTAAGCAGAAAACGTAGGTAACATATAAAGTGGAAGCGGCTCGTTCAGCTCTGACTGGCTAAGGTTCTTTCGCATAAAAGGAGCTTTTTTCCTTCTTATGCAGAAGGTTCTTAGACACGAAGAGCTTGCCGCTGGAGCTGGATTACATATAAAGCGGAAGCGGCTCGTTTAGAATGCGAGGGGGATGGAGCTCCTGACGTAGAGGCGCTTTTTGCCTCGCAGGAAGGCGCGAAGCCACCGAACATTCTTGCCGCTGGAGCTGGATTACTACAAAATTAAAAAACCGCCAATTGGCGGTTTTTTAATTTACCTTTTGCTCATTTTCCATTTCCCATAACTTTTCAAAAAATGGCTGTCCTTTTACGAGACGCTCGCATAATTGTTCATGCTTATCAGACCAGCCTGTTTTCGCTTCATCATACAGCTTAACCCAAATATCTTCAAATTCCATATGTTGAACCATTCCATATGCTGATGGATCCCACTCTGTGAACCAATAGCGAATTTCTGCTGTATTTTTCGTTGTATGTAATTGATCTAACGCCATAAATAATAATTGTTTTAGCTGTCTTTCTTTACGAGTCAAGCCATTCATAATGAAAGGCGATGGTGATAAAATGTGATGTTCTTTTTCTGTTTCTTCTACTTGGAACTCATACTTTTCTGCTTGTACGTTTTCTACCATCTCATATACCATCTGCTCTTGGCGTGGTATAAGTCTGCTTTTGCGAATTGGTACATTGTAGCCAATTGTGTCAATCGCAATAATTCCTTTTCCATCTGTAACAACAAAGCAATACTCTTGCTGCAAACGTTCATGATTTTTACGAATATAAGCCTTATGATGTACGTCTTCCAGCATTTTTTGCGGAAGCTCTAACAATTCGTTCTCGATGTAATGATATAATGTGGCATCTACTTTTAATAATGGCACTTGATCTAATAGCTCAATCGTATCATCTTTCCGCCATTCGTAAAAATGACAAACGTTATACCCATTTTCTTCACCTTCAAACCAATTTACCCATACATCATGTAGATATAACATTCACTACCCCTCACTTCACTACTGTTTGTACCAATCATTATGTTCATTTTTGCTTAACTTTATTCCACTTGAGGAAATATATTCTAATTATTATTTTTTCTTCTATTAATACTAAAAAAACAGGAAATAGAACTCCTGTTTTTTTATATATGAAATGTACTTGCTTTATTCAATATTTCTTTTGCATCTATAGATAATAAAGAAAGTGTATCTTCTCCTTCCAAAGTTACACAATCTTTGACAATATGAAATCCAAGCGCATAGCCAAGCATCTTCGGATAAGAGTGAAAGCCATTTAATAAGATGTCATGTTCCCTTGTTCCTCGTTTTATACTTATTCTTTCATGTACAATATTTTTCCAATAATAAATAGCCTCTTCCTTTGAAAGATACGCCGTCCACGGTGCATTGTTTTTTTCTGTATACCTTTCTGTTACTGCTTGTTCAGCTAGCCCTTCCATAATCATCGTATCAAGTAATGTATATTCTGTTTCTTTCGTCTCAATTTGATGTAACCTGCATATGTGATGATATTCATGCGCTAATAACACTTTTAATTCTTCTACCGAATTCCGTCCACATACGAATAAGAAAATAACATGACGCATAGATAATCCAGCCCTACCGTTATACTCTTCTTGTACAGTTCGATTATAGGAATCTGATAATAAAATAAAGACAGGGACATCTGGACCTTTTAACCAGTTTTTCAGTTTATCATACTCCAGGCTCAATTCTTTCCAAATTTCCTTTTCCTCTAATTCTTTAATTTCCTTTTCTCCGCGCATGATCGGGCGATACATCCCTTTTGAAATTAAAAAGCGATACAACCTTTCTTTTGGCAACGGAATATACTTCGTAAATTTCTCACAAAGTTTTTCTGGCCGCCCATAATATAAATGTAGCCATTCAGCTGTTTCAACAATCCCCATCTTTATCCCTCCTTTTTCTTATGTATATGCTACAGGAGAAAAAGGCGTAAAAATAAATAAGGAGTTTTTTCGCAATATATTGCGAAAAAACTCCTTATTTTATCTATTATTTATACGATTTAAATACTAATACTGCGTTATGACCACCGAATCCTAATGAATTACTTAACACCGCGTTTACTTCTTGGTGTCTCGCTTGATTCGGTACGTAATCTAAGTCACATTCTGGATCTGGTGTCTCATAGTTAATTGTTGGCGGAATTACTCCGTCTGTAATTGATTTAATAGAGAAAATCGCTTCAACAGCACCAGCTGCTCCTAATAAGTGACCTGTCATTGATTTCGTTGAGCTAATCGCTACTTTATACGCGTGCTCACCGAAAGTTTCTTTAATTGCCATCGTTTCATATTTTTCATTCGCATCCGTACTTGTACCATGCGCATTAATGTAATCAATATCTTCTGGCTGTAGGCCTGCATCAGCTAAAGCTTGACGCATTGCACGCACTCCGCCTTCACCACCAGGAGCAGGCATTGTAATATGGAACGCATCTCCAGTTGCACCATAACCAGCAATTTCCGCGTAAATGTGAGCACCACGCGCTAATGCGTGCTCTAATTCTTCAAGAATTAGAATACCTGAGCCTTCACCCATTACAAAACCGCTACGATTTTTATCAAATGGACGGCAAGCCGTTGCTGGGTCTTCATTAAATGTTAATGCTTTCGCTGAGCTAAATCCTGCGAATGCCATACTTGTTAGCGGTGCTTCTGCTCCGCCTGTAATCATTGCATCAGCATCACCACGCTGAATTGCTTTAAATGCATCACCAATTGAGTTTGCACCAGATGCACAAGCCGTTACAGAACAAGTGTTAATTCCTTTTGCTCCTGTTGCGATTGATACTTGACCTGCTGCCATATCCGGAATCATCATCGGTACGAAGAATGGGCTCACGCGGCGTGGGCCTTTCTCAGTAAAAATCTTAAATTGTTCTTCGTATGTTTCCATACCGCCAATACCTGATCCAATCCATACACCAATTCGAGGTCCGTTTTCTTCTGTAATTTCAAGCTTTGCATCTGCAACTGCCATTTTGGCTGCTGCTACTGCATATTGTGTAAAGCGGTCCATACGGCGCGCTTCTTTTTTATCAATATATTTCTCGACTTCAAAGTCGTTAATTTCCGCTGCTACTTTTGCTGGAAATAGTTCTGGATCAATTCTTGTAAGTCGCCCGATTCCAGATACACCCTTTTTAATGTTTTCCCATGCTGTTTCAACATCTGTTCCGACCGGTGTAACAGCTCCTAGTCCTGTAATTACGACCCTCTTTTTTTCCATACAAAATACACTCCTTTTTTTCTCTCAGTCCTTATTTACCCCAACGAAGAGCGACTGCTCCCCATGTTAATCCGCCACCAAAACCAACAAGTATAATTAAATCACCATCTTGAATACGTCCATTTTGCAATTCCTCTACCATTGCAATTGGAATTGAAGAAGCTGATGTATTACCAAACTTTTCAATTGTCATACTCATTTTTTCTTGTGGTAAATTTAATCTCTCTCTTGCAGATTCCATAATACGAATATTCGCTTGATGCGGTACTAAGAAATCCACATCCTCTTTTGTAAGACCAGCCTTATCTAAAACGCGAAGACAAGATTCACCAAGTTGACGAACGGCAAATTTAAAGACTTCTCTGCCATTCATCATAACATACTCGTCTTGATATAGATGCTTACCGCCGCTTCCGTCTGCTCCTAATTCGAAAGATAGAACGCCTCTTCCTTCTGAAACTGCTCCCATTACGATAGCACCGGCTCCGTCTCCAAATAATACCGCTGTATTTCGATCATTCCAGTCTACAATTTTAGATAGCTTATCACTACCAACTACTAATACGTTTTTATAAGTCCCCGTTTTAATAAATTGCTGCGCTGTAATCATTCCGTACATAAAGCCAGCGCATGCTGCACCTACATCCATTGCAGCTGCATGTTTCGCTCCAATCGCTTCTTGAATGACACAAGCTACTGCTGGAAACGCACGATCTGGTGTTACTGTCGCCACTAAAATAAGATCGATATCTTCTCCGCTAACCCCTGCATCTTCAAGTGCTTTTTTTGCAGCCTCTACGGCCATATATGAAGTATCTATTGTATCATCGGCAATGCGTCTTTCTGCAATTCCCGTTCTCGTACGAATCCATTCATCGGATGTATCCATTATTTTTTCTAAATCGTGATTTGTGACTACTTTTTCTGGCACATATCTTCCGATCCCTAAAATGCCCACGTTCACATCGCAGCCCTCCGTTTTATATCAATTATTATGACTTGGTACTAATTTTAAAACATAAATGTATTTTTGTCTAGAATATATTTCGCATAAAACAGAAAGCTAACGCATTATCCACTTTATTTTTCATTAAAAGAAACAGAATCATACCTTTTCGTGTTTCATTCCAAATAAAAAGGCCCGAACCGCTTCTACTCACGATTCGAGCCTCCCCTCCATCAAAAAAGAAGGATTTTATTCTTTATCTGCTTTCCCAAGCTCATAAGCCTCGTTCATAACTTTCATTAACAACTCTAACACCGGCTGTGCCTTCTCCATATCAAGTGCAATTCCATTATCATCTAAAATTGCCTTTGCTTCCGGTAAATGCTTCATTGCGATTTGTAAAAACTGCATGCTTTTTTCGTTCATATTATACTCTTCCTCTCCATTAAAACTTTCACATACAATAGTGTAACACGCGTACTACCCTTCGTATAACTCTTTATATTTTTTCATGTGTGCCAGTTGCTTATTTAAACCGTATTCTAACGGAGTATTTCTTTTTATTGAAATTACTTCGATAGCCTCATCTCTTACTTCGTTATTATTTTTATTTACTTTATCATCCGCGCGTAAAAGATTCATACCTTTTTCCCATAATGACTGTTTACCACTAAGTAAATTGTATATACCAAGATGCGCCCCGTTCGTTCCATGTTCCCATAAGTATTCACATACATCTTCAACGTAAAGTAAATCATTCCCCTTTTCCTCAATCGTACAACGCCACTCTTTTTCAACTAATTCTGATAAAATAAGCTGATGAAACATCATAAAGGACGGTTGCCACGGTCCATATAATGTTGGAACTCGAAATACACTATATTGTAAATTCCCTTTTTTCAATCCTTCTTCTACTTTCAAAAATAGGCGCTTATTTTCGGATTCATCTGTACTGCCTACTTCAATAGAAGAAATTAAATTTAACTTCACTTTTTGTTCTTCACACATTCTTATAATTCGCTTTAAATATTGTAATATGACTCTTTCATTCCGAAATCCACTTTGCTGATTTGGCTCATATAAGCAAAAATAAACAGTATCGAATCTCTCTTCCTCAACCGATCTCCATCCATCTTCATCTCTTATCGAATAATACGTAAATAACGCATTTCGCCCAATTAATAATAACTTCTCTTCATTAATTTTGGTCATACTATCGAATTCATCAAAATCAAGACCATAGACTTCCACTTCTTCTGCAATCATTTTATTTACAAGGTGATAACCTACAAACGTAAGTGCACCTATTATCAGCACGCGTTCCATACCACCAACCCTTTCCCTCTGAAACAAATAGCTCCTCATTTATGTATATGGGAGCTTCATAATTCTTCTTCATATTTTTTAAAGAAATCAGTCGTTTGCCTAACCATTTTATATTTCACATCTTGCAGATGGAACAAGACAGAAGTATCACATTGATTTAGTTGCCTCATTTTCTCATATCTACGCAACTGCTGTTTTCTTCCTCTTTTTTCTTGTGTTGATACGAAAATTTTAACAGGTACACAAGATGGAAGAAGCGTAAATGATTTCTTATTTATTTTTGATTCTAATTCTTCTTCTTTGGCATCATACGCCAAACTTAATTCCTTCACGAGTCTCTTGTAAAAAAATTTATGCTCTTTCTCAAAACTTACATATTCCGGTAAATCTAAACACGGATTTAGCATAACAACAGAACGAATACATTCAGGATATTTGTTCATCATTTCAAGTGCTACAAGCGCTCCCATACCATCTGCCATAATGTGCATTTTCGCATTTAACGTCTCTTTTCTCAAAACAACATCATATAAACGTTTTGCCAGACGAACAGATTGATCGTTTCCCCAATGTCTTCCGTATAAATTAGAGGAAAAGACCGTGTAGCCTTGTTCAATAAGACCATGTAAAAAATAAGATTTACCCGCATGTTGTGTCCATAAACTTGTACCATTCTCAATAAAGTAGTTATAATCACCGAGGAGCATAACAGAAAATCCATTTGGCTTCTCCGGTAAATAAATGACACATGGTTCTTTTTCTAAGTAAAAAAAACGTTCCGTAATACTCATTTTTCCCCCGCCTTATTTTCTAAACATATAAAAGTACTCTTTTATAATGTATGAACGGAATGCAAATTTGCGTTGAAAAATCTACAAATATTTTTCTATATTCTTTTTTCAATTGTGTTACAATAAGGACAGATTGAACGAATAGAGGTGTAAAATATGCGTTTCATTTGGGCATTAATTTGGTCGTTCTTACTTGTACATATGATGAGCTATGTAATCGGCTCTATGACTGGCGGTACATACGACTTTAACCAAGCGTCTATTTTCTCAGTTGTTCTTGCTGTGTTAGTACTAGCAATTTCAGCTGCAATTCCAAACGAGCCAGTAGAACAACACTAAAAAAAGAGTCCGGATTTTATCCGAACTCTTTTTTATTTTTATTTCACATGAACGACTAATTCGTTATTTTCTACATCAACAACTACGTGACTATTGTCAGTAATTGTTCCTGCAATTAATTCTCGTGCTAATTTCGTTTCCACTTGACGCTGTACGTATCGTTTTAATGGACGAGCTCCGTACATTGGGTCGAAACCAGCTTCCACAACAAATTCTTTTGCTGCATCTGTTAATTCTACTGTAATGTGACGGTCAGCTAGACGACCTTGTAGTTCTTTTACAATTTTATCAACAATGCTTTTAATTTCATTCGTTGTAAGAGGTTTGAATAAAATAATTTCATCAACACGGTTTAAAAATTCAGGGCGGAAATGTCCTCTTAATTGCCCCATTACAAGGTCTCTTGATTCCTCTTTAATCGAACCATCTTCTTCTAATCCATCTAGTAAATGAGCAGATCCGATATTTGAAGTCATAATAATAACTGTATTTTTAAAATCCACTGTACGACCTTGCGAATCTGTAATGCGTCCATCATCTAACATTTGTAATAAAATGTTGAATACTTCTGGATGTGCTTTTTCAATTTCATCTAATAAAACAACGGAATATGGTTTACGTCTTACCGCTTCTGTTAATTGACCGCCTTCCTCATATCCTACATATCCAGGAGGTGCACCAATTAAGCGTGACACTGCGTGTTTCTCCATATACTCAGACATGTCAATGCGAATCATTTGCTCTTCACTATCAAATAAAGACTGGGCTAACGTTTTTGCAAGTTCTGTTTTACCAACACCTGTTGGTCCTAAGAAGATGAAAGAACCAATCGGGCGGTTCGGATCTTTAATACCAGCGCGAGCACGAAGAACTGCGTCTGACACTAGGCTTACTGCTTCCTCTTGTCCGATAACACGCTCTGATAAGATTTGCTCTAAGCGTAATAATTTCTCGCGTTCACCTTCCACGAGTTTCGCAACAGGAATACCAGTCCAGCGTGAAACAATATCTGCAATTTCTTCTTCACTTACTTCCTCACGTAATAACCGATTTTCTTGTTTATTATGCCCGCCCATTTCTTCCGCTTCTTTTAACTCTTTTTCAATTGCTGGAATTTTTCCGTGACGAAGTTCGGCTGCTTTATTTAAATCGTAATTACCTTCTGCTTCTTCTAATTCACGACGCAGACGTTCTAAATGTTCACGTAAGTCACGAACTTTGTGAATTTCTTCTTTTTCTTTCTCCCATTTCGCTCTCATACCACTTGCAACTTCTTTTAAATCCGATAATTCACGTTGCAATGTTTTTAGACGCTCTTGGCTACCACGATCCGTTTCTTTTCCAAGAGCCGCTTCTTCAATTTCCAGCTGCATAATGCGGCGCGTTACTTCATCTAATTCTGTTGGCATAGAATCGATTTCTGTACGAATTGTTGCACACGCTTCATCAACAAGGTCAATTGCTTTATCAGGTAAGAATCGATCTGAAATATATCGATCTGATAAAACTGACGCTGCTACAATCGCACGGTCATGAATATTTACACCGTGATAAATTTCAAAGCGTTCTTTTAATCCACGTAAAATTGAAATTGTATCTTCAACAGTTGGTTCTTCTGCTAATACTTGTTGGAAACGTCTTTCTAGCGCTGGATCTTTCTCAATATATTTGCGATATTCATCGAGCGTCGTCGCCCCGATACAATGCAGTTCACCACGCGCAAGCATCGGTTTTAACATATTTCCTGCATCCATGGCTCCTTCTGTTTTACCAGCTCCAACTATTGTATGAAGTTCATCAATGAATAATAAAATGCGTCCTTCACTCTTTTTAATTTCATTTAATACAGCTTGCAGACGCTCTTCGAACTCACCACGGAATTTCGCACCAGCTACGAGTGCACTCATATCTAACGCAAAAATCGTTCTATCTTTCAATCCTTCAGGTACATCCTTTTTCACAATACGCTGTGCTAGCCCTTCAACGATTGCTGTTTTACCAACACCTGGCTCCCCAATTAAAACCGGATTGTTTTTCGTTTTACGTGAAAGAATACGAATTACACGTCGTATTTCACTATCACGGCCGATTACAGGATCAATTTTCCCTGCTCTCACTTCCGCCACTAAATCACGACCATATTTTTCTAACGCTTCATAAGTTGCTTCTGGATTTTGACTCGTCACTCTTTGATTCCCCCGAACTGTCATTAAAGACTGTAATAAGTTATCTTTCGTAATATGCAATCTTGTAAATAATTGATTTATATCGCCTTTTTCTTCAGAAAAAGCAAGCAACACATGTTCTACTGAAATGTAATCATCCTGCAGTTTTTCTGCTTCTTTCCCTGCTCTTACAAGCAGTTGTTGCAGAGCGCTCGTTACATACAATTTTCCAACTTCTGCACCGCTCCCCGTTACAGAAGGTTTCTTTTTAATTAAACTTTCAGCACCTTGCTTTAATGCTTCTATATCAACATTCATTTTTTGAAATATACGTACTGCTAATCCATCTTGCTCTTCTAATAATGCAAGTAATAGATGAACAGTATCCACCTCTTGGTGATGATGAGATACCGCTAAAGATTGGGCACTCATAATCGCCTCTTGTGTTTTTGTTGTCATTTGATTTAAGTCCATCTTTACAGCCCTCCAAAAGTTTGACTTTCTTTGACCTTTGATTTGATTATACGCCAACTGACTTTTTTATACAATAATTTTGCCTATGTATTTTCAAACTTATTATTTGAAAAAGAAAAAGAGAGCATTCATTATACTGCTAAAAATACGGTAAATGAAATTACAATGTGTAACGACAAAAAAGCCGCAATAATGATTGCGGCTTCTGTTACGGTTTTCTTTTATATGTCCACTGGCGGTTATGATTCGTGTTATCCGGAAACTTTTCACCGGCAGTTAATTTCACCATTTGCGGATCTTTCACCATACTTCCCGTTTCACCAATTTCTACGTAAATGCCATCATTCGGCGCTTTTTGTCCAGAACGAAACCTGCGATTTTGTCCCATCTTCATTCTCCTTCCATGACGTCTTGCCTCATTAGTATATCCATTTTAAAAGAAAGCTTTTCTGTCATGTTTAGGAAACAGTACTACATCTCATTCTTGTACATATATATGAATGACACAAGCGTAAGCAGGGATTTCTTTCCTACTTGTAGAAAAAAAAAGAAACCAACCTACTCTAGGCTAGTTTCAAAGGAGAGTCAAACATATACGAGAAGATTACATGTTCATTATATGCCTCACCACACGAGCAATGTAACCCTTTTCACAATTTGTACATAATGAAAGAAACATTGTTTGAACTTTCTAAAAAGATGTTGACTTTTCTTAATTTCCAACGATAAATAGTAGACACCACAGCACTTTGAGACGTAAGATGGATATATAGTGAAATTTCCATCTATGGTGATTTCACCGAGCCTAACCTCTTATTTCTGCATATTAAAAACGGAAATACAGATAGATACAAAAAATTATTATAAGAGGTGAAATTATGAACAAACAACATTTAATCGCATTAGACTTAGACGGCACTTTATTAACAGACAACAAAATAATTTCCACTCGAACGAAACATACAATTGCAAAAGCAAAGGAACAGGGACATATTGTTGTTATTTCAACAGGACGTCCATTCCGTGCTAGTTACGATTACTATAAAGAACTTGATCTTAACACACCTATCGTAAACTTTAACGGCGCTTACGTACATCATCCTCTTGATTCAAACTGGGGAACACATCACTCTCCTCTTGAGCTAGCAACAGCGCAAGAAATTGTCCGAGCTTGCTTTGATTTTGGCGTAAAAAATATATACGCGGAAGTAATGGACGATGTGTATGTTCGTGAAATTGATGAAGATAAAAAACATATTTTCGAATTCGGCTCTCCTAAGATTTTTACCGGAGACTTATTAAATATTTTAAACGATCATCCAACTTGCTTATTAATTGACGCACATGACGAGCATTCTACTGCAATTCGTCAACATTTAACGGATATGCATGCGGAAGTAATCGACCATAGAAAATGGGGCGCACCTTGGCCGATTATTGAAATTGTGAAAAGCGGATTAAATAAAGCAGTTGGATTACAAAAAATTTCTAGTCATTACAACATTCCACAAGAGCGCATTATCGCTTTCGGTGATGAAGATAATGATTTTGAAATGATTGAATTTGCTGGTCATGGCATCGCAATGGGAAATGCCATCCCTGAATTAAAATCACTCGCAAACCATACGACGTTAACGAACGAAGAAGATGGTATTGCTTTATATTTAGAAGAGGTTCTTGGGTTGTAATCTAAAAATTCCCTACTTATAGTTTCCTGCCAAATGTCCATACTATAAGTAGACGCATGAGACTTTGCGTCGATTGTTTTCAGCTAAATAAAGGGGGTTTTTCGAATGGGTAAAAAGAACAAATCAAAACGTTTTATCCAACAAGGAGCCGATGCTGTTATGAAGCATGATGCAAGATTCCCGTACAGAGGTACATTAGCTGAGGCAGAAAAAGCAAGAAGTAACTCTTCTTTTGGAGGGGTTTAAATGGGGAACTTACTATTCCAACAAGCTAGAGATGCTGTTGAAAATGCCGTATCTTGTTCAAGCGGTACTGAGCAACAAGATCTCGTGTATAGAGCAAAAAATGCTTTGCAATCCGCTTACGCAAACTCTTCAACTGCTGAAAAAGTTCAGCTCCGTGAAATGCAAGAGCAATTGCAAAACATTACGAATTTACATTAAAAAAGAGGACCAACTTTGGTCCTCTTTAATCTTTCCGAAACAATCCGAACACCCCAACTGTTTGCAGTATATTTGTAAATGCACCTGGGTCCACTTGTCTAATAATCCTCTCTAATTCGTATAACTCGTAACGGGTAATAACCATCATTAACATTTCTTTATTTTCATTCGTATAAGCACCTGTTGCTGGTATCGTTGTAATCCCTCTTACTAATCGCGAGTGAATCGCCTTTCTTACGTCTGCCCCATTCTTCGTAACAATTAATGCTGTAATCTTTACATGACGAGTATGAATTGCATCAATAATTCTCGTTGATACATATAAAGTCACTAGCGTATACAACGCTTTTTCCCATCCATATACATAGCCAGCAGCGATAATGATAATTGCATTAAAAAAGAAAAAGTATGTACCGACAGGCTTATCTTTTATTTTTGATAAAATCATGGCGATAATATCTAATCCACCTGTAGAAGCACCCCACTTTAAAGCAATCCCTACTCCAATTGCCGAAATAATCCCACCAAAAATCGCATTTAATATGATATCATTCGAAACCGCTCTAACAGGGATGATTTCTAGAAACAGAGTCATAAATATAACACAAAGAAAACTAAAAAAGGTGAAGGCCTTTCCAACCTTTTTCCACGCTAAAATAACGACAGGAATATTAAATAAGCTAAACAATACTCCCGTAGATATGTGAATCGATAAAAAATCACCTAATATTTGCGATAATAATTGAGACAATCCAGCAAAGCCGCTCGCATACACTTTTGCTGGTGTTAAAAATAAATTCATCCCAATCGCGTTTAATAAACCTGCGATGATTACAACGATTAACTTCTTTATAAGTTCAGTATAATTCAACTTCAAATCCATTTCGAATCCACCTTTACCCTTCATAAATGCACCGCTATACATAGTCTTTACGAAAAAGGAAATGATAAACGTACAACGTTTAGAAATGGAGTTGATACATATGCCACATACGAGTGATAACGACAAAAAAGCACGCGATAATAACGCAAAACGCACACAAAAAAATGAGCAAGAGCAAAAAAATATTCAGCAAGGTAAACGTGCATACTCTAAAAAGACCGATCACCTTTGATTCCATCGTACATCAACAATTATGTTGATGTACTTTTTTACATTTTAAAGGAAAAAAACATTAAAAATTCACTTCATGTTCACTTCTATATTCTACAATAGCGATAACATATTCGGATGAGGTGTTGGCATGAGAGGGAAACATATTTTCATTATTACTGCACTAATAAGTATATTGATGTTATCTGCTTGCGGACAAAAAAACGGCTCAGCTACAGTCGCTACAGCAACAGACTCGACCATTACAAAGGATAACTTCGAAAAACAATTGAAAGATCGTTACGGAAAAGACATGCTATACGAAATGATGGCACAAGACGTCATCACAAAAAAATATAAAGTATCTGATGAAGAGGTAAATAAAGAAGTAGAAAAAGTAAAAAAACAATATGGAGATCAATTCAAAAAAGTATTAGAAAATAATGGTTTAAAAGATGAAGAGGATTTTAAAAATCAAATTAAGTTCAAACTTGCTATGAATGAAGCGATTAAGAAAAGCATTACAGAGAAAGACGTAAAAGACCACTATAAGCCAGAAATTAAAGCGAGTCACATTTTAGTAAGTGACGAAAATGAAGCGAAAGAAATAAAGAGTAAACTAGATGCTGGTGCTTCATTTGAAGAATTAGCAAAACAAGAATCACAAGATCTACTATCAAAAGATAAAGGCGGAGACCTTGGATACTTCAATTCAGGTACAATGGCTCCTGAATTCGAAACGGCTGCCTACAAACTAAATGTTGGACAAATTAGCAATCCCGTAAAATCATCAAACGGTTATCACGTTATTAAATTAACTGATAAAAAAGATTTAAAACCTTACGATGAGGTAAAAAACTCTATTCGCAAAAACTTAGAGGAAGAACGTACTGCTGATCCTGTATTCAGCAAAAAATTGTTACAAGAGGAATTAAAAAAGGCAAATATTAAAATAAATGATAGTGATTTGAAAGATACATTTACTCTTGTTTCTCCGCAAGGAAATTAAAAAAAGCACACCCTTATCTTTTTAGATAAGGGTGTGCTTTTTAATCTTTCATCTTATTTCTTAAAGTACGTCCAACCTTCTTCTTGGTAAACCTTTTCTTCTTTCATCAACTTACCAAGTGCGCGCTTAAATGCAGCTTTACTCATGTTAAAGCGTTCTTTAATATCTTCTGGATGGCTCTTATCCCAAAACGGCATTGCTCCGCCTCGTTCTTCCATATATGCATAAATTACTGCAGCATCATCTTCCATTCCTTCTTCTTTACGAGGAAGAAGTGAAATGTTAATTGTACCGTCATCTTTTACGTCAATAATACGGCCCGTTACACGCTGACCGATGCGGACTTGTTCTTTTCTTTCTGTATGGTGTAGGAAAGCACGGAAATGCTCATCCGTTAGTATGAATGAACCAACTTGAAGTGAACGATATACACGTCCGTTTACGTTTTTATTACGCATAGATGGCGTTGCATCTACGATAATTTCTTGCATATCACTGTCTCTTGCCGGAAGAGCAATTAAACGATCACGATTCGTTAATTTTAACGTACAATATAATTCGTCGCCTACTTCTGGCCATACCGGCATATAAATCGGGAACTCATCAGCTGGAATTAGTATATCTTTTGACACACCAATATCAACAAACACACCTAAACTAGGAATAACTTCTACAACCTTTACCCAGTTCCAATCATAAGTTGTAATAATCGGTTCCTTCATTGTTGCTGAAATACGATTTTGGTGATCAAGGTATAAGAATACATCAATCGTATCGCCTTCTTCAATTTCTCCAGCCACTTCGTTTTTATGTAGGAAAATTTCTTCTTCTTCATTCCCAACCATATATCCGATTTCCGTTTCGCGTAAAACAGTTACCTGTTCAATCGATCCTATTTGCAAATACATATTTTTTAATTCCCTTCTATATATATAAAATTATCTTTTTTATCATTCCAAACAAAAGTTAATTATAACATGATTTTTCCTATATTTGTCCAACTGCCCAAAATTCACTATAATAAAATGAGGTTACATGAATATAAGTACGAAAACACTTAAGTCTAGACTCGTTTTCAGCTATACTTTAGTATGTACAGTACATAAAAAGATTAGAAATTTATTTGGAGGTGCTAACTATGGCAAAAGATAGTTCTTTTGACATCGTTTCGAAAGTAGAATTACCTGAAGTAACAAACGCAATTAATATCGCATTAAAAGAAATCCAAAACCGATATGACTTTAAAGGAAGTAAAAGTGATATTAAATTAGAAAAAGAAGTACTTGTTTTAACTTCTGATGACGAGTTTAAATTAGAGCAAGTAAAAGACGTTCTTATCTCTAAACTTGTAAAACGTAACGTTCCAATTAAGAACTTAGATTACGGAAAAGTTGAAGCTGCAACTGGCAACACTGTTCGCCAACGCGCAACACTTCAACAAGGTATCGATAAAGATAACGCGAAAAAAATTAACAACATCATTAAAGAAATGAAATTAAAAGTAAAAACACAAGTACAAGATGATCAAGTACGTGTTACAGCAAAAAGCCGTGATGACTTACAAGCAGTAATCGCAGCTGTTCGTAGCGCTGATTTACCAATCGACGTACAGTTCATTAACTACCGCTAAAAAGAAAACTCCTCTTAATTAGAGGAGTTTTCTTTTTTGTCTTGTAGAGACAATATTACGAGAACAAACTATAGAAAAAGGTATATGCGGTGAAAATCGCTAAGTGAACAGGGTCTAACCATACGCATACTTTACAAGTGACCGTATGATTAAACTAGGCCTTATTGTAGAATTTGTTTTATACATGTATTTAGCAGACCTTATTGAAAATAAGAAAAAGACACCTCAAGACGTTTCCCCCTTCGATTTGAATTACTTTTCTTAGTAACTACACCCTAGACCAAAGTCATCTTAAAAATCGCTGTAACTCATAATTCCTCCCCCCGCCAAAACGTAACAATTTATGAGTATAAGAATATTTCCCAACCTTTAATGTATTGTAAAATTAATAAGGAACTTAAAAAATGTTAATTAAAAAAGAGTTAGAAGTGGTTATATGAAGAAATTAATACTATGGTTTTTATTGGCCACATTCTCCCTAAATACTGTAGGATGTTCTAATAATGCGAATTCACTAACGGATAAGTCTAACTGTATCAACAAAGCTTGGTACAAAAAAACTATGTCATGTAATCATTTAAAAAAACATTAAATAGTTAATGATAAAGGTCTAAAGAAAAGACACCCCAAAGTACCTTCCTCCGACTTGAACCAATAATATTCGGATGGATTTAAAAAGAAGCATACATCGTTAATAAAGATGCAGACTTCAAAATAAAAAGTACACTAAGTAAACTCTTATTCAAAAATTTATATTAAACACTAATATTTTAGAAGAAAGTTTATAAGTTTAAAACCTACAGGGATTTTCCCTGTAGGTTCTATTATATTTCAAGTAATCCCCAAATGAATTATGAGTGGCTTTTTTCATTTTGGTTTTCAAAATATTTTTCTTTAACCATTTTTATCAGATTTTCTTTTTCTGTTAGTTCAAATATAAATAATGCTTTTTTTATGTTATTTGCAATATCTTCTTCATTCTGTTGTTTAAATCTTAATAAATTCCATCCCTTTAAATAGTAAAGTTCACCTAATAAGTATAAAGTATTTAGATTAATAGCTAATTTGACTTTGTGAACATATTCCATGACATAATTCGGATTGTGATATATTTTTTTAAATTCTAAGCTCTTTAATGGTAATACCCAAATCGTAAAACTCCATTTTTCCACCTACTATTTAGCACTGTATTAGTATAAGAGTATTCTCTAACTTTTAATGTAATGTAAAATCAATATAGTTACAATTATTGATTGCTTCAAAGATTCTTCCCTATCGGTGCTAACACAAAAAACAGGTTAGGAAGAACATCCCCTTCCTAACCTGGCCCTCCTCTCACTAGGGACGTTTTCATTCTCACATCGTTTCTCTTAAGAAATTTCATATCAACAGAATAAATACTATCGCGTCACTGAACAAACTTACATATACAATAAGAAGACATGAACATAGAGCCAGCAACTTCTCATCTACGTTTCCTTTTAACTGCAATTAAAAACGCAATAAATAATACATTCACACCAACGATTAAGGAGATAAATAACCAATTCACACCTGTTTCTCCGTTAACTTTATACACGTTTGATTCTTCACGCTTTAAAACGAGATAAAATTTTCCGTTTTCCTCTCTTATAATTTCATCCTGCAACAATCCTCTTAACTCTTGTTTTTCACCAATTGCACTTGCAGGTAAGGAGACTTTTTGTGTTTCTTTCGTATTATTAATTGCTACTAAAGTTACTTCATCTTTATATTTTCGTTTTAGTACGCTCATCCCGCTCTTATCATACAGAAGCTCAAACGTACCGCGTCGTAAAGACGGTCTCGCCTGCCTAAGTTCACCTAGTTTTGTTATGTGCTGCATAAATTTTTCGTCTGACTTAAAATCCATTAATCGTCTATTATCGGGTACACTTCCTCCATCTAATGCAATTTCAGTTCCGTAATAAAAATTCGGAATTCCAGGTGATGTTAACAAATAAGTAAGCGCCAGTTTTAAACGTGATGGCGGATAATACATATTTTCTTTTGCAATACGCGCATATCTTTTTGTTTCTTGATCATCTAAAAGCGTAACAAATTCTCCTTCTTTTTTACTCACATCGTATAACGATTTCACCGATACATCTGCTTTAGAAAACGATTCTACTATTTTTTCGTTGTATTCACCATCCTCCTTTGTCATAATACGAAAATCTTTCTTTATCACTTGCATATCTTTTTGCGCGTTATCCCAAAAGGAACGCGGCTTTTTTTCACTATGTATAACATAACTTCCGTCTAAATCAACTTCTTTTATCCACCATTTCGTTGCATCAATTACCTGTTGTTCGTTTTCTCCAAGTGGAAATTGAAATACAACTTTCATTCCTTTTGCATGAGCTTCTTTTACAAGTTCTTTCACATCATTGTCTGTCCCGAAATGTTCATTTACCTTTTTAAAATTTCGCACGTCTAATCCATCGTACTTTCCACTTTCAAAAAGCGGCGAAAGCATAATGGTAGTAAAACCCATTTCTTTTATGTAATCCAACCTTTTTATAATTCCTCTTATATCCCCGCCTTGATACCCTTCTAAATTACCAACTTCTAACTGCTTGTCATTTTTCGGTTCTCCATTATTGAAGCGATCAATCATAATGGAGTATATAACTTCATCTCGCCACTCTCTTTTTTCGTCTGCAAAAGTATGTATTGGTACAAACAAAACAAAAGCTAAGCAAAAACAAATGAATAGTTTCCTAGTCCGTATTTTTCCCACACGCATCCCCCAAGTTCTTTAATTGTAAGAATATTATACCAATTTTCTGAATGAAGCGCATATGTCGATTTTAATCCTCACAAAATAATTCATGTTAGGTTTCATTACATCATATATATAATCTTCTGAATTTTTAGTTGATTTTTGGTTTAATTTCGAATATGATATGAAACATAACAAATATATGTTATTTTTTCTAACATTACAGGAGGAGAGATCATGGATATGGGAGATACAGTTTTTATGTTTATGACGACAGTAATGGTCATGTTGATGACACCAGGATTGGCACTTTTTTATGGAGGTATGGTTCGCAGCAAAAACGTACTCAGTACAACGATGCATAGTTATAGCGCAATGGCTATCGTTTCGATTCAATGGATTGTTATCGGCTATTCTTTATCATTCGGACCAGATTGGCACGGGCTTATCGGTACACTTGATTGGTTCGGTCTAAACGGAGTTACCTACGCACCAAATCCAGACTACTCATCTACTATTCCTCACAATTTATTCATGATGTTTCAACTCATGTTCGCCATTTTAACTCCAGCTTTAATTTCAGGTGCATTTGCTGAAAGAATGCGATTTTCTGCCTTTCTTATTTTTATCCTTCTATGGACAACAATCGTTTACAATCCTGTCGCTCATTGGGTATGGGGCGTCGGTGGGTGGCTAAGGGAACTTGGCGCCCTAGACTTCGCTGGCGGAAACGTCGTTCACATCACTTCCGGAGTTGCTGGTCTTGTATTAGCTATTTTCCTTGGAAAACGAAAAAACATAAATGGTTCTTCTCCTCACCATTTGCCATTTACAATGTTAGGCGCAGGTTTATTATGGTTTGGCTGGTTCGGCTTTAACGTCGGCAGCGCATTATCCTTAAACGACGTAGCGTTAACTGCATTTATTAATACAAATATAGCCGCCGCTGCCTCGGCTCTAACTTGGATGCTTTCTGAATGGTTCTTCCAATCAAAACCGACCGCAATGGGAGCTGCTTGCGGAGTTGTTTCTGGTCTAGTCGCTATTACACCAGCTTGCGGGTTCGTTACACCTTTCTCAGCTCTTCTTATCGGAGCAATTGGTGGCATATTATGCTTTGGCGCCGTTTTCTTCTTAAAAACAAAATTCGGTTATGACGATACACTTGATGCCTTTGGATGCCACGGCATCGGAGGAACTTGGGGCGGTATTGCAACAGGACTATTTGCAACTACTGCCGTAAACGGGGATGGTGCGAACGGATTGTTTTACGGAAACGCCGCGTTACTGTTTAAACAACTTGTAGCAATCGGGGCAACCTATGCCTTTACAATCATAATGACGTACACCATTATTAAAGTTATTAGCTTTTTCCTCCCTGTTCGAGTAGATGAGCACGAGGAACACATGGGACTTGATATTTCGATGCATGGTGAGAAAGCTTATGAGTATGTAGAAAAATCGGCAAATTAAAACGAAAAAGGTGTACTCCGTTCTAACACGGGGTACACCTTTTTCGTATATTCATAACGATACAATTATCTCAAACTATTGGTATATAAATATCCTTATCTATCTATTCATATAAACATCTTACCTTTTCATTAGTGCATTTAAAACGAGTTGTACTGCAACCGCATCATCTAAATAGCCGATTGGAAATATATAATCCGGAATTACATCGACCGATAATATAAAGTAGATCAGCGCACTTCCCATTAAAGCAAGTTCTGCAGTCGTTCCCTTCTTCTTCGTAAATCTTTCATACAATTCTTTTAAATCATTAATAAACGGGCCAATACTGCTTACCTTTTGAATCTTTTCAAGAAACCCCTTTTCAATCGTTTCTTTGCCTTCTTCTGTTTGCGAATATTGTTCATAATTCGTTAATTGCTGCTCTACATTCGATATACTAAACTTTTGATCATAGAGCTGTGCGGATTCAAGTAAATGTTCAATGTTATTAATGGAAACATGAATATCCGATTGCTCCTCCTGTTTCGTTTCAATAGAATAGCCTGCTGCCACAAACAAATCACCAACTGGAACACCAAGACTCTCCGCGAACTTTTGCAAATGCTTCGGATTTGCCTTTCGCTTACCATTTACAATCATTGAAATAGTAGCCGTATCAATTTCAGTAAGCAAACTAAGCTTTCGCATCGATAAAGACTTTTCCTTAAGTAACTTTTTCAACAACAATCCAAGATTACTTTTTTCATTATCTTGAGACATATCTCATTCCCCTTTATTCACGAGAATAACCATAGTTATTATAAGAAAAACAACTATAATCTCTATACAATTCATATTAACAAATTTTTTTGACTATTTACAAGATAGAAGTCCTTTATATGTTTACATTTTGTAAACAAAAAAGCTATCTTAAAAAATTAAGATAGCTTTTTAACTCATTTTAACCATTTCCGTAATAATAAAAATACACTACCACAAATTATGTAAGAACTCACGAATGTGACAATTGCTATAAAAAATGAATGATGCATAGAAAAGGTCAGTACCATTAATAAGAAAGATACGAAGATTAAATCCAATAAAATAAAATACCCCGAACTTAAAACACTTTCTACTAATTGTAACTCCGATTCTAATTCCGAATATTTCAGTCTTTTATACAGTAATCTCACTTTCACTCACCTTCTATGAATTAATCAAAAAATGCAGCAAAGGCAATAACTAATAATAATGTTCCACTAATCAATGTACCAAACTGACCTAAAGTGAATTTACCGATGCGAACGTGAGCTATCTTTCTTCCCAACACAACTCCGCCCCATACTGTAATAAAACTACCAACTGCAGCTGCAATACAAACAGCAATTGGATTCAAACCGAACAAACCCGCTCCTAATCCATTTGTGAGCGCATTAGCAGATAAACCAATCCCAAGAAAAATAGACTCCACAAAACCGATTTCCCCAGATTTACCGATATTTTTCGTTAAGCCATTTATTTCAGTGTCCCCCACTTCTCCTTCAATCTCTTGCACCGAAACCTTCCGAGGAATTGCTAGTAAGATGATTCGGAGACCGATTATAACTAATAAGAACGAACCGATTACAACCGGCATTATCCCAGGTAAAATTTTTGATAGCCATAAGCCAAAATATATTCCTACTACACTAAATAAAAAGCAAATTACCGAAATAATAAAATTTGATAGATGACTAATTTTTATATTTCGAATGCCATAAGAAATTCCTACCCCTAAGTTGTCAATACTCGATGAAAACGTTAGTGCTAATACCATCATCCATGCTGCCATTTCGTTCACCCCTTCGTATTGTTGAACATCCCGGAAACTAACGTGACATACATAGCATGGAATAGGAATATAGGAAGAAAATAACTCCCTATATTCCTTCCACTTAACAGCTCTGTTTAAAAACGGGGTAGAGTGAACCACTTCATTATATTTATACGATGTACTTTTCCTTTTTCGCGAACGAATTGAAAAATATCTCCCGTAAAAGATCCCATTTTACTAGAAATTTCTTTTTGCATCGCTTTATTTTCCGATACCGCTTTTACACTTAAATCTAATGCTTGCTCAAAATGTTCTAACGCTTTCTCTAGGTGGTAATCTACATCTTGTTCAACAGCTTTATGCGTCATTTCTTACTTCCTCCTTTTCCTCAACCTTTGCAGCTGCTTCAATTATCTCTTGTTCATTAGAATGTTCTTCTTCAACATAAGAAAGTTCTTTCTCGAATTGTTTTTGCATTCTATCCATTTTCGCTTCTACAATAATATCTTCCACTTCTTCTTTAATCGTTTCAAAAGTAGACTTCACACCTTTTGCACCTGATTCAACAAGTGGACGGAGTGTATTTCTTACAACAGGTAATAAAGCGGCACTTGCTAACGCTAAAGTAGATCCAATAACAATTTTTCGTATCATTTTCATTACTCCTTTACACTGTTTTTAATAATGCTAGTTCATTAACTACCAACTTTTTCGAGTCATCATTCTTATATGAGATTAATTTAATAATAGGTTTTGAAATTTGAGACACTGTACCAGCTACAAAAAGAACAGGTACCCATTGCATAAATGTTAATGGAGCGGTATGGAATATACGAGCAAATGGCGGAACATATATAGCTGATAATAATACAAGCCAAGACGTTCCTAACGCCGTCACAAAGAAACGATCTTTTGACCAATCACGCATCGTTTCGTCCGATCCTTCTTGTCTCCAAGAGAATGTTTGAATAAGTTGGCCGGCAACTAATGCTGCAAATGCTGATGTTTGCGCTACCGCAAGAGGCACGCCAACCGCTAAGCTCATACCGAATAAAGCAAGTGAACCTGCTCCAAGCAGTATTCCCCGCGTTACAACTTTTTTGTACAACTCTTTATCAACAATATCTTGACGTTTCGCTTGCTTCGTTTTGTTTCCAGGATTTACAGCTAAAATCATCGCTGGTAAAGCATCTGTAATAAGATTCATTAATAAAATTTGAATTGGTACTAACGGAATCGGCATTCCCGCAATAACTGCCGCACTTGTCACTAATACTTCAGCTAAATTTCCCGTCAATAAACATCCAACCGCTTTACGAATATTACCAATAATCGTTCTACCTTCTTTTACCCCTTCCACAATGGAACCGAAATGATCTTTTTTCAATATAAGATCCGCAGCTTCTTTCGTTACTTCTGTTCCTGTTTGCCCCATCGCAATACCAATGTTCGCTTTCTTTATAGCAGGTGTATCATTTACACCATCCCCAGTCATCGCTACAATTTGACCGTCCGCTTGGTATGCAGCTACTATACGTAACTTATGTGCCGGTGTTACGCGAGCAAAAACAGAAGTATTTTTTACAATTTCTTTTAATTGTTCATCTGTTACATTGTCGATTTCTACCCCTGTCAAAACACGATCATCACGATTCCAAATACCGGTCTGCTTCGCAATAGAAATTGCCGTAGTCGGATGATCCCCAGTAATCATGACAGGCTTTACACCAAGTTCAATCGCTCCACGAATACTCTCTTCCACTTCAGGTTTTGGCGGATCAATCATACCAACTAATCCAACAAAAATAAGGTCATCATTCTCAACATTACTATACGCAAAACCTAATACACGTAATGCCTGTTCTGCAAAACCTTCGTTTTGTTGTAAAATGACCTCTTTTTCTTTATCACATAACGGATAGATTTCACCGTTATGTTGATACCATTTACATCTAGTAAGGATTGCCTCTACAGATCCTTTCGAAAACTTATACAATGATTCATTTTCCTTACAAACGACACTCATAATTTTCGTCTCAGAATCGAACGGTTCTTCATGATGTCGTTCAAATGATGCCATATCCTTATATGAAACACCCGCTTTAGAAGCAAAACTTAATAAAGCCCCTTCAGTTGGGTCACCTTTCACAATCCACTGATCGTCTTCATGTTCTAACTTACTATTATTACAAAGAACACTAATTTGCAGAACGCGAACAAAATCTGGATGTTCTAACGGCGTTTTTTCACTTTCATGATAAGTCGCTTCTTCTACTTCCATCTCTACAGCAGCTGCGACTTTAGACGACGTTACATCCGATATTGTACCAACTGGTTCATATCCATCACCCGATACACTCCACATACGATTTGGTGTGGCAATGACTTTAACTGTCATTTCATTCTTCGTAAGAGTACCTGTTTTATCAGAACAAATAACAGTTGTTCTACCTAACGTTTCTAAACTGGAAAGCTTCCGAACAAGTGCATTTTGCTTTTGCATACGAAAGATTCCTGCACTTAAAGCGATTGTAATCATAATCGGTAAACCTTCTGGCACAGCAGATGCTGTAAGAGCAACTGATGTTGTAATCATTTGCGTAATCGGTAAACCGCGTAGCAATCCTGCTACAAGCACAATACCGCCAGCCACAAATGCTCCTTTAATAAAGGTTTTACTAATAGACGTCACCTTTTGCTGTAGTGGTGTAGGCTCTGTTTCTTCCCCCTTCATTAAGGAAATCATATAGCCCATCTCTGTACTCATCCCGGTTTCCACTACTATAGCTCTCGCCTTGCCGCGCGTTACAGATGTGCCCATAAAGAGCATATTATTCTGCTCCGCTAACGAAGATTCTTCCCCTACCGCATCCACTTTCTTTTCAACTGGTAGAGACTCACCCGTTAGCATCGCTTCATTAACTTCTAAATTCCAAGAGTCTATAATACGAAGATCCGCAGGTACGCGGTCTCCGGCTTGAAGGCAGACAACATCACCTGGGACGAGCTCACTACTTGCTACCTCTATCTCTTCCCCTTCACGGGTTACTATACAATTTGGCGCACGGAATTGATTTAAAGCTTCTACTACTTTTTCTGCTTTTCGCTCTTGAAGGGTTCCAATTACCGCATTGACGACGAGAATTGTCCCCATCGCTAATCCATCAAACACCCCGCCTGATAATACAGACAATCCAGCTGCTCCAAGTAAAATAAGCGATGTAAACTCTTTAAATTGCCCCATAAATGAAACAATCCAAGGAACAGACTGCTTCGGTTCAATTCTATTCATTCCATACTTTTCTTGTCGCATTTGCACTTCTCGAGCGCTTAGCCCTTGCTGTTTCTCCACTTGTAAATCTTTTATTACATCTTCTTGCGAGAGTGCATACCATTTTGTAGAAGTTTCTCTAGCTACCGAGTGGTTCATATTCAGTAACTTTTTATTAGAAAAAATCTTCTCACTTACTCGCTTCGCTCTAGATAAAAACGTTAAAGATAGAGCATTTGCCATTAAAGCGATAATAGGTGCCGTGAATATAGACCAAACAGCCAGCATCTCCCCGGCAATATTCCATATTTTCGCTACTCGAAAATGTTCTTTCACTAATAAATCGATTTGTTTCGCATAGGCGATTGACTGAAATATATTTTTCATTTCATAATAAGATACAGACGGAAATTCAATATTATCCTCACAAACAAATAATACTTCTTCCCCATCCGAACGAATACGCTCCACACGCTCTACAACATCACTATGTTGCCAACTTGCATCAATACCGTGCTGCGAAAGAACACTATGATTTACATGTAAACTATTTTGCAAAACTGCAAACTTCCACTGATTTTCACCTAATTCTTTCATTATTTCTGTGAATTCAGGTGTAATCGTCATTTTCGATCCAACTAACAATCCTACACATTTTTTACCTTTAGCAACGAACTGAACGTTAAATCCTTCTTTGCCAAGTCCTTTCGCTTCTAACTCATAAGCACTTATATCTACACCATTTCGCTGCACAAATACTTTACTCCCGATAAAGGATGGAATGCCTTGTATGTCACCTTTTATCCCTTCGTCATCAACTTCGATTTCAAAAGCTTTCCTTAACGTTCTTCCTGTTTGCTTCGCTCGTTGCACAACTTCCTCTTTCCAATCATGCCCACTTTTCTCCAGCAGTGAGGCTGCCGTGCACCAAACTTGCCCTTCATCTTCTGAAATGCAGCTAATCTCCGCTTCTTCATGACAGAATATACGCGATACATCGTCAAATACGATTGTTCTCGTTCGGGACAGTTGAGATAACGATCCTTCATTTGGAATAAGATATCCTCTTTCCCTCGCAACGAGATCTCCTTGTCGCCATGCATACTCAGCAGACGAAACTGCAGGTTTCGGATTCGCAGCTAATAAAACCGCCATTCCGCGTAGTGGATTTCTCGTAAAGGCCCATGTTGCTCCCCCAAAAAGCATGCCCCATTTCGATTGCTTTTCACTGTATGCTTTAATCTCCGGGGATAAAATTCTTTCTTTATACGAATCTGTCTCTTCATTTATGTTCGCTTGACTACGCTTCCAATTTAAATAATTTAATAGACTAAGTCCCGCTAGTACGACGATATTTTCCCGCGCTAGTGCGAGTGCAAGCGTTCCTATGCCAAGCACTAGATCAGAATTCACTTTTTTGCTAGCAACCATTTTTTTGAATCCTCGTTTTAAAAACGGGTATCCCGTCAAAACAGATAAAGCCCCCGACAAGTAAAAAAGCCCTGGACTTCTAGCTAAAGCCGATCTTCCCATAAATAGTTGCTTTATACCGAACGCACCTAATCCAGCGACAGAAAGCGCTAGTGGCAATGGAACACCTTCACCTTTTTTCTCGTAAGAAATTACACTAGATGAAGAATCTTCTGCTTTCTTCGTTTCTTCAATATTGTTAAAGTTAGTATTCTTTGTAGTTTGTTCTTCTAGGAGTTTAATTATTTCACAAACGGTATGTAGAGAGGTCTTGTTGATATCGTAAGTAATCAGGGCTCTTCCTGTAGAGATAGAGGGACTCACTTGATAAATACCTTCCACGTCACGAAAACGTTCTACTATCAAGTTCGCCATGTCCAAGTTGTATTTTAGTTTATATATTTCAATTCGAATTCTTCCAGGTAACGATCGTATAAATCTCGTTTTTAATAATTTACTCTGCATCATCATCCTCCTTATCCTTGTAAAGGAAGTAAAATCACTTACTATCTAAGGAGTAACAGGTATGCTTTCGTAATCTACACTCTGCTCAGAATGATATGCATTTACACGAGACGCCCATTTTTCCTGGAATTTAGAAATAGTTGTCGGTACAACTTCTACTGCTCCAATAATTGGCGATACTGTTTTTACTGCCACTTTACGTGCCGCTTCTTTTACTTTCGGTAAAGCTTCTTCCATTTCTGAACTAGTATTTTGAATTTGTTCTTTTGCACCGAGAAAAGCAGATACTGTTTTTACCGCTAGCTTTCTTAACCCCTTTCTCGCTTTTGGTGACGCTAATATAACCGCTGCTACTCCAACCGCTATACCGATTGGTGATTTCATAAATTGAAACATGTACATTTCTCCTCACTTAATTTTTTTCGAATTTGTAAAGTGAATCAATCCTATCCTACCAAGTAAACATGTAATTCATTTCATCACATCCTTTTTTTGTAAAAAGTATATATAGAGTATATATTTACGTTTGCATTATTTCAACAATTTATTAGTTTTTTGCAAATTTTATGTTAATTCAAAAAATATTTTTGTAAACACTCCTATTCCTATGCCATTAAACAGGTAATATATTCCATGTTTTGTTACTCAATTGTTGAGATTATATTGAGAATTTATTTTGTTTTTTCGCAAATCACAAACTAAGACACGCACTTTTACGAAACAAATTTTATATACTATAAAAAATGCTACAAGGAGTGATTTTCATGAGCTTATCTTATTGGAAATACGCGATTCTTACTCATATCACTGCAAATTTCCGTACCTTTTTATTCAATATCATTGTCGCTATTTTAGGAGAAATCGCCCTCTTTCTTGTCCTCAGTTTTATTCCAAAAAGATTTCATAAATTTTTTGCATAAAAAAGCCTGAGTTCCTATCTATCGTAGAACTCAGGCCACTTAGCCTTATTAAATAATGGGAACTTGTTACATAGATTTCTCAATACCCAATCTGGTATTAGAGAGAATATATCAGCGATTTTTTGGATATATCAACGATTTTTCAAATATATCGATTGTTTCTTTCAATATATCAACGGTTCGACACAACATATCGATTTACCAACAAATTCCGACATGTTTTACATGCGAAATACCCCACATAACTTTATACAAAAAAGACGACCAAAGCCCGGTCGTCTTTTCCTATTTATTTCGGAGCATTTCCTACATATTGCGTAATATCAACATTTAATGCCTGTGCTAAACGCATACCGTATTCTTGATCTGCACGGAAGAAGTTACAAACAGCTAATAATTTTGTGCGTTCATTTACGTCTTTTAGATCATTTGTTAAGTTTGCAATTAAGTTATCTTGCTCTTCTTTAGAGAATGAACGGTAACGCTCACCTGCTTGTTTGAAGTCATTTGGTTTCTCAATTTTTTCACGAGATACATAGCCTTCTACTTTCATAGTTGAATCGCGGTAAGTTTTATCTTCAACTGGATTCTCTGCATGACGACTCGGTTCGTAGTTGATTGTAGATGGGTTTTGATTCACTTGCATCGCACCATCACGTTGTTGATTATGAACAGCTGCGTATGGGCAGTTTACAGGAATTTGTAAGTAATTTGCACCAAGACGATAACGCTGTGTATCTGGGTAAGAGAATAAACGACCTTGTAATAATTTATCTTCCGATGGCTCAATACCATTTACAGTTGCACTTGGAGAGAACGCTACTTGCTCTACTTCTGCAAAGAAGTTTTTCGGATTACGATTTAACGTCATTGTCCCTACTTCCATTAATGGGAAGCGATCTTCTGGCCATACTTTCGTTGGATCTAGTGGATCAAAGTCTAAAGAGTCCATTTCATCTAATTGCATAACTTGTACGTGTAAATCCCATTTTGGGTAATTTCCTTTTTCGATTGCATCGAACAAGTCACGAGTTGCATGATTGAAGTCTTTCCCTTGTACTTCTTGCACTTCTTTCGCATTTAAGTTACGTACACCTTGCTGTGGTTTCCAGTGGTATTTAATATAAACAATTTTACCTTCTTCATTAATCCATTTAAATGAATGGACGCCGAAACCTTCCATTTCACGATAGCTTGCTGGTGTACCGTAATCAGAAAATACCCATGTCATCATATGTGTAGATTCTGGACTTAACGTCATGAAATCCCAATAACGATCTGGCGTTTGAATATTCGTATCAGGTGCTGGTTTTAAGGAATGTACCATATCAGGGAATTTAATTGCATCACGAATGAAGAAAACTGGTAAATGATTACCTACGATATCGTAGTTTCCTTCTTCTGTATAAAATTTAACAGCAAACCCACGTGGGTCACGTGCTGTTTCAGGAGAACCTTGACCATGAATAACCGTTGAAAAACGAACAAATACAGGCGTTTCAGTTCCTTCATTTTGTAAAAATGCTGCTTTCGTATATTGCTTCATACTATTTTTCGTTACGAATACACCGTGAGCCCCTGCACCACGTGCATGCACAACACGCTCCGGAATACGTTCACGATCAAAGTGCGCAAGTTTTTCTACTAAATGATAGTCTTCTAATAATACTGGTCCACGACGACCAGCTGTACGAGAATTTTGGTTGTCTCCAACTGGAGCACCTTGGTTTGTTGTTAAGCGATTATTTGGATTCATCTAGGGGGATCCTCCTCTTTCTTTCGTAGTAATCATTATTTATTTAAAATTATTATAAATTAATTATTATTCAAAACTAAATCTTTGTCAACTATTTCCTTCACTTTTTTGGAAACAATTTCAGCCAAACAGTCGATAAATGCAGATTGTGCATTCGGCATATTTGGTCTGAAATATTTGGCATTTAATTCATCCGTTACAACTTTACATTCATAATCGTTGTCATATAAAACTTCTAAATGCTCCGCTACAAAACCAACTGGGCAATATACGAAAGATTCGTACCCATGCTCTTCATATAAATCTTTCGTTAAATCTTGCACATCTGGACCAATCCACGGATCTGGAGTATTCCCAGCACTTTGCCAACCGATTGTATATTTTTGAATATTTGCAGCTTCTGCAATTAAATCTGCCGTATGCTTTAGTTGTTCTACATATGGGTCTCCTGCTGCAATAATCTTTTCCGGCAAACTATGCGCTGAAAAAATTACGACTGCTTTCTCTTTATTATCAATTTCTGTAAACGTCTCTTTTATTCGGTCTGCCCAATACGAAATAAATTTCGGTTCATCATACCATTGTTCAATTGGTTCAATAACAGAACCACCGATTTCTTTTGAAAGACGAATAGCACGGTCATTATACGCTTTAATGCTAAATGTAGAGTAATGCGGCGCTAATACGATACTAATCGCTTGCTCGATCCCATCACGCTTCATTTCTTCTACAGCATCTTCTATAAATGGTGCAATATGTTTTAAACCTAAGTAACAAGTAAATTCATACTCTGTAAATATGTTATTCATTGAATCTGTTAATTTATGCGCCTGTTCTTTCGTAATTTTTGCAAGCGGTGAAATTCCACCAATCGCTTTATAGCGCCCAATTAAATCTTCAAGCGCTTCTTCTGATGGCGTACGCCCGTGACGGATATGTGTATAATATGCCTCTACATCGTCTAATGATTCTGGTGTTCCATACGCCATTACGAGTAAACCTATTCTTTTCTTTGTCATCTATCTAACACCTCAATTTTATAAATGAGAATCTTTTTCAGAACGTTTGTTTCCAATTATAACAATTAATAATAAGTACGTCAAAATAATAATTCTAATTAAGTATTATTTATAAGGTGGTTTTGAATTTTATATGACAATTTCTTTAATAAAAAGCGACTTACATAATTGTAAGCCGCTTTTCCCTTATTCCTTAATATTTACCCCATATTCTTTAAACCAAACATGAATTTGTGCTAAATGAGCTAAAAGCTGTGGCCCAGTCATCAATTGACCAAACCATGGTGTTTGAAATGCACTGCCGCCAGACTGAATCAATCCGCTCAACAGCTCTTTATCAAACAGTTCGTGTAAAATTGAACCTTTATCCGTTAATAGATTTTGAAGCCATACTGTTACTGCGTTTGTATAGTGTGGATTGTGCGTTTTCGGATACGGACTCTTCTTTCTATATAAGATGTCATGCGGAAGTACATCTTCTAACGCTTTACGTAATAGACCTTTTTCGCGGTTTTTATACATTTTCATTTCCCAAGGAATATTCCACGCATATTCGACAAGACGATGATCTGCAAATGGAACACGTACTTCTAAACTTGCCCCCATACTCATGCGGTCTTTTCTGTCTAATAATGTTGTCATAAACCATACCATATTTAAATAAAATAATTGGCGTCTTTTTGCTTCTAGCGGACTTTCCCCCTCTAAAATAGGAACTTCTTGAATCGACTCTTCATAACGCCTTTGTACATATTGTTGTAAATTTAATTTATTTCTCCATTCTTTTTTTAGAAGTTGTTCACGTGCCTCTGTAGAACGCATCCATGGAAATGCACTCGATTGTAAATCATCTTCTCTATAAAACCACGGATATCCACCAAATATTTCATCTGCACATTCTCCAGATAAGCCAACGACAAAATCTTGTTTAATTTCTCGGCAAAACCATAATAATGACGAATCGATATCTGCCATACCAGGCAAATCACGAACAAGTACTGCTTCAGTTAAATACTCTGCTAATTTTTCATTCGAAATGACGCAGCGATGATGGGTTGTTTGAAATGTCTCAGTCATTAAATTAATAAACGGAGCATCTGAATTTGGCTGGAATGCATTTGCTTTAAAGTATTTGTCATTATCTTCGTAATCAATAGAATACGTGTGTAATTGCCCTTTTCCCGATCTCTCATATTCTTTCGCTGCAATAGCTGTAATAGCGCTCGAATCTACACCACCTGATAAAAAAGTACATAGTGGTACATCAGAAACAAGCTGTCTTGTAATAGCATCTTGTAATAAAAAGCGCGTTTTCTCTACTGTTTCTTCAAAAGAGTCTTCATGTTTTTTACTTTCTACATTCCAATATCTCCATATACATAAACCGTTCTTTGAAAATGTCATCGCATGACCTGGACGTAATTCTTTTATACCAGCATAAATACCGTGGCCAGGCGTTCTTGACGGTCCGAGTCCGAATATTTCTGATAACCCTTCTAATGTTACTTCCGCCTTCACATCTGGATGCGACAATATCGCTTTTAACTCCGAACCAAATAATAAGCGTCCGCTATCATATTTATAAAAAAGTGGCTTTACACCTAATCGATCTCTCGCAATAAATACTTGTTCTTTCTGTTCGTCCCATACTGCAAACGCATATATACCGTTTAAATGATCGACACATTCTTCTTTCCATTCAATATAAGAAGCTAATAATACTTCTGTATCAGAATGACCTTTGAACGTATACCCTCTTCTTAATAATTCCTTTCGAATGTCTTCTGTGTTATAAAGTTCACCGTTATAGCAAATGGCATAATTCGTTTCATCTTTTAAACAAGTCATCGGTTGTTTCCCCCCCTCAGGATCAACAACAATTAACCGTTTATGCCCAAATGCGACATTTCCTTTAATCCAAACTTTATTATCATCCGGCCCCCGCTTCGCTAACGTCTCAGCCATCTTCGTAACGACATCTCTTTCTCCTTCTAATGAGCGTTTATAATCCACCCATCCTGTAATCCCGCACATATAAATCATCCTTCCATCTTATTTCTTTTCTTGAACGTGCAGTAATCCCCACCCTAAGAGTGCGGATTAAAAAATGAAAAACTTGACGATAACCTACTATCCACATATGGAATAGCATTCTCACTCAGTAAAACGTGTTTTATTGTATGCCCACCTATGTCTAGATGTGTCTAGTTATAAAGAACGCACGAACTGTCTATAACAGGAATAACTACTTTTCATAAAGGAGAAATCGTATATGATACAACGTAAACATATTTTATATAACCAGCCCCGTGCTCATACAGTCGGTAATGTAGAATATATAAACAATGAATGGGTATTCTTTGATGATGAAAATGATGAAGCGTTTCTATTAGAAGATATTGCCGAAGATGGGTTTGAAATTTTGTATAATAACAATTGGTTACCAGCCCGTTTCTATGAACAAGATGTATTACAAATCGCCAACGAGCAACACCATTTGCAAAATGGTGAAATGGTACGTATTCGAAAAAAGTTACTTCTTAGCTATAATGAATGGCTCGAGGAATTACCTGACTCTGTCTTCACATTATTAACCGAATCATTGCAATCACTTCACTACTCTTTATATGATTGCATGTATTGTCATAATTATTTATCTTTCTTACCGAAAGAGGAGTCACGCGAAGGAGTAAATATTCTTTTGTTTGATAACGACGAAATGATCTGTACACTGCAGCACCATTTCGTCCGTCACACTACGTCAAATAAAAATATGTTCCGTTTTACGAAAGTAAATGGAGAAGAGTTGCATATCGATGCGACATAAAATAAAAAACCACCTTATCTCCCAAGTCTTTGAGATTATAAGGTGGTTTTATTTTTATTTGAATACGTACCAGCCAAGTGGCAATTTCAGTCCTAAGTATAATACTGCTACTAGCGCAACAATAAATAAGCCCCAAACCGCCCCTGTTGGTTTGTTTTTGCTCATTTTCACAAGAACCATTTCCATTCCACCGATAACTAAAATACCAGCTAACATTTTTAAGCCATACCACATGTGCATGCTACCTGTTGCTGTCTTCACAATACTCATGTACAACATGAAGCCTGTCACAATAATGATGATATACATTAGGCGAAGCCCCATATGTACACCTTTACCTTTTCTTCCTGCTGAATAAAGTGAATACGCAACGAAGAATAAAATTAAACCTAACGCCCATGCTGTAATATGCATATGTACCATCGTATTCCTTACCTCCTCTTTTCACACTTTTTCATCCTATATGATAACATGTTCATTTATTTTCAGGAAATGTTTCGCTTTTTTACATTTAAATGATATAATATTTAGAGTATTTACAAACTTCTTGTAATAACAAAAGGGGGAACAATCATGATTCAAACTAAGGATATTATCGAACTTACAGACACATACGGAGCAAATAACTATCACCCACTTCCAATCGTTATTTCTAAAGCAGAAGGTGTTTGGGTAGAAGATCCTGAAGGAAACCGCTATATGGACTTATTAAGTGCATATTCTGCAGTAAACCAAGGTCATCGTCACCCGAAAATTATTAACGCTTTAATTGACCAAGCTAATCGTGTTACGTTAACTTCTCGTGCTTTCCATAGCGATCAATTAGGTCCTTGGTACGAAAAAGTTGCGAAACTAACTAATAAAGAAATGGTACTTCCAATGAATACAGGTGCTGAAGCTGTTGAAACTGCAATTAAAACAGTTCGTCGCTGGGCTTATGATGTGAAGAAAGTAGAAGCAAACCGCGCTGAAATCATCGTTTGTGAAGATAACTTCCACGGACGTACAATGGGTTCTGTTTCTATGTCTTCAAATGAAGAGTACAAGCGTGGATTCGGTCCAATGCTTCCTGGCATCGTTGTAATTCCTTACGGTGATTTAGAAGCATTAAAAGCCGCAATTACACCAAACACAGCAGCATTCATTTTAGAGCCAATTCAAGGTGAAGCAGGAATTAACATCCCACCAGCTGGTTACTTAAAAGAAGCTTTTGAAGTATGTAAAAAAGAAAACGTTTTATTTGTAGCAGATGAAATCCAAACTGGCTTAGGCCGTACTGGTAAAGTATTTGCTTGTGACTGGGACAATGTAACTCCTGACATGTACATACTTGGTAAAGCACTTGGCGGCGGCGTATTCCCAATCTCTTGCGTAGCAGCAAACCGCGACATTTTAGGCGTATTCGAGCCAGGTTCTCACGGTTCTACATTCGGTGGTAACCCACTTGCATGTGCTGTTTCTATCGCAGCTCTTGAAGTGTTAGAAGAAGAAAAATTAACAGAGCGTTCTCTTCAATTAGGTGAAAAATTAGTTGGGCAATTAAAAGAGATTGATAACCCAATGATCACTGAAGTTCGCGGTAAAGGTTTATTCATCGGTATCGAATTAAACGAACCAGCTCGTCCTTACTGTGAACAACTAAAAGCAGCTGGTCTACTATGTAAAGAAACACATGAAAACGTAATTCGTATCGCACCACCTCTAGTAATCTCTGAAGAAGATTTAGAGTGGGCATTCCAAAAAATTAAAGCTGTATTATCGTAATGATAGAGAGGTGGTCCGACATGTTGGGACAACCTCTTTCTTTTTATATTCATTTACATTAAGATAATTTTGTAATTTTCTGTATTTTAAAATCGTAAAGGAGGTGCGATATACTATTAAGATATGGTAAACATATTAACTATTTAGCTACATCTTTTATTTTAGTTACATTCTTTGGCTTCCTACTTTCCACAACATGGCTTACTCACTACTCAACTCCTACTACATTCACACTACTGAAAGCATCATTTTGGACTGCTGTTATTCTTACTATCATTGGTTTTGGACGAGAAAAAAGCGCACTTACGGTTATACTATTTGGCATTTGTACACTTGCATTCATTGGTCTTTACACTTTTTCCATTATTGATTACCTCTATAACCCAAGGCCATAAAAAAGAGCTATCTTTTAACAAGATAGCTCTTTTCTTCACTTCACTACATTTCGCAAAGTACCAATTCCTTCTACTGTAATAACCACTTCATCACCAGCATGTAAAAACTTCGGTGGTGTGAAACCTTTTCCGACACCAGCCGGGGTTCCTGTTGCGATAATATCGCCTGGTTCTAAAGTCATTCCTTTACTTATCGTTGAAATAATTTCTTCTATTGAAAAAATCATTTTATTTGTGTTGGAAGTTTGCCTTACTTCTCCATTTACTACCGTTTCAATGTGTAATGCATTCGGCGCATTAACCACCGATTTATGAATTAAATACGGTCCCATCGGACAAAATGTATCGAAGCTTTTCCCAAGGAAAAACTGTTTATGTTTTCTTTGAATGTCTCGAGCTGTTACATCATTTATAATCGTATAACCAAAAACATGCTCAAGCGCTTTTTCTTTTTTTATTTGCTTCCCTCGCTTACCAATAATGATAGCTAATTCTCCTTCGTAATCTAGTTCGTCCGTTGCATGAGGGTGACCATTAATTTGCTCATTTATGCCAATAACTGTTGTTGGTGCTTTCGTAAAAATCATTATATTTTCTGGAATAGACTCTATTCCGCCCATTTCTATGGCATGCTCACGATAGTTTTTTCCAACGCACAAAATATTCTTTCTTGGCCTTGGAATCGGTGCTAATATTTTCACCTCTGTTAACGGATAATACGCCGCTTCCCCGTTCTCTTTTGCCCAATTTACAATTTCACATACTTTCTCAAAGCATTCAGTTCCTCTTTCAATACACTCTAACATTGTAATAGGGATTGTAACCTTTTCCCCTTTTTGTCTTTGCGCTTCTCTTAAGTGTAATACCTTTTTTTCTTCTTCATCCACAATACCTACAAATACCTTTTCTTCTTTCTTCGCCGTTACAAAACGCAATATTTCCACTCTCCATCCTAAAACTCATGCCCTTTAATTGTATTCGCATCCGTAAGAAAAAAACCTTCTCATACACGCTAATTTTTACAATATTCTTCTCATACCCTATTCGTTACGCCTTTATATTTGGCATAAAATGTAGAAATTTTACTTTTTTTAGCGAAGGTATTTCTTTTTTATGGAGTTTTTGTATAATATGTACTACATATATACTAAAAATTTCATTTAGAGATGGAGCCGATTTCAATGTTTGAGCAAGCGATTGAAAAAAAACGTGAAAAAATGATTTATTTTGCTGAACGCTATGGAATGACTTCTCAAAAAACAGTGGATTGTAGCCAAGAACTGGACAGGCTCTTAAATGTAATTTGGCATGTACATACGGATTTTCACCCAAATCAAACACTCGACACACACACGCAATAGCGTGTGTGTGTCTTTTATTTCAAAAAAACACACATTTTATTGAAAACGCCCATACAATAGTAGAAAAGAAAATTTTAAAAACGAAGGGTGTTTTATATGCCAGCTATGGTCGGACATATTCGTATCGTCAATATTGGATCAAGTGGTATTTTTCATATTGGAGATGTATTTGCGATTAGGCCTATTAGTTACTCACGTGCTTTCGCCGGGGCCGGCTCTTTCAACGTTGGAGACAATGTTTCTGTCTACAATTATCAAAGTGCAACGACTGTCAACGATTCAGATGTAATCGATCAAGCGATAATTGGCTCAACTTAAAGGAGGCAATTGCATTGAATTTTTATGTAAACCAAAGTATCATCATCAACAGTATTAAAATTGATAGCATTACAACCTCTTCTGTGTTCCAAATTGGTACTGCCGGAAGTATTAAAGCCCTATCTAAATTTTCAAATACGGGCGGATTTACGGAGCCGCTTCGCCCATTACAGGCGAAAGGACAAATTATTTCTATCAAACCATCAACTAGTTCTTCTTAAGACATCCTTGTCATAAATATATAGCAGGAATATTTTTACCCTCCCTATTGAAAAGGAGGTTTCACAAATGAATCAAGATATATATACTTACTTACACCAACTTCAACAAGCTCTTCAAACACAACAAGCAGCCATCCTGAATTTAGAAGATCAAGTGCGCCAACTCCAAGAAGAGCTTAACGAATTAAAAAATCGCCCCTCCTCTTCTGTAGGAAAAGTGGAATACAAATTCGATCAATTAAAAGTCGAAAATTTAAATGGTACTTTAAATATTGGTTTAAACCCATTTTCAGCAAAAGGACAACAAATTGAAGATTTTCAAGTGGATACAGAAACATTGAAGGTAAACCCTGAAACTGAAACAAACCCAGACTTTTATCAAGGTATCCTCCAAGAAATGCATCGATACTTAGATGAAGAAGCATATAATCGTATTCTCCATTTTGAACAAGAAGAGCGAACACCGCTTGATGAAATGTATCGACAAATGATGGTGGATGACATAAAAAAACAGATGGAGCATCGACTCCCTTATTATTTATCACAAGCGCAATCATATGAAGGTATTTCAACAGATCCAGATTATTTACGAGATATCATTATTCAGGCAATGAAACAAGATATTGACAAAGCCTTTCTCTCCTTTATTCAGCACATACCGGGAAATTTCCGAAAGGAGTAAGTATGTATGAACCTTAACGTTGTAAACCGTGAGTTAAAAGTCGGACAGATTAAAATGAACGGTGTATCGTCGTCCGCACTCTTTTTAATTGGAGATGCAAATCTCCTCATTCTATCTTCTATTCTCGATACACCATTTGAAACAGTTACAGAGGGTCCATTTGTACCATTAGTAACAGATGTCCCTCCTACTCCAGGTTAAGGAGACTGAGAAATTATGTTGCATCATGTGTCTATTGTCCAAAATGTTTCTATTATTTCTTTAGGGATTGCTGCTGTATTTCAAGTTGGAGATGCAAACCAAATGGAATTAAAAAGTAGAGCTATTGCCGTCCACCGTGAAATTCCTTTTTATATACGGGGAGAAGGTCGCTTTGATGCTTTTGAAATCTTTACAGATGAACACATTACAATTCCAAAACGAACGACAGATGTAAAATTAAACATTGTAAATGAATGCCCTTTTATTGAAGTTAATAACGTTGAATTACGCACACTTTTAAATTCTGGTTGCTTTCAAATTGGAAATGTTGATTATGGTTTTAATAACTCTCGTATTATACAAATCCGCCAATATATTACGGATGAACCTTCCGCACAATAATTCATATAGTAATTAAAAAGCTTAGTAAAGTAGGTGGATGGTATGCCTTCGGTTGTAGGAAATCTCGTCGTGCAAAACAGTAACGGCTCTTTCAACTTAGGAGATTTTTATAACGTATCTCCGAAAGAAAACACGAAAGCCTATAACGGATCTGGAGCTTCCAATGTTGGGTTTGTCGTGAATACGTTTAACGGTGTTAGTGCAACGAATACATTTGATTCTGATGTGGCAGATCAAGATCAGATTGGAACAGCGTAAAAAAAGTAGGAGATATTCTCCTACTTTTTTCTTTTATCTAATTCAAAATTATTAAAATAAAATTTTAATAAGCAAGAACTTTACTGTCCACAAATAGTGGTATAAACAAGTAAGTAGTGAAGAGGCACTATTTCATTTTATTTAAATGATAACCCGCTCTCCTCCAAAGCCCTCCTAAGCTTCGGCAAAGACGCAGGTCCCATACCATGCAGTTTTAATATTTCTTTTTCACTATATTTTGAGAGTTCTTCTACAGTTTGAATTCCATGGTGTTCTAATGCCCTTCTTGCTGGCGCTGAAAGAAGAGAGAGAAAACCTTCTTTTGGTTTTCTCTCTTTCTCACAGACTGGGCAAGTTGGACAATCGCTACTTTTATAGTACTCGTGTCCCTGTTCACAAGTTCTTAACGTTTTTTCCGTTACCATTTTCAAGCCCCTCTATTCTTCAATATTTACAACGTGATTCCCATCAAAGAAGTATAAACATTTCTCTTTTACAGGATGTTGTAAGCTTTTCTCCAGTGCTTTTGCATATAACGAAAGCTGCACTTTATATCGATCTTCTAAAATTGGTTTCGCTTGTTCGAATCCGCCTGGAAATTTCCCTTCAATCGTATCTGTTTTGAAGTCGATTAACGTAATGCCATCTTCCTCTTCAATCATGCAGTCGATAACCCCTTGGACAAGAATCGATTCCCCGCTATTCCCTTGCCAATCTTGATATGCTTCTTCTGCTGCAAGCATCATCGTAAATGGAACTTCACGCTCAACACTTTTTGCCGCTAATACCCTTTTACCTAAGTCACTGTCAAAGAATGAAATTACTTTTTCAATCGCTATTTCTTCCGCCTGCTCGAATGTTAATAATTCCTTATTTACCATTCCAGCAATTTGCTCTTGAAGAACTTCAACCGTAATCGGCTTCTTCAAATCAACATGCTGCATAACGGCATGGACTGCTGTTCCGCGCTCTGCGTACGTTAACCCTTTTTTCTCCATAAAGCGCGGACGTGTTTTAATTGGTGCACGTAGTTTTTTAATAAAGGCGTTATCACTACCATCTTCTGATTGATAATTTCTCTTTATTTCTGTAACAGATTGCTTCGCACGGTGAGATGTTGCTTCCTCATATCCGTACTTCCACATTAATCTATCGTACACTTCATCTTTTCGTTCACTTTCTAACGGCACAGCCTTTTTCTCACGAAGCGCTTCTAACAATTCTTGTTTCTCTTCTTGAACTGGCTCTGGTGCAAGTAGCGTATTACCGTCCACAACTTCTACTTTCCAGCTAGTGTCATACCCGTAAATTTCATCTGGAATACTTCCTTGTCCTAATTCAAGAAGCATTTCACTATCACGGTGTCTATATAATGAAGGTGCAATCCAGTCTAAATAACAAGACGCCCCGGCACGTATGTGATCTGGTAATAACCATTCACTATGTTCCCTCGCATCAAGCCATTTTTCCATTTCCTTATTTGCATCCTTAACTGTTCCGATTAAAATTAACTTCTCTTTCGCGCGCGTCAACGCTACGTATAGTACGCGCATTTCTTCCGCAATTAATTCCATTTTCATTTTACGCTTAATCGCAAGCTGTGATAATGTTGTATATTTAATTCGTTTACGCGGATCGATAAATTGCGAACCGAAACCGAAATCTTTATGCAATAAGAAACGTTTCATTAAGTCTTGTGTATTAAAACGACGACCGAGTCCAGCTACAAATACAACCGGGAACTCTAACCCTTTACTTTTATGAATCGTCATAATGCGAACAACGTCTTCTTGTTCACCGAGGGCCCTCGCCGTACCCATGTCATCACCGCGTTCTAAAATACGTTCAATAAAACGTAAGAAGCGGAATAATCCTCTAAATGATGTTGCTTCGTATTGTCTTGCGCGGTCATATAGTACGCGTAAGTTTGCCTGCCTTTGCTTTCCAGCTGGTAAACCGCCAACGAAGTCGTAATAACCTGTCTCACCGTACACTTTCCAAATTAAATCAGAAAGTGATTGTTGGCGCGCGAATTCACGCCATCCTTGCAGTAAGTTATAAAACCACTCTAATTTATCATGAAGTTCTTGCTCCTCTTCAAGTGGTGCCCCTTTTAAGAATGAGCTCATTACTTCATAAAACGAGCCTTTCTTTCCATGAGCACGAAGCGTCGCAAGTTCTTCATCGCTCAATCCAACGATTGGAGAACGAAGTACAGCTGCAAGCGGAATATCTTGCATCGGATTATCAATAACGCGGAATACGTTCATCATAATATTTACTTCTGTCGCTTCAAAGTAACCAGTCGCAAGGTCAGCGTACACTGGAATTCCTTGTAATTTTAACTCTTCCATAATTTGCGGGGCCCACGGCATGGAGCGAAGTAAAATAACGAAGTCGCGGTATTGTACTGGGCGCATACTATCATTTTTACGGTCATACACTTCATAACCTGAATCAACCATCGCTTTAATGCGCTGCGCCATAAGACGAGCTTCAAGCTGTGCTTTTTCGACTTCTGCACCTTCTTCTCCGTCTATTACTTCTTCTTCCGTTTGCTGAATGCACAGTAGTTCTGCCGCTACATCTTCACCTTCTGGATAGGTAGCACCTAACTTTAATTCAGCGTCTGCATCGTAGTCGATTTCTCCGACTTCTTCACCCATAATTTGTTTGAAGATAAAGTTCGTACCTGCTAACACTTCATGACGACTACGGAAGTTTTTCGCTAAGTCGATCTTCATTCCACCGCCCAATCCTTCTTGTGTGAAGCGTTTATATTTTCCTAGGAATAGTCCTGGTTCGGCTAGTCGGAAACGATAAATCGACTGCTTTACGTCACCAACCATGAACAAGTTTCCTTCACTCTCAGAATCTTTCGTTACGAATTTAATAATAGATTCCTGTACAAAGTTCGTATCTTGATATTCATCGACTAATACTTCAGCAAATTTATTACGATATTGGAGCGCCACTGCTGACGGATTCATTTCACCATTTTCACTTTGTTCACTTAAAATTTGTAAACAGAAATGCTCTAAATCTGTGAAATCGACCATTCCTTTATCTCGCTTCATCGCTTGGAAACGCTCTGTAAATACTTTTACAAGTTGAACAAGCTTTTCTAATACTGGGTGCATATCTTGAAAATCTCGTAAGAAACTTTCAGGTTTTCGGCTAAATAACTCTTCTTGTAATTTCTTCACTTCATCTTTCGCTTTATTACGAAGAGAGTCTACTTGTTTTACAACATCTTCATTGTAATCACTTTTCTTAATACGCTTTAACGTTTGCCACGATACATTTTGCATCGCTTCATACAAACTTGTCCACGACTCATGAGCAGCTGATGATAGCGTTCCAAGTAAAGCTAGATCTGCTTGCAGGGTTTCAATGCGAGGCGCTGGACCGTCAGGAAGCATTGCGAGTTCAGTTGCCTTACGAATATGCTGTTCCGCTGTTTCAAGCTGGAATTTCACATCTTCTAATAAATAAGAAGCATATACTAAATCTTCAATTGTCTTTCCTTCTACGTCATATGCTTCTACTAATTTATCAAGCCATTTTTCCGGATTTGGATGCGCTCTTGACTCTGTATGAAGCGCTAAAATCATACGTTGTAAGTCATCATCACTACGGTCACTCGTATAACGATCAACAAGTTCAAAGAAGATTGTATTATCTTCGATTCCGTACTCTTCTTCTAATATGTCATCTAGCACTTCTTCTTTTAACAATTCATTTTCTGTTTGATTCGCAATACGGAAACGAGGATCAACATCAAGCATGTAGTAATATCCTCTAATTACTTGTAAACAGAATGAGTGAATTGTTGAAATGGAAGCTTTATTTAATAGGCTCAGCTGCTTTCTTACGTGTTGAGAGCCTGGTTCATCAATTAATACCTTTTCTAACGCTTCCCCGATTCGGTTTTTCATCTCTTGCGCCGCTGCATTCGTAAATGTTACAACGAGCAGGCGGTCGACATCGACTGGATTCTCTTCATTAATAATCTTTTTAATAATACGTTCAACTAATACTGCTGTTTTCCCTGACCCAGCTGCAGCCGCAACTAAAATATCACGTCCATTCGCTACAACAGCTTTCCACTGGTCATCTGTCCATTGACTACCTTCTGGTTTTTCAGGCCAATTTTCTATCATTCTCCGCCAACCTCCTCTCTTATTTTCTCCATCGCTTCGCTATCTTTCATATCTTTTAACGATCGGAACTGATTATCTTCAAGTGACTCATCAAATTGACAAACAGATTTGAAGTTACAGAACGTACATGCTGCTTTATTTCCCATTTTATAAGGAGCAATATCGATAACACCTTCTGTAATATCTTTTCCGATATTTTCAAACGTATGGTGTACATATTTTTGCAGTACGTTAAACTCTTGCTCACTTGCAATACTTGAACGCGCACTAAAGCTACCGTCTTTTTTCAGGCCAGCAGAAATAATATCTGAACTTCCTGTTGAAAGTTTGTTATCCATTAAACGAACAACGTCAGCATCTCCTAATACGAGTCCTTTCATTTTAAATTTCTTTAAAATTTCTTTTTCAATTTCAGCTTCAGATGCGTCACCTTTCATCTCAACGATTGGGTTATGAATATGGAAATACAATACACCAGCTGGTGATGCTGCGTGACCTTTTTTCATCCACGTCTGCGCATTCGAAGTAACAACATCTAAATACGTTAACATTTGAAGTGCTAATCCGTAATACACTTCCGTTAAATCTAACGCTTTTGAACTTGATTTATAATCAATAATACGTAAGAACGTCCCATTTTCATCTTCTGCCTTATCAACACGGTCAATACGGCCGACAACTTCCATCTTCACACCATTTGGTAATGAGAATTCCATCGGCGGAAGTGATCCTGTACCACCCATACCGAACGGCACTTCTAAATCAACTGGTACGAATCCGCTTGACTTCGCATGTTCACGAAGAATGATTGACGTACGGAAAATGATTTGTTGTAGTTTTTGTTTTAAATAGAAATGACGGTTTGAACTTAATAAAATTTGTCGTTGTAATAACGGTGCGATTTCTTCTATTACTAAAACAGAAAGATGCTCACACTCTTTTATGGATAAATCCGCCCAAGTACGGTTTTCACGCAATAGCTTGTCCGCAATTTTCTTTAATGCCGCATGGAATAATTCGCCGATGTCCGGCGCATCAAGCTTGAAAATATCACGCTCTCTAAGCGATAAACCGTGCTGCGCAAAATGAGCGTATGCACAACGGTTAAATAGTTCCATACGAGAGACGCTTCCTTTAATTATATCTCCGTATAAATCTCTACTTACTGCTGTACTTAGTTTCTTCGCACGATTTCGATAGAATAAACTTGATAAGACGCGGCTACTTTTTTGTTTCCATTCATCTGAAGTTACGTAGAAATTATATACGTCCCACCAAAAGTCTAAATTCCCTTCAAATCCGTATCGCTTCCACGTTTGTAGTTGCTGCATAACGTAAGATAACGTTACTTCTGGCGTTGCTACGTATGAAATTTGTTCTGAACGTGATAAATCGTTTACGTCATTGGTAATAAATGAATCTTTCACATTAGGGAACATTCTTTTTATTTTCTTAATAAAGCTAGACGCAAGTAACGTCTTTCCTTCTTCATCTGCAAGCGGGCATGAAATATATAACTTCTCAGATGCTCTCGTTACCATTTGATACATAACGAACTGTTCTTCTAACAAAGTTTGTCTCGTCGTTGGCGCTAATTCAATCCCTGCTGCACCAAGAACTTCTCTTTCTTCATCAGAAAGCATACCTTCGTCCATAGGTGCTGCTGGAATAACACCCTCATTTACACCTATAATAAACGTTGCTTTCACGTCAGATAACCTGGAGTGATCAATATTAGCAATTAACACTTGGTCTAATGACGGCGGAATGTTAGCAAATTGAAGTGCCTCAAGACCTGTCGACATAACGTCCGTAAACATAGAAAGAGACATTTTCTCTTCACCAAGCATCTCTACAAACGTATCAAGAAGGCTCATTACTTCTTCCCATACTTGTTCATGATCTGTCGCAAATAAGAAATCTCCACTTTCTTCTGCACGTATACGTAATTCTTCTAGTTTTTTCGGAACATCCAGCTCTTCTAGAAATAAGTAAACTGCTTCACACATTTGCATAACTGTTCCTGCACGCTTTAACCTTTTTTGCATGCGAATAACAGGTGTTCTTACAACGTCACGTAACCTATTTATTTTCTCTTCCATTTCACGTTCACTGTCTGTAATCATCCCGTTCGTATCATCAAGAGAACGATAACGGCGATACATCCATGGATCCTCTGAAGTCCACCTCTTTCCTTGTACACCGTACGCTAAACAGTAATTTTCAAATTCATCCATTTCTTCACGCATCGTTTCTTTTCTTACGTCTAATGGATATAAAAGCTCTGTTTTCACGCAGCGGAACACCGCATCATAACGCCAATTCCCACTAATAATCTCGAGTGCAGAACGAATACATTCTACTAATGGGTGGTGTGACATCGGGCGCTTTTCATCGATGAAGTGCGGGATATTGTAATCTGTAAATAACGTGCGCATCACATCGTAATAACTTTCCCCATTACGAAGAAGCACTGCAATATCTCGGTAACGATATTTTTCATTCGCAACAAGTTTACGAATTTCACGAGCAACACCTTCTACCTCCGCTCGTAAATTCGCAGCTGTGCTAATCGTTACACTCGCTTCACCGTTAAATTTTTCATTCGGACGCGCTTCATAATGAGCTTCTAAATGCGCTAATGCGGGAGAATGAAAACGCGGCTGTTCCATAAGTGGAATTGTTTTTTCAATTTCTATTTTCTCTTCACGCGCTACTTGTTTGATTTTTTCATACGTTAACGTCGTTTCATAAAATAAATCGAGTTCATTTACTGGCTGTGCTAACGTTTTTTCATCTATCGTTAACGTGATCGTAACTCTCGCTCCGCAAATCATAAGCTGTCTTACAATCTCTAACTCTTGCGGGGAGAGTGAATGAAATCCATCTATATAAATTTCCGCACCATTTACATATTCAGACTGCGGAAGCTTTTCCACTAGCAATTGTAGGTAGTCTTCTGAATCTAAATATTTTCCAATTAAAGCACGTTCAAAATCATCGTATAGTAACTGTAAATCATACACTTTATTCGCTAGTAACTTTTGTTCGGCACTGCTACTATGCGCATCCAATTGTTTCCACATTTCATATACGTTAGATGGCGTTACATTGTAACGTTTAAACTCTGCAATCATACTGCCAAGATGTTCAAAGAAACCGTTTTGCTCCGCTGCTTTTTGGAACACCGATAATCCATCTTTACGAGACTCTACAATTTTACGGAGTAACATATGTACACCCGCTTCATCAATATGAAGACGACTCGCTCCGCCAACTTCTTGTAGTACCTTCCACGCTAATCGTGAAAAACTAAAAACTTGTGCCCGAATAGAACCTCTTACATCCTCACTTCCAATTAACGCCTGCTGCGTCTGGAATGTCATCTGTTCTGGCACAAGATATAATATTGTTTTCCCTCTCGGGCGTTGTTTTAACTCTTCTTGCACTTCGCGTAAACAAAGTGTACTTTTTCCACTTCCCGCTCTACCAATCACAAATCGAAGTGACATGTAACCCCACCTTTCACTTACATAACGAACGTTAGTTTGCTACTATAATTGTATTATAGTACACGAAAAAAGACAAACTGAGTTGTTTGTCTTTTCTATACTTCCACTTCATTATATCAACCTTTTGAAAAATTCGTTTGCACCTCTTGAATTGGCCAATATCGCAAATCAACTTTACCGACAACTGTATCAGCTTTTACAAAGCCAAAGTGTCTACTATCCCAGCTCCCGAGCCGGTTATCACCTACTACAAAAATAAACCCGGGTGGCACCAGCTTTTCTTTCGTTAACTCTTCTAATGTAAAGTCGCCTGTTAGTTGCCTTCCATTTATCTCTTTCTTATACTTCTCTAAATACGGCTCATCAATAAATTGACCGTTTATATATAACTTATCCTGCTTATATTCAATATGATCTCCAGGTAAACCGATAACCCGCTTTACATAGTCCTCTTTTTTATTCGCATGAAATACCACAACGTCAAATCTGTTCAAGTCCCCAACTTGATAACTCACCTTATTTACAACTAGCATATTGCCATCCTGCAATGTCGGCATCATTGACTTCCCCTCTACAACATACGTTGAAAAGAAAAACGTTCGAAAAAATACAGCTAATAATACACCAATTAAAATTGTTCGTATCCACTCTATGCCTTCTTTTTTCAAAGTTTTCTTCATCTGCTTCTCCCCTTATCCTTTAATACTGAAGCTTTCCTTTACAAAGAAGACTATTCTTAATGTAGTTCTAACTTTACTTCGATTTTCTTACCGACATACCATAAAATAAAAATACCAATCGCTACAATAACTGATTTCACTGGATTATGAATAAATGACATTAAATCATGACCGATATACGTTAAAATAAAAATCATCACAAGTTTTCCGAATGCTAACGCTAGACCAAACTGTTTTACACTAATTCGGGATAAACCAGCGACAACATTTATTAGCGCTGACGGTGTAAACGGAAAACAAAATATAACAAAAATCGGTGCGAATCCTTTCCTTTCAATCCACCCCATTGCTTTTCGTACTCTCTCATGCTTATTTACAAACGAAAAGAAACGACTGCGACCAAAATGGCGGATGATGAAAAAGACAAGTAATGCACCCATTACTGATCCAAGCCATGAATAAAGAAAACCGAGCCAAAAGCCAAATGCAACAGCATTCGCCAGTACAAATACAATAAGCGGTAATGCTGGAATCAACGCCTCTATCATCGGTAAACCAATACCAAGAAGTGGTCCGAACGCTTTATAACTCTCAACAATATGATCCATATTTTCTGGTGAAAAATACTCTTTGATTGTCTGAAAATCCATTCTACACTTTACCCCTTTACTCTAAATACTATCCCTACTGTATCATTGCTTATATGAAAGAGGAAATGGTAGATACGACATACGGAGATGTATTTATTAAAGTTTCCATATCTTTCATAAGAATTCCTTCATTATTTAGCTATGATAATCTATCAATATTCGACAGGACGTGTCGTTCATTTTGTTATTTAGATTGTTTTTCGGTTTTTATCGGTAAATGAAATTATACTGGTGATTTTCTAAATATATCAATTACAACTCGTTTTTTCTAATATATCGCCTGATCTAGAAAGACTGACTGACAAACAAAAAAAGAATGGGGATTCCCCCATCCTTTCACACTTCGCCTTCCTTCACAAAATACACCTTCTCATAAGCGGGTCTTAATGTTGATTCCTCTTTTTTATCGACCTCTTTAAAACAAGGATTCCCTTGTTTTTTCCTACGATCTTCATATTCAGTACGTAATTTCGCTGTACGATTTTGTTGATTTTCAAAACTAGTTTTTGATATTTCTAATTTCACAGCAAAGCCATTTATAAATCTAATAATAAGATTTCCATCTTCTAATTCTTTATTACTTTCAATATAAAAATGAGACAACCAAGCGCACTCTTTTCTAGAGTAAGAATAGGTAGGGAAAAAATAAAGTTGATCTGCTGGACTAATCGCAATCGGTGCTTTATGTGTAATATGAGTTAACTCTTTCGTTCCTTCTTTTCTGCCTAAGAAACTAGAGCCATGCTTGCGGCAACTTCTTTCTATAATATCTAGAGGTTTTTGAAATACGAAAAAAGAATCATTCATTTCAACGACTCGCGTAACAATTTTCTTTTCACTTAGAATAACAGGAAGTAAGGCCATCGTATTTTTCGTTACAACATAATTTTCGACATAGCGTTCCACTTTACTTTCCATACTCCATTATCTCCTTTTTTCCATTTATATTAGCAGCTGCATATATAATTTTAGCATCTATGAAAAGGAAATAGCTTACAAGTTCCGCTTTTTTACAATTTTTTATCATTTATCAAACATTTGTTAAACAATAAAATCACAATATAGAAATTAATTAATTTTAAAGTTATAAAAACAGCATTTATACTACCTATAAATATTTATTATCCATTCCTCATTTCACATCATTACAACAACTAACTTTGCTATAATTAAAATGTAAATCCAATATATGGAGGGCCACTATGGAAGAAAAAGAGATTCAACCATCGATTCAAATGAAAAATAGTAGCGTCATTATCGTGAAAAACTCAGCTAGTATTATATTCGGTTTATTTTTCATTCTGCTATTCTTTGCCAAACCGTTTCGTAAATCAAAATGTCCAGAATGTAAAAAACGTGAGAAGAAAAAATCAGGGCAAGAACAATAAAAGGCCTTCCTTTATGGAATGCCTTTTTACATTCGTAGTATCATTTTATTTATTCTTCTTCCCCCTAAAAAACGACTATATTTTCTTCCAAGGTTCTCTACATCTTTTTTGATTTGTAATATGATCCTTATATAAAACATGAGAAAGAGTATTTGTACTTGTTATCCGCTTTTAATTTTTATTAAAAAATTCAAATTTGCACATCTTTATCCATCACTAACAATTCGTTAATTAGTTAACTTTGTAATATAAGTTTTGTATATAATGTCATTCAAAAACACAATATATATAAGTAGCTATTTATAATTACATTGCTTTTTATCGAATTCTAAAAAGGAGTTGTATACTATGGATAAAGAAAATCCATTAAATCAGCAGGTTAATAGCATTCCCTCAGATGCTCTGAATACCCCTAGTAAGGAACAAGAACAACTGTTAGAAACATCATCTCAAAACGTACAAAATTCCAACAACAACGCTAACAAAAAAGATGTTACTCAAGGTCTATCTGGAAAAGATTTCCCCATTTCAACAGAGAATACAAATTTATAGTTATTTACTATCATACGCAGCAAATGCTCTTGCTGAACTAATTCTTCTACAGAAACTAATACGCATTCTAGATAATTTTTTACCAGTTGTAACATCGAAAAAGAGATTTAGATATAAAAACAGGCTCTAAAAAAACTTTCTCCACAACAAAAAAAGGATGGCATTAGCCATCCTTTTTTCCATCATCAACTATAAAATTATAGTTTGATTACGTTTTTAGCTTGAGGTCCACGGTTACCGTCTTCGATTTCGAAGCTAACTTTTTGACCTTCTTCTAAAGATTTGAAACCGTCAGTTTCGATTGCTGAGAAGTGTACGAATACGTCGTTTTCGCCTGGAACTTCGATGAAACCGAAACCTTTTTCGTTGTTAAACCATTTTACTTGTCCTGTTACTGCCATAATTATTTCCTCCTAAGAAAATACAAATTTTAAATTTTTTAGTCTTCCTGTCTAAAAAAAGAATCCACACATTATCAAATACGAAACATAAACTAGTTCTCACATACTTTTTCTCGTTCGTTTTCAGCACTTGATAACATATGGATTGCTTAATTTAACTATTCAACTGACATCATCATAGCACATTAAAATAAAATGTACAATCTTTTTCGAAAATAGAATTTCTAATTTTTAGTATTTCTTATAAAATATAATTATCTCTATTCTAAATAAGGAGGAGTTTATGACCAATAAAATTCCTAAAAAAACATTAAAAAGAATTGAAGAGGATATTGAAAATAATAATCTTGGAAAAGCAAGAGATAGATTGCATGGCCTCATCTTTACATACCCAAATGAATTACATCTTCGAAAACAACTCGGAGATATTTATTATAAATTACAATATCCAGAAATGGCTGGACGTTACTGGTATCTAGAAGAGCATAAAACAGGTATTATGCATGAATCATGTTTATTATTTGAAAAATCAATGGGAAATAGTCCTCATCATATTGCACGTGCTTTAAAGTTTAAAGGCGATTCTAACCATATAAAAGGTTTGTATAAAGATCAACCTTTATCTTCAGTGCAGAAGAAAGTAGCAGAGGAGTTAATTTATGAGTATAAAGAAACATGGAAAGATAAGCTAGTTCCTTTTGGCTGTCTAGCATTGCTTGCTTCCCTTCTCTTTTCTGCCGTTGTTGGTCTATTCACTATTTGGAATTGGATTTTTTAATCACAGGGGGAATTTTCACATGTCAAACTACGCTAAAGAAGAAAGGCTAACAGGGGGAAACGTCTCAAGCGTATATCGTTCTGAAAATACTGTTCGGCGAGAGTTAAAGCCAGACAGTGAAAAGATTCATAAGCTATTGCAACATTTAGAAAACAAAGGATTTCATTATGCTCCAAAGTTTTTAGGTGTAGATGAAAAGGATAGAGAGATTTTATCCTTTATTGAAGGAGAAGCTGGCAATTATCCTTTAAAAGAATATATGCGATCTAATGATGTATTAAAAGAAATAGCAAAGATGCTCCGCCTTTACCATGATGCTGTAAGTGATTTTCCGTTATTAGCTGATTGGAAACCGATGGATCATACTCCAAATAACATTGAGGTTTTATGTCACAATGATTTTGCCATATATAACATTATTTTTAATAATAAGAAGCCAGTAGGGATTATTGATTTCGATGTTGCTGCTCCTGGTCCAAGACTATGGGATATCGCTTATACACTCTATACTTGTGTGCCTTTAAGTAGAGTGTATTATACTGAATCCGGTGAAGCCGTTCATTATGACTCATCGCAACATGCAGATCGTATTAAAGAGAGAGTGAATTTGTTCGTTCAGTCCTATGATAAAAATATGGATGAAGATTACTTAGGAATGGTGTTGCTTCGATTAGAAGGGTTATGTACATATATGAAACGAAAAGCTCAAGAAGGCGACTTGAATTTCCAAAGAATGATCGATGAAGGACATCTAGAGCATTATGAGAAAGATATGAAGTTTATTCGTGATCATAGGGCTGAGTGGAGTTGATTTAGTAATAAAGAAAAGTTAGTATCGTTTTTTGCCGACAACTCAATCTCTCTTTTCGAATCGTTTAGAAAATAACAAGGGGCACCTTTCAAAAAGGTGCCCCTTCCTTTTATTTCGTAAACTGTGCTTCTTCCGTAGATCCTTTTAACGCTGTCGTTGATGAAGTTCCGCCTGTAATCACTTGTGCCACTTCATCAAAGTAACCTGTTCCTACTTCGCGTTGATGACGTGTTGCAGAGTAGCCATGTTTTTCAGCTGCGAATTCTGCTTGTTGTAGTTCAGAGTATGCTGCCATGCCGCGCTCTTTATAGCCACGTGCTAGTTCAAACATACCGTAATTTAATGAATGGAATCCAGCAAGTGTTACGAATTGGAACTTGTAACCGTAAGATGCGATTTCCTTTTGGAAGCTTGCAATTGTTTTTTCATCTAGTTTTTGTTTCCAGTTGAATGAAGGTGAGCAGTTATATGCAAGTAGCTTCCCTGGATGCTCCTTATGAATTGCGTCCGCAAATCGTTTTGCATCTTCTAAATTTGGTTCTGACGTTTCACACCAAACGAGGTCTGCGTACGGTGCATACGCTAAACCGCGCGCAATTGCTTGATCAAGACCTGCATTCGTACGGTAAAATCCTTCTGGTGTTCTTTCTCCTGTAATAAATGCTTTATCAACAGGATCAATATCGCTCGTAATTAAATCAGCTGCATCCGCATCTGTTCTTGCAACGATAATTGTCGGCACTCCCATTACATCTGCTGCAAGGCGTGCAGAAATTAAATTGCGTACTGCTGTTTGCGTTGGTAGTAGTACTTTTCCGCCTAAATGGCCACATTTTTTCTCTGAAGATAATTGATCTTCAAAATGCACACCTGATGCACCTGCTTCAATCATACCTTTCATCAGTTCGAATACATTTAATTGCCCACCAAATCCAGCTTCTGCATCTGCTACAATCGGTACGAAATAGTCTGTATCATCGCTTCCTTCCATATGCTGAATTTGATCCGCACGTTGAAGCGTTTGATTAATTCGTTTTACTACAGCAGGTACGCTGTTCGCTGGATATAAACTTTGGTCTGGATACATATGCCCAGAAAGGTTTGCATCAGCTGCTACTTGCCAACCACTTAAGTAAATCGCTTTTAACCCAGCTTTTACTTGTTGCATCGCTTGGTTTCCTGTTAATGCGCCAAGTGCGTTAATATAGTCTTCTGTATGAAGCGATGTCCAAAGCTTCTCAGCACCACGACGCGCTAACGTATGTTCAATATCAATTGACCCGCGCAGGCGAATTACATCTTCTGCCGAATATGGACGTGTGATCCCTTTCCAACGCTCATCTAATTCCCAGCTTTCTTGTAACTTCTCGATTCTTTCGTTTTTCATTTGTTCCATCCCCTTTTCATTTTTTATAAAATTTCATAACCCGGTAATGTTAAAAATGGTACGAATTCATCATTTCGAACGAGATTTGTAAACAACGTTGTCGCCTCTTGGAATCTCCCTTTCTTAAAGGCTTCCTTACCAATCTCTCTTTCTATTTTTGCTAATTCTTCTTCTTTTAATTCTTCCATTAATTCAAGCGTAATATTACGACCATCATTTAGTTTTCCACCTTCATGACGAATCCATTGCCATACTTGTGCTCTTGAAATTTCAGCTGTTGCCGCATCTTCCATTAAGTTATAAATGGGTGCTGCTCCCCGTCCGCTTAACCAAGATGCAATATATTGAATACCTACGCTAATATTCATGCGAAGGCCCTCTTCTGTAATCGTTCCCACCGGTACCTCTAGTAAATCGTTTTCTGTTACACATATTTCTTCACGTCTTCTAAAAATTTGATTTGGTGTTTTCATAATGTGATTAAACACTTCCATTGCAACCGGTACAAGTCCAGGGTGGGCAACCCAAGTCCCGTCATGACCGTCTAAAGCTTCGCGTTCCTTATCAGCACGCACTTTTTCAAAAGCTGCTTCATTTGCTTCTGGATTATTTTTAATCGGAATTTGTGCCGCCATTCCTCCAATTGCTGGTGCATTACGGCGGTGACATGTTTGAATTACTTTCAAAGAATACGAACGCATAAATGGCGCCGTCATCGTGACTTGTGCTCTATCTGGTAGTAAGAATTTATTATGATTACGGAAACTCTTTAAAAAGCTAAAAATATAATCCCATCTTCCGCAGTTTAAGCCAGCAGAATGATCTTTTAGCTCATACAAAATTTCATCCATTTCAAACGAAGCGTGAATCGTTTCCAGTAACACAGTTGCTTTAATCGTTCCATTTGGAATGCCGATATATTTTTGAGCAAATACGAATACATCATTCCATAATCTCGCTTCTAAATAACTTTCCATTTTCGGTAAGTAAAAGTATGGGCCGCTCCCTTTTGCTAAAAGAGCTTTCGCATTATGGAAAAAGTACAAGCCGAAGTCTACTAAGCTACCCGACATATTTTTCCCATCAACTTGCATATGCTTTTCCTCTAAATGCCATCCTCTTGGACGTACAATGAGTACAGCTGTTTTCTCATTTAATCTATATTCTTTCCCTTTATCATTTTCATGTGAAATCGTTCCCTTTACTGCATCTCGTAAATTGATTTGGCCTTCCACTGCATTTTCCCAAGTTGGTGAATTCGAATCTTCAAAATCCGCCATAAAAAGATGCGCTCCTGAATTTAAAGCGTTAATGACCATCTTTCTATCTACCGGTCCAGTAATCTCTACACGGCGATCCTCTAAGTCTTTTGGCAGCTTGGCAATTGTCCAATCCGCTTCACGTATGTGTTTTGTTTCTTCTAGAAACTTCGGAAACTCCCCTGCATCAATTCTCTTTTGTTTTTCTACACGTTTTTGTAAAAGTTCTATGCGGCGCTCATTAAAATTCTCATGTAGTTCCTTCAAAAAACTAAGCACCTCAGGTGTCAATATTTCGCTGTACGCTGGTAACATTTCTCCAACGAGTGTAACCCGTGAAGTTTGCGTCGACATATTAGCATCCCCTTCTTAAACTGTTTTATAACAGATTTGATTTCATGTTTTATATTATATAACAAATCTTCAGAAAAGGAAGTTTTTTTTGAAAATTCATTTCGTTTTTTTTTCAAAACGCCATTCTTTCGCGCTTTATTTCATACAAAAAAGGCCGCTGTTATACAACAACGACCTTTTTGTATTATTTTTGAATTTCACTTTGACTAGTTAAACTTTATTACTGCCCTTGTTCCATATCATGCAATATTGCTCTATGTAAAAACTGTGCGTATTGTTCTCTCGTTACCTTCATAGACGGACCGAATTTACCTTCTCCGATTCCCATTGTAATACCATTTGTTTGTACTGCACTAATTGCATTCGTTGCCCATGAATTTGCTGAAACATCATTAAAGTTATGAGATCCCTTTGCCTGTAGGTCAAAAGCATTCGTAAGAACTTGTGCCATTTCCGCACGCGTTAACGTCGCCTTCGGTCTAAAGTTTCCATTCTCGTCTCCCTGGAAAATTCCGATTTCCGTTAGAGCCAATATCTCCTCGATAAAGCTTGTTGAATTTTCATCGATATCTCCATATGGGTTTTCATATTCATCTTGTTCTTCCATATCAAACACACGGTAAATTAAAGCTGCAACTTGCTCACGTGTTACATTATCCCCAAAACCGAATATTCCATCGCCATATCCCAAAATTATTTCTTGTTCCGCTAATTCATGAATTGCCTCATATGCCCAATGTCCTTTTGGTACATCTTTAAATACAATTGTATTTGCTTTTTGCAACGGTGCACTTTCCGCTTTTACACTATTACTCTCTGCTGAGAATAACACCCCACCCATAATTGTTAATGCTGTAGCTGTTTTTAATAATTTTTTGCTCATCAAATTATCTCCCCAATATGTATATGTTTTTTTAAAAATATACAGAATAAATGGTATAGTGACAATATATTTTCCGACACATTTCGTGACGGTTTTGTGAATCATATTACACATCATGTCTTTTTCATCGGGTTGATTATAAAGCTTGTTTATAACCATAAAAATACATAAATACGAATAATAATTCTTTTTTAAACAAACAAAAAAGCACAAATTTTTCTATTTGTGCTTTCATATTTCACTCTACTTCCAATCCTCTTTCAAATGATAATTAATAATCGCATTATTAATAAACTGAGCATATTGTTCTCTAGGTACAGGGCGATTTAATTCATACATGCCATTCCCAGTTCCTCTCACAACATTATTAGATTGTAACGCACTAATTGCATCTTCTGCCCAGTGACCTTTTGGAATATCTTTAAATGTATGTTTTTGTTTCGTTTCAAAATTAAATGCTCGTTTTAAAATGACAGCCATTTCCGCTCTAGAGATTGGTGCTTTCGGCCTAAAATCCCCTTGGCCATCCCCTGTAAAAACACCACGTTTTGTTAACGCTAAAATTTCCTTTTTAAAAGTGGTTGTACTATCAGAAACATCTTTATATGGATTCGCTACTGGCCCTTCTTCTTTTATCTCAAGTGTTCTGTAAATAGTCCCAGCTACTTGTTCACGTGTTATAAGATCGCCAACACCATACTTCCCGTTTCCATACCCTAATATAATTTTATGATACGCTAAATCCATAATAGCATCATATGCCCAAAATCCGTATGGAACATCTTCAAACACAATCATTTGTGGATACTCTTCCGCTTTTACAGGTGTCACATTCGCCCCTGCAAATATACCTCCTGCCATTGTCGCAATCATCATTACACCCAATATTTTTTTCTTCATTATCCTCTCTCCCTATTTCATTTAAATAAAATGAACTTCATTGTTTCAGGAGTACTATTTTTTTGTGAATGTAAGATAAAATGCAAATCTTCTAGAAGAAATATTCCCACTACCTTTCTGCTTTATACCCCCTTCTTTCTTTTTCAAAAAGGAAGTTGTCACATCTAAGGTGTTATATACTAAAACATTCTACAATCTCTTTATAAACTCCTTTTCACTTTATAACTTCCCTTTATTGGCACCTAAAGGAGATGCCTAATGGAGATTACTATATTCATGGTTTATATTTCAGAGGTAGCATCCCCCTTCACTGATAACTCGCTTTCGCTGAATTTTGAGGTGGGGGTCTTACTGCCCAGCAAATAACGGGATAAAAAAATCATCCTTTTTTCTTAAAAGAGGATGATTTTTTTATATTTATTAACACTCAAATATGCTACTACTTTTGAAGAGTAAATTGGGCAACTATTTGTTTTAATTTTCCTGCTGCGTTATGCATATGTTCAATTGAAACCGAAATCTCTTGAACAGATTTTTCTTGCTGTTGAATAGACTCTTTTACCCTATCAGTTCGGTCAGATGATCTTTGGGAAATTTGAGCCATGTCTTCTGCAGAAGCCGAGATTTCCTCACTACTCGCTGCAATTTCATCTGTAGACATAGATACCGTTTGAATTTGCTCAGATACTTGCTGTACTTTTTCTGTAATTGTTCCAAATACTTTTTCTGTATGCATTACTACTTGTGTACCTGCCTGTACCTCATTATCTACTTTCCCCATCATATGTACCGTATGGTTCGTTGTTCCCATAACTTGAGTAATAAGATTCTCAATTTGTTTTGCAGAATCACTAGATTGTTCTGCTAATTTCCGCACTTCATCTGCCACAATTGCAAATCCTCTACCACTTTCACCAGCACGTGCAGCCTCAATTGCGGCGTTTAATGCTAATAAGTTAATCTGGGAGGTAATACCTTGCATAACATCAATGATTTTAACAATTTCTTCTGATTGTTCTTTCATAGTCTCTACTTGTTTCACACCGCTATGTACTGAATTTTGGATTGTATCCATCTGTTGAATCATTTGTTTCATTAATTTGTTACCACTCTCTGCATCTAATGCTGATTGAGCAGATAATTCATTTACAGAGGATGATGTATTGACTATACTCTGCATTCCTTGCGTCAACTCTTCCATCGCACCCGCAGTTTGTTCCATTGCTTGCATTTGACTCTCTGCACCATTTGCAACTTCTTCAATATCCATAGTGATTTTCTTCGCTGCACTACTAGATACTTCTGATGCAGATACTACTCCGTCTGCATGTTGGAATAAAAGCTGAATATTATTCTCTACTTCTTGCATATTTGTTCTTAGCCCTGCAATCATCTCGTTAAAATTACTTACTAATACACCTAATTCATCCTTAGCAGTATAATCACCATGTACGGTTAAATCTCCTTCTTTCGCTCTTTCCATCATACGACTAACCGTTTGTAAAGGAGCAACTATGAGCTTGCTAATAATATAACTTACTATACATATAACGATTGTAGTAACTACTACAAGAATGATAAAGGTAATAACGGAACGATCAATCATTTTTTGAGAATCTTTAAATACTTGGTCAGCTAAATTTGAAACATACGATTCTAGATCCACTGCATAACCAGCTAACTCTATTCCCTTCGGTTTTAATTCCTTCTGAAATTCATTTACCATTTGTGGCTCATTTGTTGCCTTCGCCTTTTCAAATAATTTTTTATATGTATCTTTATAACTTGGCAAAGATTTCTTCATCTTCTGAAATAGTTCATCCTCTTGCTTACTTAAATTAAAACCATCATCATATTCTTTTAATAAAGAATCATATTTTTTAAGATCCTTTTCAATATTATCAATTATCCCCTCTTTATTTGCCACTTCATTTTGTGATGCCGTAATTAATTCTAGTAAGTTATATTCTAATGAATTTTGTGTACGAAGCATTCCTTCTAATAAAATTGCAGAATATTGATAATCATCTACTACAACCTCTGTATCGTGCTTAATCTTATTAATAGAATTAATTGCTACACTGCTCATAATTACCATACCTAAAACTGCTAATGAAATAAGCGCTAATAATTTATATTTCACTTTTAAATTTTGTAAAAAATACATTTTTCCACCTTTATTCCTTTATATATAGATTTTTAGAATTTTATAGCTTATTATTTACAAAATCGTAATAAAAAGCAATGATAAATATTCCCAATATGAAACTTATATCTCTATAAAAAAAGAAGTAGCTATCATGCTACTCCTTTTTGCTTTGTTTCTCATATTGTTCAAACGTATGAATTCTTTCAAAAATTGGTGGGTGCGTGTATAAGAAAAATTTTACTAACGCAGGCGGATTTACTTGGCTTAAACTTGTTTTTGATAAATATTGAAAAGTTTTCACACCAGATTTCCCATCCTTCGTCATATTTAAAGCATATTGATCTGCCGCTCTTTCTTCTATACGTGAAACGTAGTTTGTTGCTGGTTGTGCTGCAAAAGAGAGGACAGAAGAAATTAAGAAAAATAAAGGTAAAATGGAGAAACATGCCACTTTTGAAATTTGCAATGTATCTCCCCATTTGCGAATACACATATTTATAATACGACTAATTAAAAACATACCTATAAACGATAGCAATACATAACTTGCAACGCCAAAATATATATGTTTCATAACATAATGCCCCATTTCATGGGCCATTATAAATAAAATCTCTTTATCTTTTAACTGCTTAAGTGTTGTATCCCACATTACAATACGGGCGTTAGGGCCAATTCCTGTTACGTAAGCATTTAATGCATTCGTTTTTTCTGACATATTTACTTCATATACGTGTTTAGCAGGAATGTCCGCTTTGTCTGCTATCGCTAAAATTTTCGTTTCTAATTCTTTATTTTTCAGCGTCGAGAAGTCGTTATACAGTGGATCAATAACGACAGGCTGTATGAATGTTAAAAAGATTGTAAATGGAACAGAGAGCGCCCATCCTGCGAGCCACCATCTCTTCGGAAATTTACGGATAAGCCATAATAGAACGGTAACTACGATTAACATAGTCGCATAACTTTCCCAAAAACCGATAACATGATCTTTTATCCAGCTTTGTGTACTTTGTGTTGAAATGCCGTAATCAACGGACACTTTCCGGCCAATCCATTGCATCGGTAAGGCAAGCACTGTTGTCAGTAATGATAAATAAAAGAAATAAATCGCAACTTGCAAAACACTTATTTTAGTCGTTTCCTTCGACCATTTCTCAAACTTTCTTGAAATACCTAGCACAAGTACAAATAATAAAATAATCCATTCAAGAGGCGTCGCTAAAAAGTATAGTAAATTTTTCACGCGCGAATAATCTTGGCTTAGCGTAAGCTCTCTCGTACTCATAAACGTTTCTGGATCTGCACTCGTTCCCTTATACATGTCCGGAATAAGTTCATGATTCCATCCAAATAAATACCAATATATAAGTAACGCAAATCCAACGTACAAAAAAAGCGACCAACCGATAACCTTCTTCACGCTATTCCCTCCTCTATGCTGCCTGTCTATTATTATTGTAAGTTCGTACACGCTAAATTAGAACAAGCTTATTATGTGAATTGCTCTGGATCTTTTTATTTACATAAAAAAACTCTTCTACATAAGAAGAGTTTTACCTATCTTTACACACTTTCTTCGGTTCACAATCCGTACACTTACAAACCAACACGTACCCTACTTCCTTTTTAGATAAAATAAAAAGCCCCTTTAAGGAAGTACATCTATTAATAAACTAAAATCTTGTAAAGAGAAAGAACTATATTTCATAATACCCTGTACGGCTAAAAGTAAAACAAGACCGATCACACACATATAGTTAACGCTTTCTTCATTCTTTTTTTCAGTAACGACTCCACCACTTATACATAAAATCCCTAGCAAATGGAGCGCTAAATACATGAAAAAATAAGCTTCCTCCCATCGTAAAATAACATTCACTGTCGTTATTAACACTAGACTAAGTAAAATCAAATAAAAAAACTTATTTGATGATATCGTTTCATTCATATAATTTTATACATCCCTTTCAAATTTCGAATTAATGATGTTTCAAAGCTATAAAGTAAATGATTGTTTTTATACCATAAAACAAAAGGAAAGCCACCATTACTTTCTCGAATACTTTATGAATCCACATTTACTTCTCTTCATTCTTTTTGAAGATGCGCTTCATCATTTCTTCTACAATTAGACCAAATATTAGTAAAACCCCGAACACAATAAGAAGAGAAATAATATTTTCTTTTAAATGAGTACTAGAAAATAAGTAATACTCTGGAAACACAATCGTATCTACTACAGGTTGAAGCCAATGCCAAACGCTTTTATCACACATATCTGTAATAGACGTAGAATCTATAATGTCTTTTAATATTTTTTCAACCGTCTTCTTCATCTTATTTACTCCCGACTACATCTGAAAAGCTCTTTTCCTGCTCTGCATATATAACCGGCACTTCTTTACTCCAATATTTGCGATTAACAAATAAAAAGATAAGTACTAAGTTTAATCCTGTTATAAAAATAATAAGTCCAGGAAAGAATGTCGTATAATTTGAGAAATCGGCAAAACTAATAATTTTTTCTCTACTTATTAGAAAAGACGCACCTATTACAAATGCATTGTTTAACATATGTATTGCAATTGGCATGAGTAAACTTTTCGTACGAATATATACGATTGACAATACGATGCTGAATATGGCTGCACCGAGGAAATCAACATGTAACAACGCAAACAATATTGCTACAACGATGGTCGCTATGCTCGTTCCCCATTTTGTTGCAAAACGTTGAAGTAAAAATCCGCGAAAAACAAATTCCCCGATAATTGGTGCGATGAATACGACCCTAATGACTTGAGATACATATCCCCCAGTACTATCTACAATTGGTTCATGCAGGGCGTTCATAATAAAGTCCGGTGTAATCCATGCAAAACTATACATATACAAAATAAGATACCCGTAACTAAACATGCATAACATAACCGTAATGTATAAAACTTGTACCAAGTTAAATGTTTCATTTTTATTAACAAATAATGAAAATGAAATGTGGTGCTTTCTATACTCATAAGAAATCCATACCATCGGAAGGATATAGAATATAAGGATATTTATAAAAGAAGAATTTTGTATATGAAATATACTTGTTAGCAAATCGCCACTACTTCTCGCTATTAAAATTAATAGTGCAAATACAATTAAAAAATATCTAGCTCGCATCACTTGAAACGGGTTCACACTCATCTCCTCCCCTATGTTACTTTTATCATATCATTTGATTCTTAATTTTTTGCGAAAGAAAACCTTAAAATTTCCTTAAAAATTCCATAAGTTACAAAATGATGATATGATATTCGAGAAAATTAGGAGGGATATTTATGTACCAAGCAAATATTTTACTCGTTGATGATGAAACAGCAATTTTACAATTACTAACTACCATTCTTGAAAAAGAAGGCTTTTCTCATATTACAACTGCAACATCAGCTGAAATGGCTTTATCTCTAACTAAGCAAAACAATTACGATTTAATTATTTTAGATGTAATGCTTCCTGGACAATCTGGTTTTGATATTTGTCCAATCATTCGCCAACAAACAGATTGTCCAATTTTCTTCCTATCAGCAAAAGCATCTGATTTAGATAAAATATCCGGATTTTCATACGGTGCAGATGATTATATTACGAAACCATTTAATCCATTAGAAGTAGTAGCACGTATGAAAGCACAGCTTCGGAGACATATGAAACAAACCGTACCACACGAACAAAAATCACACTCGATTTCATTTGGAAGATTTGAAATTGATCAGCACTCTGCAGAACTAACAGTAGATGGGCACATTGTCGAATGCTCCGCTCAACTCTTTCAACTACTACTCTTCTTTTGCGAGAATCCGAACTACGTATTTTCGAAAGAGGAAATATACGAAAAAGTTTGGGGAGCACCTGCCTATAATGGCGATGACAACACTGTTATGGTCCATATTCGAAAACTACGTGAAAAAATTGAACATGATCCAAGTAAACCAGAATATATAAAAACCGTTCGCGGGCTTGGTTATAAGTTCGTTACAAAGTAGGGTGACGATATGAATTTTAATAAACGACTTATTATTCAATTTATCATGCAACACGTTTTTGTTTTAGTTACATTACTTATCGCTGTAGTTGCTGCTTTTACTTATTTAATTTTTCTTCTTACTAGTACTTTATACGAACCTAACATTCCGGATTCTGATAGTTTTACAATTTCAAGATACATCTCTTCAGAGGATGGGCATATTTCGTTACAATCTGAAGTGCAAGATTTAATAAAGGAGAAAAATGATTGGCTCCAAGTTGTAGATGAAAACGGAAAGATCCTCTACCACTTTAATACACCAAATGATGTTCCGGATGCTTATACGAAGACATCTTTAGTCGCATATATACAACATCATATCGAAAGCAATTATAAATTTACATATTGGGAAATTGAATTAGAAGAAAAGAAAGCTCTTGTTATTTATGGTGGTATGTTAAAAAGCAATGCGTTACTGACAGCAATTCAAAAGGAGCATTCCTCTTTAACGATGGACTCGTTCGCATTAACAGATCAAGAAAAACAGTTACTGTCTAAAGAAAAAGCAACACTTCAAATATTTAATCAAAATGGCGAAGAGGTTTTTTCCTATCCAACTGGAAAGAAAAAAACATTTTCAGCAATACAAATTGCCCTTAATGAAAAAGAACCGTGGAATCATAAAGAAAACACGTCTAGCTTTTACGATGCAAATAGTGGCAACCTTCTCGTTGTAACTGCAAAAAATGAGCACTACTATCCAGATGACGAAATTGAAGATGTATTTACTAAGAAGTTTCTCATCGGATGCGGATTAATCCTTCTTATCGTATTTGTTTATTTAGTCATTCTTTCTATTTGGTACGGTAATAAATTCGGGAAACCGTTATTACATGCGATGCGCTGGCTTAAAAATATCGCTGGTGGAAAGTATGAAGAACCTATTAGTAAAAAAGGAAAACCCGTCAGGTTCCGGCGATCTGGTAAAGAAAAATGGTCATTCCGTTTGTTTAGAGATGTAACAAGTTCACTAGAACACCTTTCTATTACACTCAAAAAAAATGATGCGATGAGGCAAGTCCTCCAGCAAACACGAGAAGAATGGATTACCGGTCTAACACACGACTTAAAAACACCACTTAGCTCTATATATGGCTACGCATTATTACTCGAATCGAATCAATATAACTGGACTGATCGTGATATTCAGCAATTTGGTAGTGTTATGAAAGAGAAATCTCAATATATGACGACATTAATTGATGATTTAAGCTTAACGTATCAATTAAAAAATAACAGCCTTCCTGCCCAACACGTAAACGTTGAAATCAATCAGTTCGTCCAAAAAGTATTATTGCAATTTATTAACAATCCAACACTTCAAAATCAAAATATTGAATTCGTACCGAGCTCAAATAAAATTCAATATTTCATTGAAGAAAAATGGTTCCAGCGTATTATCGAAAACTTACTAGTAAATGCTGTAAAACATAATAACGAAACAACTACTGTCATCGTAAAATTATCACAAAACGCTAATTCCTTTACACTCTCCATTTCAGATGACGGAAAAGGAATGGATGAAAAAACGAAAGAACTTCTATTTGAACGATATTACCGCGGAACAAACACAGAAGAAAGCAACATCGGAACTGGACTTGGCCTAGCCATTACAAAACAGCTCGTTCATGCTCATAACGGGACAATTTCCGTTGATAGTGCACTCGGAAAAGGAACGACGATTATTCTTGTGTTTCCGTTTCGTTCGTAGGAAAGACGCTATGTGGCGTCTTTTTTTCTTTTCTGGGAGAGTTTTGCGGTAATTGAAATTATGCAGATCGTTTTTTTGGGGTGTTTTAGCGGTATATGAAATTATATCAGCGATTTTTTGAATATATCAGCGCAACTCGAATTATATCAGCGATTTCCGAAATATATCGGCGCAATTCAAAATATATCAGCGATTTTCTAGATATATCGACTTACCGACAAAAATCGACAATACTAACCTACTTCCTCTACTACTATACAAAGTAAAAATAACCCTTCATAACTCACTATGAAAGGTCACTCCATATTTCAGCTATTTCCCTACTAACACAAACACATTCTCATCAGGTGCTTCCATTACTGCAACATGTCCTGATTCTGTTGGAAATGGTTCGCGAATCCACTTTACATCTTTATTATCTTTTAAACTCTCATACGTTTGTTGTACATCTTCTACTAATACTTCGACTTCCGTAAAATTAATATCCGGATGATTGCTTATTACTAACTCCGAACTTTTCTCATCTGGAAATTTCAATCCTATTAACGTCCAAATAGCTCCTTCTTCTAGTTCTCTTTCTATCATCCAGTTTTGCTTCATTCCCATTTCTTTATAGAAAGAAACTGATCTTTCTATATCTTTCGTATGTATAGATACACATTCTAGTTTTTTGAACATTTTCCCATTTCTCCTTTTATGAAAAAGCGAACCATCTCCCAATGATTCGCTCTTACCCTATTATTTTTTCTTCACCGGTATCCAAAGCTCTACTTGTGCAAACTCACTCTTATCTTCGTGGCAACGCTCATCGTACAGTTCAAACTCTGTAACTCCGCAATGTTCATACCCTGAATGCGGGAACCATTCTGAGAATACTGCATTCCACGTTTGGTGAATAGACGATACCATTTCTTCATGAGGAACTTTCGGCGTTGTAAATACAGCATATGTCGCTGCAGGGAAAGTACGCTTTGCAATTTCATTTGGTACATTTTCAAAGTCTGTAACTTCCATTCCAATAATATAAGTGAAGTCCCCTGTTTCTAAATTAAAATCAGTACATAATCCAAGCTCTACCCATTGGCTCGTATCTTTACGATTCGGAATCGTTGTTCCAAGATCTTTTTGTAAATATTCTTGCCAAAATGCTGGGATGTCTTGATGGTTCTTCCCCTCTTTACTTGTCGTCTTCAGTTCATAACCTGCCATTAAAAATTCTGGTTTATTTACAATACGATATTCCATTTGTATGCCTCTTAAATACGGATTTAATTTTCTTTGCTTTACATTCACGCTGTAATACATCGGTGTTTCAATTTCTTGTTTTCGATATTCACTCGGTGTCATTTGAAATAATTTCTTAAAGGCTCTCGTGAACGTTTCGTGAGATTGAAAGCCATGCTCAAATGCGATATCAATAACTTTTTCATCCGTATGAGAAAGTTGATAAGCTGCCCGGGCTAACCTCCGCTTTCGAACATACTCCATTACTGTATCACCTACTAATGCCTGAAATACACGATGAAAATGCGACTCAGAAAAACCTGCAATACGTGCTAAATTACGCAGCGTCTGTTTTTCCATTACATCTTCCTCAATATAATCAATTGACCTTTGAATTTGTGTTTCATAGCTTTCCATCTCTGTTCACCCGCCTTATATGTATTATGATAAAAGAGAATCCTATCCAATTCTTGACGTTTTTTACTATAATTCCATAAAAAATTGTAACTTTTTTATATGTATTTCGTTGTTATGTATGAAGGGAGGGAAATGTAGTGAAACGCAAACAATCATTAGAAGACATTTACTCCGAGCATATGCAAGATTTATTTCGCTATCTTCTCTCCCTAACCGGAGATTCCCACTATGCGGAAGATCTCATGCAAGAAACCTTTTACCGAATGCTCGTCCATATTGACTATTATAAAGGAGAAGAAATTAGGCCGTGGTTATTTACAATTGCCTACAATGCCTTTATCGATTGGTATCGAAAAGAAAAAAAGTATAACACAACTACAGTGGAAGAATTCCATTTACCAAACGTGCCAAGTACAGAACATGAATATTTCGTAAAACATGAGATTGCTAGTTGGTTAGACAGTTTATCTTCTCTTCCGCTCGAACGACGAAATGCCCTGCTACTACGAGATTACTATGGATTCTCCTATAAGGAAATAGCAGAAATGACTGGTCTCTCATTAGCGAAAGTGAAAATTGAATTACACAGGGGACGAAAAGAAATAAAAAGCATAAAGGAGTGATACAGATGGGCTGTGCAGAATTTAAAAAACTATGGAAGAAGTATGAAAATGGAACGCTCACGCATGATGAACAAGAACTGTTAGAAAGTCATATTGAGTCATGTGAAGAGTGTGAAGCTTACTTAGATGAGCTGTTAACAAAAACAGAACCAATTAAGAAAAAGTTACCTCCAAAAGATCTTAAAATTCCTTTTTGGAGAATTAAGTGGAAACATCGTTTACAAACGTTTGGTTTTATATTATCAATTTGCATCGTTATCTATATAATCGGCGGGGTATTATCAGCCTTTTATTTTCAAGCTAATAATGATAAAAGGCTAAAAGAAATTAGAGAGGTTCCTTCGCTGGCACTTGAAGCAACTATCCCAAATAGCCGCGTTATGGGAGGCGGAACAAGTGTAGAAGCTTTTTTCCGTACAAATAGCCAATTTGATTTAGTAAGAACCGTCGGTAAAAAAGAAATGCCACTTGGTACAATAGAAACAAAAAGCTTCTTATCATCTGTAGATATCACGAAGCAAACTTGGATGAATCCGTTCTATCAACCAAAACTCTTCTTTGTTCATCCCAAAACAGAGCAGGGTGATTATTTAAAGGATTCATCAAAAAAAGTATGGGATACACTTGCAAAAGTACATGATGGAACCGTTGCAGAAGTAGCAATTTCTTTTGATAAAGCTTACACTTTAAAAGAATTAGAACCGCTTTTATATAGCATATTCGAGGCACAAGAACTCCCTCCAACTCCTGTATGGTACGCTTTAGATACAGGACAAGAAAGAAAAAATGTAGATGACTATATCCTACATGGCGGAGAAGCTATAGGGTTTCCAGAACATGTAAGATTCCTCGATAATGAAACTGACGGGCAGAAAACGCAAGAAGACAAAGTAACCGAAATGATGCGCGTTCTTTCTATCCATAAAAAAACGGTAAGCAAAATAGCAGCGCTTTCTGAGAAAGAACTAAACTTAGATAAACGTTATCAATATGTAAAGGATAACGGTGTAAAAGTATACGGAATTGTTATTACTGGCCCATCGAAAGAGTTATTAAAATTACAAAACTCCCCGCACGTACGTTATGCGATTCTTGGAGATATTGAGATTTGGAATTGGTTTGATAATTAATAAAAAAGAAGTAGCGCTCTAAAAAAGATGCGCTACTTCTTTTTTATTCCGAAATCACTTTCACATACATCCCTCTCACCGCTTTTTCATAAGCAATATCACTCATCTGTCTTATGTTTTCTGACACAACAGATGCTGGAATAACTTCATCTTCACGAAGTAACGGCGGATCAATAAGACGCACTTTATTTTTCTGATGTAAATCATAATCGTTTCTATCTTCTTTTACTTTTACATTTCGATGAACTTTGCTTAATAAAGCTTCTACTTCGGGGTCATTACATTGTTGCAATTTCGAAATAAGCTCCTCATCTTCAAGAAGAAAATCATCTGCATGAATAATCCTTTTATGAAGAGCTACCTTTAACGTTTTCGCTAACATATCATTTCCGTAAATATTCATTGGTTCCATAAAGAAATCGATTACTTCCTTGTAATACGTTTCTGTAAACCATTCTGCCATTTCGACACTTTGAACAACCATTTTCCCATCTACAGCGATGACATCTTCTAAAAAACTGTGAACTTCTTCTAAAGAAACATACCCATATGTATACATATCTCGTAATGTATAATCCACTCTGTCTGCGCATAATTCTGGTGCTGACCTTTCGAGTAACGTCCATTTCGAATCATCTAACAAAATATCTTCATAGTTATAACCATACTTCGCAAGAATCGCTGGAATTTCTGAGTTTTTCACAACAGAACTAAATATCTCTTCATGATAACTTTCATCTTCATTATCAAAAACGTAATCAATCACATGGGAAAAAGCAGTATGCGATACGTCATGCAGTAAACTAGCAATCTGTTCTTTTACTGAACCACCTAATTTTTTAACTAATAACATAACACCAACTGAATGATCAAAGCGCGTTACATTCCATTTCTCGTTCATTAAGTAACTTGCGCCATTTTGATGAATACCTTTTAGCCTTTGCATAGACTTACTTGAAATTAATTCTTCTACTACTTGATCCACTTCAAATTCTCCGTATAGTACATCTGATATGATCACTTACAATCCCCCTTTATTTTAATCGAGTCTTATAATCTTATCTCTTTTATGAAATTAGCACCAACATAAATATTTATTGTTATTTGTTTTTATTAAAAAAAATAGAGAGCCATCAGCTCTCTATTTCATAACCCCTATTCAAATGTAACTTCTACCTGCACAATCTCCGACCTACTACCAAGTCTAAGCGGTGGTCCCCAAAACCCAAATCCAGAAGAAACAATTGCGTGGAACGCGCCTTTTTGTGCGTATCCCCAGTCTAGCTCGTACATTCTTCTCGTTACAATATGATTGGGCGCCATTTGTCCGCGGTGCGTATGACCGGATAATAATAAATCTACACCTGCCGCTGCTGCTTGTTTCAACTCAAATGGCTGGTGATCCATTGCGATAACAGGCATCGATTTATCTACCGTACTCATTAATTGTTCAAAGCTTTGACGATCTCGCTCTGTTTTATCTCTTCTTCCAACGAGATAAAAGTCATCTTCAATTGTAATTACTTCATCTAAAAGAATACGAATATCAATCTTATCCATCTCTTGTAAAAACTCTGGAACCGCTCTACCATAGTATTCATGGTTCCCTAAAACACCATATACGCCTAATGGTGCTTTCATTTGTTTCATGATTGGTCCCATATTCTTTTGAATGAACACACCTGGATGATCATCGATAATATCACCTGGCAGTAAAATAATATCAGGTTCCATCTCATTTACATGACGAACAAGCCTTTTTAAATGCGAAACGCCAGACAGTTTACCGAAATGCATATCAGAAGCCATCGCAATGCGTAAACTTTTACGCCCCTCTACCTTTTTCGGTATGTGCACCTCGTACTTTCTTACTACCGGGCTATACGCATTAAATACTCCATACGCAAAGATAAAGATAAATGCAGCTATCACAGCCGCCCCTGTCCAAATAATTGCCGCTTCTTTCTCTACTGAAAACTGTAAAAGAAAGACCATAATATTAGCTAATGGCAACAACATAAGCGCATATTGTATAACTGCAAACCAAATCGAACCTATCGTTCGCAGAAATGGCAAAAACTTAAACACTTGCACGAGAATGTACGCATATGAAATAAATGCAACTACGAAAGCATAATATCCCCAAGATTCCCAGCCAAATACCGCATGAAGCCAAACCCATCCGTTCCAGCCAATGTAAAACATAAGTAGTGTGTATATAATTAACATGGTAAATATATTGAGATAACGAAGATTCTTCACAGCCAGCCTCCTTATTGATTTCTTCTATTATAACTTGTTATGCACTTATAACGTAAATATTAAGCACTTCGCTCATCATAGTAAAAACCTATAGTTGTTAGACTTGTATCTAACAACTATAGGCACCATTTATATCAACATTGTTTTTACAAATGCTCTTTATAAAAACTTGTTAATTTTTCTACTGCAATTTTTACTGGTTCTGGTTGGTCGTATAAATCGTAATGACTCGCACCTTCCACAACAAGTAAATCTTTTTTCTCTGAAGCTGCTTTCTCATACAGCTCATGACCATCTTTATAAGAACCGAATGCGCCTTGCTTGCTACCGACAATAATTTGCAGCGGCTGCGTTAATAACGTAGCTGCTAAATGGAACGCATCAAAACCAATTACCGATCCCATGCTCGTAAAGTTTAGCTTATTTGGAGAGTTCACACTTTGACCTCGCGGCGTTGTGTAATACTCAACTGCTTCTACAATATCTATATCGGTCATACCCGCTGCTACTAACTCTTCCTGATTTTTAGGAATCCAATTTGTAATCATTTCCTCTGCTCCGCGTGCTTCAGCAGTACGTTGTTTACCAATTGCCTCTAACACACCAATCGGGTTAGACTCACGATTTAAACGACCGATATTTGCACCAACAACTGTACCAACCGCTTTAATGCGGCGCTCTGTCATCGCAGCATTTACCGCATAACCACCGCCTGCACAAACACCTAACACACCGATACGTTCTTCATCTATATAAGGAAGAGTAGTTAAATAATCTACTGCTGAGCGAATATCCTCAACTCGCGCAGCTGGCTCTTCAATATATCTCGGTGTACCTTCACTTTCACCTTGATATGACGCATCAAACGCAAGCGTGACATATCCTTGTTCCGCTAACTTCTCGGCATACAATCCTGCTGTTTGATCTTTACAGCTACTACCTGGATGCACACAAACAATCGCTGGATTTTGTTTCTTTTCCTCAGCACCTTCAGGAATGTTCAAAACACCTGCAACTTGTAAACCTCTTGCATAAAATCTTATATTTTCCTTCGTAACTGCCATATATAAAACCACCCTTATCTTATTATTAATTTTACACTTGTGAGAGTTATTACTCACGTGTATATTTATAATAAAATGAGTAGAACCTTGTTTCAATGACCACATTTACGCATTTGGGTGATAATACACACATAAAGAAATATGTGTATCAACAACGGAGGAACACGATATGGAGAAAATCGATAGAAGAATTATAAAATCACAAAACGCCATTCAATCGGCATTTATAGAAATGTTAATTACAGATGGATTTGATGAAATTACAGTTAAAAACATTACCGAAAAAGCAAACATCGGAAGAAAAACGTTTTACTTACACTATCTAGATAAGTACAATTTATTAGATAAAATTGTGGACGATCATTTAGACCAATTAAAAGAAATATGCTACGAGAAGCAAAACAAAGAATTTATAGAAGGAACAATCATATGGTTTGAATACTTCAAAGAACACAAACCATTTTTTGCGGCACTATTTAGAAGTAACAGCACCTTATCATTTCAAAAAAAATTACTAACTTTCATCATGGGTGAAATAGAGAAAAAATTAAATACAGACACATCAGTAAATAAAAACATCGATAAACATATCGTCTTAAAATTTTTAGGAACAGCTGTAATGGGCATTTTAGAGTCTTACGTGTTGGATGAAATTGATAGTGATGTTGTGTTTGTTGCGACGCAAGTTGGAGAATTGATTAGGAGGAATATATAAAATGAAACTTTAATCAGTGGGGATTTATTCATCCCCCACCTAACTTCTTTGCTTTCGCTGCATTTTGAGGTAGGGGTCTTACTGCCCAGCAAATAGCGGGATAAAATAAAACCGCATCAATTTCCTTAATAAGGATTGATAAAATGCTATTATCGTTATCCTTCAAAACTCATCTATGCAATTATGCATAACCATCCATTCCGTTTTATTTTCATGTTACGATATAAATGTAATACGACATATATCGACAAAGATAAAAGGAAGTGATTGTATGAAACGTTCTAAAACATACTTAAAATATTTAGCATTATCCGCTGTTTTTGCTAGTAGTGCTATAACTCTTTCAACACCTGCTGCTTACGCTCAAACAACATCACAAGTTGTAACAGATATCGGGCAAAATGCAAAAACACATACGAGCTATAATACATTTAATAATGATCAAGCTGATAATATGACAATGTCTTTAAAGGTAACTTTTATCGATGACCCTAGCGCTGATAAACAGATTGCCGTTATTAATACAACTGGTAGTTTTCTAAAAGCAAATCCTACTATAAGTGATGCACCTATTGATAACTACCCAATCCCTGGCGCTAGTGCAACATTACGTTATCCTTCACAATATGATGTTGCATTTAACCTTCAAGATAACAGCGCTCGTTTCTTTAACGTAGCGCCTACAAATGCTGTAGAAGAAACGACTGTAACATCTAGCGTATCTTATCAACTTGGTGGCTCTGTTAAAGCTTCTGTAACGCCTAATGGCCCTAGCGGTGAAGCTGGTGCAACTGGTCAAGTAACTTGGTCGGACTCTGTAAGCTATAAACAAACTAGTTATAAAACAAATTTAATTGACCAAACAAACAAAAACGTAAAATGGAACGTATTCTTTAACGGATATAACAATCAAAACTGGGGTATTTATACACGTGACTCCTATCATTCTTTATATGGAAACCAACTTTTCATGTACTCTCGCACATACCTATATGAATCTGATGCAAAAGGTAATTTAATACCGATGGATCAACTTCCAGCGCTAACAAATAGCGGTTTCTCTCCTGGTATGATCGCTGTTGTTATCTCTGAAAAAAATACAGATCAATCTAACTTACAAGTCGCTTATACAAAACACGCCGACGATTACCAACTTCGTCCAGGCTACACATTCGGAACTGCAAACTGGGTTGGAAACAACGTAAAAGACGTTGATCAAAAAACATTTAATAAATTGTTCACACTAGATTGGAAGAATAAGAAATTAGTAGAGAAAAAATAAAGAAAACCGAACCTCCATTTAGATGGTGGTTCGGTTTTTATTTAAATTACAAAATCCTCCGGAATAAACACTTTCACTTCTTTCGGCTGTACGTATACGAAATCACCCGCTTGAATGTTCAGCTGCTTGAACTGTTCTTTCGTAATTTCTGCTTCTAAATATTCATCTGTTCCGTCTCGTTTTAATTCTACATATACGACAGGTCCGACTGCGTGAGAATAAGATACTTTTGCCGGGATTGCATCTATGCTTTGTTTCGTACGAGAGATTGATAAGTCATGCGGCCTTACGTAGGCTATTCCGTCTACGTTGGAAACGTGCTTATGCTCTGGTGCTTCTAGTTCGACCGATCCTACATTTAGCTTTCCTTTATGAACGCGGCCGTGAAATAAATTTACATTTCCTAAAAAATCGTAAACGAACGGGCTTGCTGGGTTTTCATATACTTCTTCCGGTGTTCCCATTTGTTCAATGCGACCTTCATTCATTACAACGATACGGTCTGCAACGTCTAACGCTTCTTCTTGGTCATGCGTTACGAATACGCTCGTAATTTGAAATTCGTCATGTAATTTTCGGAGCCATCTTCGTAATTCTTTTCTCACCTTTGCATCGAGTGCACCGAACGGTTCATCAAGTAATAAAATTTTCGGTTCGACTGCAAGTGCCCGGGCTAGTGCAATACGTTGACGTTGTCCACCAGATAATTGCGCTGGATAACGTTTAGCAAAGTCATCCATTTTTACGAGCTTTAATAATTCTGTTACCTTTTCTTCTATCGCTTCTGCTGACGGTCTTAAGCTTTTCTTTCTTACTTTTAAACCGAAAGCGACATTCTCAAATACATTCATATGTTTAAAGAGCGCATAGTGCTGAAAGACGAAACCGACTTGCCTGTTTTTCACGTGAATGTCTGTTAAATCTTCTCCATCAAATGAAACAGAGCCTCCATCCGCTTCTTCTAATCCTGCAATAATGCGTAATAACGTCGTTTTCCCAGAACCTGACGGGCCTAATAAGGCAACAAGTTCACCTTTTGGAATATCCAAATGAATGTCTGTTAGTGCTTGAAATGTACCATATTGCTTTGATACACCTTGAATTTGAATACTCACCGTAATCCCCCTTATTGTCGTTTTTCCATTCGCCATTCAATCCAGTTTTTTATAACGAGTGTAAACACTGCAATTAATGACATTAACGTCGCTACTGCAAATGCTGCTGAAAATTGATATTCATTGTACAAAATTTCAATATGGAGCGGCATCGTGTTCGTAATGCCACGCACGTGACCTGATACGACAGAAACGGCTCCAAACTCACCGATAGCACGGGCATTACATAGAATCATGCCGTATAAAAGACCCCATTTTATATTTGGAAGCGTAACGCGCCAAAACATTTTCCAGCCACTTGCGCCAAGTGATAAAGCTGCCTCTTCTTCACTTTTCCCTTGCGCCTGCATAATGGGAATTAATTCACGTGCAACGAACGGGAAGGTTACAAAGATTGTTGCGATAATAATACCTGGTACAGAGAAAATGATTTTCACTCCATGTTCAAGTAACCATTCGCCAAGAGCACCCCTCGGTGTGAAAAGTAAAACGAATACTAATCCTGCGATAACTGGTGACACAGCAAACGGCAGTTCAATAAGAGAGAGTAATACTTGTTTTCCTTTAAACTGAAACTTTGTAATAAGCCATGCCGCTGCGATTCCGAATACCGTATTCAGCGGTACAACGATTAACGTAACGAGAAGCGTTAACCTAATTGCTGAAAATGCTTCTTGATCTGTAATAGCAGCAATGTATACATCCATCCCTCTTTCAAAGGCTTTTAGAAAAATAGTTATGAGTGGCAGTAATAGAAAGAGAGATAAAAATAAAACTGTAATCGTAATTAATATGCCTGGTACAAGCTTAGATTCTTTTTTAGCTGATACGCTTTTTACTATTTTCTTTTCTAATAATGTTGGTTCCATTTTCTCTCCTCCTATTCACTTTTTAGTTCATGCCTTCTACTCCAGCTTTGAATCATATTAATAAGAAGAAGGAAAAGGAGGGAAATAATAAGCATCACGGTCGCTACAGCTGTTGCCCCCGCGTAATCATATTGTTCTAGTTTCGTCATAATCATCAGTGGTGCAATTTCTGTTTTCATCGGCATATTACCTGCGATGAAAACGACAGATCCGTATTCTCCTAATGCTCTTGCAAATGCGAGTGAAAAACCGGCAAGAAGAGCGGGAAAGATTTCTGGTAAAATGATTTTCACAAATATTTGTAAGCGGGATGCACCTAAACTCGAAGCTGCCTCTTCTACTTCTTTATCAATATTTTGCAGCACTGGTTGCACCATTCGAACGACAAATGGTAAACCGATAAAAGTAAGCGCAACGATAATTCCGAGTGGTGTAAAAGCTACTTTTATATGAAACAGACTAAATATTTTCCCAATCCATCCATTTTCCGCATAAAGCGTTGTAAGTGTAATACCAGCTACAGCTGTCGGAAGTGCAAACGGTAAATCAATGAGTCCATCTAATAGTCTTTTTCCTGGAAATTTGTAGCGTACGAGCACCCATGCTATTAATAAACCGAAAATGGCATTTACAATAGCAGCTGCAAATGAAGTTGTAAAACTAACTTGATAGGAATGCAACACACGCTCGTTCGTTATAACCCCAGCGAACTTCTTCCAACCTAACTGTGAAGTTTGAATAAATACGATAGAAAGTGGTATAAGTACGAATAAGCTCATGTACAACATTGTAAATCCAAGCGATAATCCAAACCCTGGTAAAACACGTTTCTTCCTCATCCTCTTTCACCTCATCCCCCTTTAGCAGTACGCATTATTTTTGATAAATTTTATCGAATACGCCGCCGTCATTAAAGTGTTTTTCTTGTGCTTTTTTCCAGCCACCAAATAGTTCATCTACTGTAAATAATTGAACTTTCGGAAATTGAGATGCATATTTTTCTGCTACTTTTTCATTACGTGGACGATAAAAGTTTTTTGCCGCAATTTCCTGTCCTTTTTCTGAGTACAAATATTCAAGATACCCTTCTGCTACTTTTTTCGTTCCTTTTTTATCAACGACTTTATCTACAACCGCTACTGGTGGTTCTGCAAGTACACTAATAGAAGGGGTTACAATTTCAAATTTATCTTTTCCAAGCTCTTTTTGGGATAATAACGCTTCATTTTCCCATGCGATTAATACGTCACCAATTCCTTTTTCAACAAATGTTGTCGTTGCTCCGCGCGCTCCTGAATCTAATACTTCTACGTTTTTATAAATTTGGCTAACAAACTCTTTCGCCTTATCTTCACTATTATTATATTTTTTCAGTGCGTATCCCCACGCCGCTAAATAGTTCCAACGTGCCCCGCCTGATGTTTTTGGGTTTGGTGTAATGACAGACACACCTTTTTTCGTTAAATCATCCCAGTCTTTAATACCTTTCGGGTTTCCTTTTCGAACAAGAAATACAATTGTTGACGTGTATGGAGTGGAATTATTCGCAAGTCGCTTCTGCCAATCTTCTGCTAATTGTTTTTTCTTACTAATCGCATCAATATCATAAGCAAGTGCTAGTGTAACAACGTCTGCTTCTAAGCCATCAATAACAGAGCGCGCTTGACTTCCAGATCCCCCGTGTGATTGTTTTACATTTACTGTTTGCCCGTGCTTCTCTTTCCAATACTTCGCAAAATCTTTATTGAAATCTTGATATAACTCCCTCGTTGGATCATAAGAAACATTTAAAAGCTCAACTGTTTTTTTATCTCCACTTCCTTCAGAATTACTAGTGGATGTTGCCGAACCACACCCTGATAAAAGTACAACTGCTGATAATAAAACACCTGTACTTTTCATAAACGCTGTCTTACCCCACTTTTTCATCGTTAAGCCCCCTTAGTTTATACAATAGAAAAAGGCACACAATATATTCACAAATGTGAACATTGTGCGCCTTCAGTTTATCTGATTAGCTTCTAATGTATTCTATTCGATTTCTTTTCATTTTAATTCTGTAATTCACATGTGTCAACTTGGAATTTGAATTTTCTTATTAAACTAAAATATTGGCATACGTTGAGCCCAATGATTTTTCAAATCAGCAAATTCTTTTGGTAACTTACTATTTTCATTCCATTCTAATTTATATGCATTTACTAACACCGTAGCCATTGATTCACAGTCCACTACTCCATTTTGATTAAAATTACCGTTCTTATCACTTTCAGAGTTCATCCATAATTTCACAAATAAGATATTGCACTCGCCGTAAGCGTTAATCCCTTCTGTTCTATGTATATCTCCTCCTTGTTGGTCATATGAAGCTTTAAATATATGACACCACAGCTTAATCAATGCACAAAAAAATGAGGCAACCACCTTCAAAGATGGTTGCCTCATTTTTACACTTGCATCGCTTTCTCTCTCAATGCTCTTCTTAACAACTTACCAGTCGTATTCTTCGGTAATTCTATTAAAAACTCAATGCTTTTCGGCACTTTATATTTCGCTAAATGTAACGTGCAGTAATGCATTAGCTCTTCTTCTGTTACGTTTGCTTGCTTCAAAACGACGTACGCTCGCACAGCTTCTCCTAAGTTTTCATCAGGAACACCGATTACAACAACTTCCGCTACTGATTCGTGCGTATATAATACTTCTTCTACTTCACGAGGGTATACGTTATAACCGCCAACTAAGACGATATCTTTTTTACGATCCACGATATAGAAGTAACCTTCTTCATCCATTTTCGCCAAGTCACCTGTATATAGCCAGCCGTCTTTCAATGTCGCAGCTGTATCTTCTGGTGCATTATAGTATCCTTTCATAACGTTAGGTCCGCGAACAATTAATTCACCGACTGCGCCGACAGGTACTTCTTCCCCAAGTTCATTTACAATTTTATTTTCTACATGCCAAATATTTGTGCCAATTGATCCTGGTTTCCGAGGACGATCTAGCGGATTGAAACAAGTAACTGGTGATGCTTCTGATAAACCGTATCCTTCTGAAACAATAACGTTAAAACGTTTTTCAAAGTTTTGCAGAAGAGCAACAGGCATCGATGCACCACCGGAAATACAAAGGCGAAGCGTCTTCACATCTTCTGCGCTTGCTTCTTCAAATAAATATAAATAATTGTACATCGTCGGTACGCCAGCAAAGATCGTTGGTTCGTACGTGCGACAAATACGGAATACTTCTTTCGGACTAAATTTCGGTAACATTAAAATCGTTGCCCCGTTCACAATCGGTGCATTTACCGCAACTGTTAAACAGAATACATGGAACATAGGCAGTGCCGCAACAACGCGGTCATCAGCCGTATATTGTAAATACGACGCCACATCGTTCGCATTACTATATAAATTTTTATGTGTTAACATAGCGCCTTTCGGTTTTCCAGTTGTGCCCGATGTGTATAGAATAACCGCTACATCTTCTTCATCTAGTTCAGGACCTTCGTAAGTTGTATCTCCAGTCCCCACAAAACTAGTAAACGTTTTCATTTTTTCGGTTTCTGTATGGTTAAAATCTGATGAGGTTTCGCATATGATGATGTTTTCTAATGAAGGAAGTCTTGTTGTAAGAGATTGTATAACAGGTAGAAGGACGTCGAGTACGATGATTGTTTTTACATCTCCATTTTGTAAAATATAATGCATTTCGTCTGCTGTATAAATTGGATTAACTGGAATAACAGTTGCTCCGGCTTTCATTGTTCCGTATAAACCGACCAAATAATGTGGTGAGTTCCCAACAACTAATGCGACATTGTCCCCTTTTCCAATGCCCATTTCTGCTAAATTGCTAGAAAACCTTGTGACCATTTTGTTTAATTGGTCATATGAGACCGACTGATCCATAAATATATAAGCCGGTTTTTCCCCCTTCTTTTTTGCCGTTTCAGCCAAAGATTGAACGAGATTCACAAAAACCCCACCTTTATAAAATTTAGAATATTTAAAAATTCTAAATTAATTATATTAAAAGAAAATTAAAGTGGCAAGTGATATTCTATTAACTGCATATAGACAGATCACCTTCTCTTAGTTTACTTTGGAAAAATAAGGGGATTTTATTTACAAGTAATTTATAACACTAGACCAAAAATCATTTTAGGATAATATGCACTCATCTTTTCTCTAAGTTTATCAAGTTCTTCTTTATTTAATGTCGTATGCTCCCCGTGCAAGTTAAGAGCGTCCGCTCCATCTTCATGAAAATAAACGGTAACATATAATGCCGGTAACCCTATATTGTCTTCATCTATTGATAAGACGACATCTGGTGTTTTATTAACAGTGCTGAATGTTTCATTTCTTTTCCACTTCTTATTTTGAAACATGTCTTGTATATCATGTATCTTTCGTTTGTTATCTGTATGCGTAAAATATATAACATTATCCTCAGCCGGTTTTCCGATAGACAAAATTGTACGACTTGAGGGCGATCCACTGTTACACGCTGTCATTCCGACGGCGAAGCTGAGTAATAATACAACGTACATTACCCTTTTCATTTCGATTAGCCTCCTTTTGAATATATATATTCCTTTACGAGGGGCAAATGTCCTGTGATTTTATGTTTTGTGGTAAATGAAATTATATGAGCGATTTTTCAGTTATATCAGCGCAGCTCGATTTATATCGGCGATTTTCCAAATATATCAGCGCAACTCGGTTTATATCGGCGATTTTCCAAATATATCAGCGCAACTCAATTTATATCAGCGATTTTTCAGTTATATCGACTTACCGACAAAACCTGACAATCTACGCAAAAAGAAAGAGGCTGCCCGTGATGGCAGCCTCCCTCATTTTTAGAAGAATAAATGTAAGAAATCTTCTGTTGTAATGTTACCGAAGTAACGTGCGATATCTACGCCTTCTAAAGCTACAGTGAATGCATCTTTATCGAATTGAACGCCTGTTAGACGCTCTTCGATATCATGAACATCTAGTGAACCGAAGAAGTCGCCGTAAATTTTACATTCTGTTACTGTTCCTTTTTTCACTTCAAGACGAACGTCAACTTGTCCAACTGGGAAGCGGTGTGAATGTTGTAAGTTGAACTTCGGTGATTTTCCGTAGTTCCAATCCCAATTTTGGTAACGTTCTTCAGAAAGTTTATGGATCTCTTTCCAATCCTCTTCTGTTAATTCATACGTTGGGATTTCTGTTTCTCCTTCGAAAATTGTTTCTAGAAGAAGTTGTCTAAACTCTTCTGTCGTCATTTCTTCGTTTAGAAACTCTGTAATGTTCGCAACGCGGCTACGGATTGATTTAATACCTTTTGATTGAATCTTATCCATTTTTACTTTTAATGCCGATACGACGTGATCGATTTCAGAATCAAATAGTAACGTACCGTGACTGAACATACGACCTTTCGTTGAGAACTGCGCGTTACCTGAAATTTTTCTACCTTCAGCTAAAATGTCGTTACGACCACTTAGTTCTGCATTTACACCTAATTTACTAAGCGCTTTCGTTACAGGCTCAGTAAATTTTTTGAAGTTGCTGAAACTGTCTCCATCATCTTTTGTAATAAAACTGAAGTTTAAGTTTCCTAAATCATGATATACTGCGCCTCCGCCTGATAGACGACGAACGACATGAATACCTTTTTCTTTTACGTAATCTGCATTAATTTCTTCTACTGTGTTTTGGTTTTTACCAATGATAATCGAAGGCTCATTAATGTAAAACAGTAAATATGTTTCGTTAATATCTAAATTCTTCACACAATATTCTTCAATCGCTAAGTTTATTCTAGGATCTGTAATCCCTTTATTATCAATAAATAACATCGTATCACCTCATGAGTTCCATACGTAACCACTATGCGCTAACGTAATATGGCCACTGAAAATTTGTTTTGCTTCTGTTACTAAATCAGATGGGTTGCCTGTATGCGGTAAGTGCGTTAATAAAAGTTCTTTTACATTCGCATCTTTTGCAATACTTGCTACTTCTGTACTATTCATATGCCCTGCTTTTGCAGCCTCTTGATGTGCATACATATTACACTCACAAATGAAAAGATCAGCATCTTTCGTGAATGGAATGAATTCAGGAATATAACTTGAATCAGCGCTGTATACTACAGCATCATCTCCAGCTGTAATACGCATCGCAAAGCATGTAACAGGATGAACAGTTTTTAAGAACGAAATCGAGAATGGTCCAACTTGAAGTGTTTCTTCTGGATTGTACGCGATTCCTTTCGTATGTGGTTCATGCGTTAAAGAATGGAATCCATTCTCGTCAAAGGTATGGCCGTATATTGGTAATTCCGGTAGTTGCCCCTTCGCCCCGCTCATAATTAATCTCGCATATTGCAATACCCCGATATCCGCAACATGATCATGATGATAGTGTGACAGTACAACTGCATCTATATGAGATGGTGTTATATATTTTTGAAGCTGTGCTAGTACACCACTACCACAGTCTACAAGTAAACGAAAACCATCGTGTTCAAACAAATACCCCGACGTTGCTTCTCCCGCTTCTGGAAAGCCGCCCCAAAAGCCGACAACAGTCATTTTCATATGTATCCATCCTTTCTAAAACCGAGTAGAAATGCCTGTTTTACTTACATCCTACATTGTTAACTATAATCCATTTCCTAAACTTTTTCATTAATTTTCAATTTTGTTATAAAACAGTTGTTGACTTTTATTTTTTGTACTAATACAATGATAGTAAGAAATGGAAATGGAGGGATTGACATGATCGATCAACCAATGGAGTTTTTCAGAAATTTACCGACGAAAACTTGTGCGCACTGCGGGAAAGAAATTGATGAGCAACACGAAGCATACCATAACAAATGTGACGATTGCGTTCACGAAGAATAGTAGTTTGTGAACATAAAAAAACCTAGCAGACATAGTCTACTAGGCTAATAACATCTTATCCTTCATCGTTGAACCTTTCACCAAGAGCTCCAGTTCAAACTCATACAATTCTTTTTTTCGATAATTTTTCGTATGGATTTTATCCATCATCAGGTCGACAACTTTTCGGGCCATTTCATCAATTGGCTGTTCAATTGTCGTAATACCTGGTTCTGTAATCTGCGATAATATTTGATTATCAAAACCGATAACAGCGAGATCATCTGGAATGCTCCAGTTATGGCGTTTCGCCTCTGAGATAATTCCAGCTGCTACCTCATCGCCTCCTGCCAAAATCGCGGTAGGATTTTTTTTGTCCTTTAATACTTCATGGAATATTCGTTTTCCATCTTCCCAAGAGAAAGCGTTTTCAAGAAAGTCAATCGCTTCTACTTGGCGGCTCTTCTCAGTTATTGCACGTAAAAAGCCCATTTTTCGCTGCTGGCTAACGACTTTGGTTTCGTTACCACGGCAAAAAATAAGATTACGATATCCTTGATCTAACACATGCTTCGCAGCTATGTATGCTCCTTGCGCATGATCAAACTTCACTGTTGGAATATTTGCTTCCTCAATATATTCATTACACAACACGATTGGACCGTGCTGTAAGTATGGCTCTACATCTTCCCACGGATTTTCTAGTGAACATAGAATAATCCCATCTACTTGTTTCGTAGATAATAATTGTAAATACTCCATCTCTTTTTCCGGTAAATATCTTGTTTGACAAATAATCAGTTTATATTTATGTTCAGAAGCAGCAATCTCGATTGCTTCAATAAATCTACTGAAGAAAGGATTTGTAATCCTTGGAACTAGCACCGCAATTGTTTCCGTTTTTTGTTTACGAAGCCTTCTCGCCGCAGAATTAGGAACGAAGCCTAAATGCTTCATTGCTAATTGAACCCTTTTTTTCTTCTCATCTGAAACATATGGATGATTATTAATCACCCTAGAAACCGTTGTCCTTGATAACCCTGCTAATTTCGCCACGTCCTCTATAGTCGACACGAAATTCTCCCCCTTTGCATGAAAACGTTTTCTTAAATTGATTATATAGTATATTATTGGAAACTGCAATATCGGTTGTTATGATTTTACTATATTAATATTATACATAGGTAAAAGTCTGTTAATGCATGGGCAATATACTGCTTTTAGAAATTTACGTTATGTACATTCCTTTTCTTAATACCATATATTCTTTATTTAATATAAAAGCCCATCAATACATCATCTCCATATGATCCATCTTCATATTTAATTTGCTTTCGTTGTCTTCCTTCTTCTACAAAACCCATACGTTTGTACACTTTAATTGCCCGATCATTAACAGAAACTACACCTAAGCAAATTTTCTCTAAACCTTTCTGCCCTTTAGCCCAACTAATAAGAAATTCAATTAATTTCGTGCCGATGCCTTGATTACAATACGCCTCTTTAATCCCCATTCCCATTGTGCCTGCGTGTTGTAACCGTTCTAGTTCATATCGGTTGAAAAGTAAAAAGCCTACCACCTTATAATCTACTTCATACACAATATAAAGATTACCTTTCTCATTACTTTTCCGTATCTTTTCTCTTTCTGCATCAATATCATTCGGTAATTTCTTTGGAGATACTATGAAAAACTTTGTAGTATTTTCCGATAATATAATTTCTTTTCTAATATTCATTATTGCTTCTGCATCAGCCTCTTTTGCTAATCGTATCATTGAATCACCTCGTACTTTTTCTTTTAAAAAATAATATTAAAACTATAAAACGTCCAATATGCAATATTGCATATTGAGAATCTTTTTACTCTTGATACAATATTCATACATCAAAATAAAAGGAATGTATGCAATGAATCCAATCTTAACAGCTGCAAAACAACTATTACATAAAGAAGAAAAGATTTTATCTACTTTAAAATGTTCACTTACTGGCTATATGATTACGCATAAAGTCCCATATCCTGGCATGTTACTTGCTACTAATCAAAGACTTCTCTTTTTTAGCCAATATAAAAACACATTCATTGCCGAATTTGATTATGAAAAAATTCTATCCATAGAAACGAAGAGAAGAATCTTTGACAAAAAAATAATATTTTACTATGAAGATGAATATATAACGCTTGGGTACATTACAAGTTCGAATGTTGAAGCGTTCATAGACTTACTACAAAGAAACAGCAAGACTAGCACAGGCTTATAATCAGCGGGGATCCCCTCGCTGATTCATTATTTTAACTCCTCCCACTTCGTCCAAACTTCTCTCCCGTTTATACGGTACATATTATCCTCTCTATCCATAAACCTGTGTACAATAAATTCACGTCTAATTGTACAAAAATCATCATGATATTGTTTTATAAATGTATTAATTTCTTTTTCTGTATATTGATTTCCAGCATCTAACTTGCTAATTAAATGCTCTAACAATACTAGTTTCTTCTTCTTTTGACCTGGAATCGATTTTAAACGATCCTCTTTATCGAAAAAGTTACGAATGGTCGTATCACGGAATTTCATTTCACTTTCAGTCATTTTTTATCCTCCATCACTTTTTTTCTTTATCTTTTCACTTAAAATATCAATAAAGTAATATTCACCCATTAACACATAATAGAACGTGAGTATTCCAAATGCATCTTTCATACTTGTATATACTTCTTTATCAAACAATATAGGTGAAAGGGCATAAACAAGAAAGATTATTAGCGGATTTACGATAAAATAATAAGTAAGATTGCCTTTCATCATATCAACTCCTCTACCCTATGTTTCTCTGTAAATTGTTGTAATTCCTTTTCTTTCGTTTCTATAGCTTTTAGAAAGATTTATAGATGAACTAAGGAAAAGATGTGCCCTCTATTAAAATAAAAAAGCACCAAAAAGGTGCTTTTATCTACGCTTCAACCGATTGATTTTCAGCAACATTTTTAAATTGTCGTTTGTGCATCAAAGTTAAGGAAGCGATCGTTCCAAGTGATAATACAACGATAAAGATCATGAGCATTCCTATGTTTTGCCACATGAAGTCAAAGTCTCCACTCGATACGACTGCTTTCAATCCTGATACAGAGTATGTCATCGGTAACCAAGCATTGAATGGTTGTAAAAACTTCGGAATCAATTCTAGTGGGAATGTTCCGGCACTTGTTGTAAGCTGCATAATTAATGTGATGATGGCGATAAAACGGCCTGCATCACCGAATGCTGTTACTAAACATTGAATTAATGCGATAAATGCTAAGCTTGTAACGATGCTAAAGAGTATGAAGTACGGAATACTTTGTACTTCTACACCTAATCCGAACAGTAGTATAACATCTGCTACTATCGCTTGAATAATACCGACCGATAGTAAAACACCGAACTTACTAATAAACCAGCTAAACCCTGATTTTGGAACACCGACTGTATCACGTAATGGATATACAATTGATAATAGTAATGCCCCAACAAATAAACCGAGTGATAGGAAATACGGCGTAAATCCGGTTCCGTAGTTTGGAACTTCCGCCATTTTCTCCGTCTTCACTTTTACAGGACTTGCAAACATATCATACGTTTTATCCGTCCCTTTTACTTCACCAGTTTTTTCTGCTCCTTCGCCAAGTTTCTCTGCAAGTTCACCTGAACCATCGTTTACTTTTACGAGACCATCCGTTACTTTTCCTGATCCGTCTGCTAGTTTATTAACGCCATCGATTAGCTGGGTTGAGCCAGTTGATAATGTGCCTAAGCCTGTTGTTACTTGACCGGAGCCATCTGCTAATTGATTTACTCCACCTGCCATTTGATTTGCTCCTACAGATAATGTACCTAAACCGCCTGTTACTTGGCTTGAGCCATCCGTTAATTGATTTACTCCTGCAGATAATGTTCCTAAACCACCTGTTACTTGGCTTGAGCCATCTGCTAATTGATTTACTCCTGCAGATAATTGACCTAATCCATCTGTTACTTTTCCAGAGCCGCTTTGTAATTGCGTTACTCCATCAATTAATTGAACTGATCCATCTTTTAATTTATCAGCACCTATTTTTGCATTATCTAATCCCTCACCAAATCCATGAAACTTACTAACAAATTCATTTTGTGCGTTCGTTAGTTTCTCAACACCATCTGCCAGAGCTTTCATCCCTGCTGGATTTGGTAATTTATTTTGCAATCCATTTGTTGTTTGATGTATTTCGCCCTTTAATTGTTTTACTTCTTCATTTAGTTTATTTGTTCCACCTGCTACTCCGGCAGCCTTTTGCTGAACTGTCGCTGTACTTTTTACAGCACTTGTTATGAACGGTTGTAACTGCTCTTGATATTCTTTTGGTAAACTTTCAATTTGCTTTTGTAAATTCGCTACATCTTGTGCTGCAGTTTTAGCATCTCCTACTGTTGATTGCGTAAGTTCATTTAACTGATTTATATTCGCCCCAGCTCCATCTATTTTTTCATTTACTGTATTCAATATAGAAGGAACTTTCGACTGCATTTCCTCTAAGCCTGCAGCAGACTTTTGTATGTTACTATTTAAATCTTGCAATCCCTTTTGAATTTCTTGAGACCCTTTTTCTAATTGACTTCGCCCTTCAACAAGTTTTCCCATACCATTTGATAGATCAGTTGTTCCTGTTTTTAAATCACCGGATTTACTTACTAATTTGTTCAAGCCACCGGTCACTTTCTCAGATCCATCACGCAATTCACCCGTTTTGCTATTTAATGTATTTAAACCTGCTGTTACTTTTCCTGACCCATCTACTAATTTTCCGATACCTGCATTGCTATTTAATACATGTAAACCATCTGTTACTTTTCCTGATCCATCTACTAATTTCCCGATACCTATTTGCATTTCACCGGTTTTGCTATTTAACGTATTTAAACCTGCTGTCACTTTCCCAGATCCATCAAATAGTTTCCCAACTCCATCCTTCATCTCCCCAGATTTCCCTTGAAGTGTATGAAGGCCATCCGTCACTTTACTTGAACCATCATGCAATTCACTTGATCCGTCGTGTAGTTTACTTGCCCCTTCCGCTCCATCTGCTAATCCTTTTGAGACGTCTTTAATAGAATCGAACATTTTCTCTGCATATGTTTTCGTTAACGTGCTTGATACTTCAGTTTTAATCTTTTCAATGGCTGTTCCTCCAATTTGTGAAGATAAGAAGTTTAAACTTTCGTTTGGAATGTACTCTAAGTTTAATGGCTTTGGATTGTCTTTTAGTAACGTTGTAGCGTTACTTGAGAAGTCATCTGGAATGCGCACTAACATGTAATACTTTCTACCTTCCATTCCTTTCTTTGCTTCTTTTTCACTTACGAACTCCCATTTAAAACTTTTATTATCTTTTAAATTATCAACGAGCCCTTTTCCGACCTCAATTGGTTTCCCATCAAATACTGCGCCTTTATCTAAATTGACTACTGCAACTGGTAAGTCATCTAACTGTTTATACGGATCCCAAAAGGCCCACAAAAACATCCCTGCATATAAAATCGGTACGAATAAGACCGCAATAATTGGAATTAATATTTTTTTACTTTTGATAATTTCCGTGAACTCTTTCCGAAGTAACTGATTCCCTTTCATAATTTCTCCCCCTTTTATAAAATGACCAAAATGTTCATATAGTCATTTTTACCCAAACAAAAAGGCTATACTTGTTCATACATATGCCTTATCCACGAATTTATTACTATGCAACTTTTTCTCATTATGATTATATTTTTTCTATATCCCCCCTTAACTTAAATACATGACCACATTGTTCATTTGGTCATTTTTTTATAAAATTAAAAGGATTATCTTAGTTTGACAATCCTTTTAGTAAATAAAGTTCAAATAACTCTGCAATTTTTTCTTTTTCTAGCGGTTCATGATTTTTTTCCCAATCAAAAATAAGCGATACATATAGACGAAGCATAATAAATGCTGTAATTTCTGGATCACATTTGCTAATTTCACCTTTTTCAATCGCAATCTTTAAATACGATTGAATAACAGAAACGATTTCCACATCAACTTGTTGCATCACTTCTTGTACTTCTTTCGTTCCCATATCGCGCTCTTCTTGAATTAATTTAATCATAAGCTGATGTTCTTTTCTAAATTCCAAGATGCTATATAATGCTCTATGTACATTTTCAAAAAATGAAACATCTGAACGAATTGCACTTTCTGCAACTTGCTTCATTTCTGTAATTAAATTAGAAATAATTTCACCAAATAGCTCTTCTTTATTTTTGAAAAAAGTATAAATCGTTCCTTTTCCTACATTCGCTAACTTCGCTACTTGATCCATCGTTGTTGCTTTATAACCGAACGCTGAAAAAGACTTTGTTGCAGCTTCAATAATAGAACGTTTTCGATCTATCGCCACATTGTCACCTCCAAAAATGACCAATTGGATAATATAGTCAATCAGTACATCTTTGATATTACCACACGCTTACATTCTATACAAGTTCTCTTTTTATTATTTCCAGTATAAAAAAATTTCAGTCAAGTTATATCATACTGTCCATAGTTTATCAGAAGAAAAGAGAAAAGGAAAAGATGTTCTAGAGATATACATCTTAAGAACACCTTTTTGCTATTTCAACATAGAAAGCATAATTTTCTCTAATTCTTCTTTATTTACATTCTTATCGAATACTGCTTCTCCTGGGTTCTCTAAACTATGATTAATAATAACGATTTGGTATGCACGATTTTTCCCTTTTGCTGGAACAATCATCTTCATACCTTGTAAATTCCTATCCGAGTTATGAGTCGCATAGAATATTTGATTACCTTCTAATTCGTACTGTTCAATATTTTCTTCTACAACAAATAAAGCATGGAACGGATCTTTACTTTCTCCAAATACTTGTGATTGATAAGTTGTATAGTTTCCTTTTCCGTTTGTATACTCTAATTCTATAATTAACTCGGGTCTTCTCTTAATAAAACAACTTACCTTTTCATCCTTTAGATCGTAGCCTTCAATTGTGTAAGTTGGCTTCTTAATTTGAAAATCTACATGTTCCTGCGCTTCCTTTACCGTGTAATTTAAAGATTCTTCCACTTTGTCATTAAACGGTTTTGAGTGATCATAAAGTGCATATAATTTTTCACGATCAGCTTCTGTTAAACGTTCTTCCCTAAAAAATATTGACTCGTAGTCAGAATCTCTCGGAGCACCTTTTTTCTGTATATTAATAATTTCTTTATACAACTTTATGTACTGTTGGAACTCATCTGTTGTTAAAGCCTTTTCAGCTAAATATAAATAATCTGTCTTATTTTCATACACTCTTGCTGAATACCTATATTCTTTTTTTGCATTTTCTTCTGTACCAAACAGCATATCTACAGCATTTTGGAAAGCATCCTTTGACTGCTCTACTTTATCCTTTTGTTTTTCTTTCCCTTCCGTTGCACGTGCGTTGAATAAAGAAAGAGATGCTATAGCAACTATGACAATCACTCCAAGTAAAGAAAGACGATACGATTTCTTTTGGAATTTTTTAATCATAATGATTCTCCTTTTTAGTGTTCGTTTATTTCTACTTAAATTTGCTAGGCTTGGTACTTGATAGGAATAGTGTTCTAAAAGGGTAATAATTGTATGACCGTATGCAATTTGTTCCTCTTTATCTATAAAAGTAAGTGCATATGCATCACAGGCTAATTCTTGATCTTCTCGCATACAAAAATAGGCGTACCAAAGAATTGGATTGAACCAATTTAATAGGATTAAACTGTACATAATCCAATTTACAGCTACATCGTTTCTCTTAATATGAGCTAACTCATGGTAAAAGACATATTGTAATTGTTGTTCATTTAATACTTTCATATGTTTTTTTGATAGTAATACTTTCGGGCGAAAGAAACTAAAAACCGTTGGACTTGCAATCTTTCCTGCAAGACGTAATGAAACTGCCTTCTTCATTTTCATAGACTGCTTACAGCGATTAAACACTGTAGTGACCTGTTCGTCCGTAATATCCGGTTGTTTCTTTATGTAAGAATATAAACGTCTATTTGTTAGAAACGTGATGGCTGCTAATATGATTACCCCAGCTAGCCACACATACAAAGCAAGTTTGTATAAAGAAAATGTAGTCTGTTTTTCCGAACTGACTTTTACTTCCGGTTCGCTAGTTTTTGTCACCATTTTAGAATTTGATTCCAATTCCACTTTTCGGTCGCTTTCTATGTTCACTATATTCTCAGTAGCCGGCATATTTTTTGGAATAACTTCCGATACGCTAGAACTATAAGAAAGTAATGAGTAAATGCTATAAGAGCTATCTGGCGACCACGGTAAAAGGAGTCTTATCATTAATACGATCCACAGCATATATTGCCACCGGGGGGTTAATTTATTTCTAAATAGAACTTTTATACATAAAATAAATCCGACTAATATGCTAGCCATAAGTGACGTTTCTATAAGCCAATCAAAAAAATGAGGAAGGTATACATTTATAAGCGTGTTTATCATTTTTATCGATCCTTCCTCTTATTCTCCTCTGTCTTCTCATCTAAAATGCGTTTTAATTCATTAATATCTTCTGAAGATAATTTCTCCTCTTTTAAGAAATTAACAAGTAATGGCTTAAACGCTGCACCGCAAAAACGTTTTAGTAAAGATTTCGTTTCCACTTGCAAATAATTATCTTGTGATACTAACGGGTAATAAGCGTACATACGCCCTTTATCTTGATGGTAAGAAACGGCTTCCTTTTGCACTAATCGATTAATTAATGTGCGGATTGTTTTCGGTTTCCAGTCCATTGCATCTTCCAGTTCTTCTATAATTTCATTCGCTGTTTGCGGAGAATTCGACCAAAGCACTTTCATAATTTCTAATTCTGCTTCAGATATTTTAGGTAATTGATTTGTCATAGTATATTTCACTCCTAAGTATTACATTTGTAATCTATAATTAAGATTACAAATGTAATACTTAATTGTCAACCATATTTTAGAAAAATTAATTTCAGCTAAACCTTACTTACCAACAACAAAATTCCTCTTTTTCAAATAATCAAATAAAAAAACAAGAAAATCTTTACAATTAATAGTAATATAGAAAATAGACAAGTTTATCAAAACAGTGGAGGCTTTTTCAGTCATGATGCGTGCACTTCGTTTAAATATAAAGCAAGCTTTTTGTAATCGTGTTTCTTTAATTATTATGTTTAGTGGACTAGCTCTTATTTTTATTTACCATTATTATTATGTAATTCGTTACATTGGGGATGGAACGGATGCGTTTGTAACAACAGCTTTTAAATGGATTGGATTTCGCGACAATGAAATGGATGTTTATTTATTATTAATGCCCGTTATTGCCAGTTTCCCCTTTAGTACAAGTTACAATTCGGATAAATCAGATGGTTTTAAACCGTTTGTAAGTAAAGGGATTTCTTTGTTCCCTTATTCAGTAACGAAATATATTGTTACATTCTTTTGTGGCGGACTTCTTTATACATTTCCGTTCATCTTATCGTTATTATTTTGCAAATTAACCATTCCAGACGGAGAACCGACGGCTGGTTCAGGCATTATAAATGATAATGGGATGTTTGCAAACTTATATTACGAATCTCCCCTCACTTACATTACTGTATATATTGGAATTAATTTTTTATTTGCAGGTTTAATGGCCCTTTTAGGACTTGCTGCATCTGCGTGGTCACAAAAGGACTATATGGCGATTCTTTTCCCATTTGCAGTTGCCTCCATTCCATACGTCCTGCTAAATACGATATTCCCTACAATAGGCGGAGCTCCTTTTCATTTATATGACCCAAAACAACCTTTGCATGGCATGTCGCCGTATATTTTGACAATACAATGTGCATTCTTCCTCCTCGTTAGCTTAATCATGTATATACAAGGAGTAAAACGTGATAAAAAAAAATATAGAAGAAGGTTGCAAAAAAGAGAGCGGTGTAGAAAAGCGTTTCAAGTATAATAAAACCCTAATTTCCTTACTATATTGGAAATTAGGGTTTTATTTACTATTCACTTACGGTGTACCAGCCAATCCCCATAAAATAACAACCGCTACAAAATAAATCGCTTTAATCGCTATTACTAAACATAATGAAACAATTGCATATTTACTTAATTCTCTTCTTGCACCTATTAAAGTGAAAATAACCGCCAAACTAAATGTTATATAAGAAGCTGCTGTATGTATTAAGTTATACGTAATATCTAGATTGCTTGTAAGTCCTGTTATATCAGCTACAAACTGAAGCATGACGATCGTACTAAAAAAAATTGCAAACTGATTCATTACCTTTCCATTTATTTGTAACTGCATTGTTGTCCCCCTTATTAAAAACTAAATATTCAATCAATTTTATCATTAGATTACAAAAAAAGGAATCATCTCTTTATACTATTAACGATGCAAAAAAAGAACGCTTAGTCACCTAAGCGTTCCCCACTTTAAGAAGCCTTCTTCAAATCAATTTGAGCAAGTACTGGGTCGTGGTCACTTACACGTCCGTGTTCTTTCATAATGTTTGAGTTTAAGTGTACTGGGTCTACAATTGTGTGTGGTGCGATATTGTTTGTTACTAAAATATGATCTAATACTTGTGCATTTCCTTCGTGAATGTACGTGTAACGATTCTCTTTCGGCACTGTGTTTAACATATCTTTTAAGATTGTTCCCTCTAGTGTTTTTAATGGTTTAGAGAATTCGAAATCGTTCATATCACCTAACACAACAACTGGTGCATTTGTATTCTTTTTCTGAATTCCTTGCACGAAATAATTTACTTCTTGTGCTAACTGAATTCGTTTGTCTTCACTCTTTAATACGAGCGGCTGCACTTTTCCAAATGGCGTTGCATCTCCTAGTTTTGAGTTTAAGTGATTTGCAACGACAACAATGTTTTGTCCTTGGAACGTAAATTCTGCCGCTAGCGGTTTACGTGTACTTTCAAACAATGGATTTTCGTCTCCAATACGAACAACATTTTTATCAAGTAACTTCGGTACCGTCGCTAATTTCACGCGTGATGGATTATAGAAGAAGCCGACGCGAATATTCGCTCCTGGTGCTCCTCCATCTTGATTATTGTTTGGAGCGATTTCTACATACTCATACTTCGGTCCACGAATTTCTAGAACTGCATCAATGATACGTTTTGCGCTTAATGACGCATCTGTTGTACCGTCATTAATTGATCCGTTATTATCTTGCATTTCCTCTACACCGATAATATCTGGCATTTTTAAATTGTATTTAATAGAATACGCTAACGCTTTTACTTTTTCATCTGTTGTTTCTTTTTTATTCGCTGAGAAGTTTTCAATGTTATATGTAGCAACCGTTAACTTATCAAGACGTGGCTGAATATTTGCCCCTACTTGCTTAAATCCACCATCCACTACAGCTGGCAGTTCTGTTATTGGTGAAATACGGAAAGAACCGTAATCATATCCTACTACCCCTGTTATATCTCCAGTGAAAGTATCTCCTACTTTTGCTACATAATCGCGAGGTACTTTTACAGAAAGGCGCTCTGGGTTTAATTGATTTTCATCTAATAAAGGTGTGCCATATTGTGTTACTATTTTATCTCCACCATTTTTTACTGTTACATATAAATTTCCGTTTTTCTGAGGTGCAATAATTTTTGGTGTTGGCATCGTAACACGCATACCTTCAATACTTTCATAGAAGTCGATTGCATCTTCACTTGGATCAAATAAACCAAATGCATCATTATCAATAATCTGGTCCGGAATTTTCACACCGTTTTCCCCGAGTACAATCGGTGCCGGCAAAGATTGATCTTTTGCGATTACAGCAACGCGGCTCGCTTTAATTTCAGTCGTCGTTAAGTCTGTTTCAAATCGCTCTGCATATCCTGGTCCAACATATTCTTCTACTACTCCATCGACTTGAATAAGATCTCCTACTGCTACATTCGCATCTTTTTTATATACGTACATACCTTCTGAAGTAGCTGGATCATTATCTGGCTGATTATCTTCTATATAAAAGCCGTTTTTATCAAGCGCTGTGACAACGCCTTCCACATTGTTTACTTTCTTCCCGTTGTAAGGAGAGATATGTGATTTCCCTTGAATGTCATGAATACGAACCTGTTCATTATTTACGATAATAAATGAAAATGTCGAGATTGCTGAAGAAGTAAGTCCTTCTTTTTCTGCGATTGCTTTCACTACACTATTTTCATTCACTATAATTTGTCCATTATAACGAACGCTTTTATTAGTAGGATTAGAGCCATCTAACGTATAGTAGATTGTTGCGCCTTCTGTATTCGTCGTTAATGTTACCGCTGTTCCTTTAGCAACTTCTCCACCGTTCGGTGAAGCTACTACATCGCTAACACGGTTTTGTCCTTCACCTTGAAACTTATAAGCTGTTACTGATTTTAGACCTGGGTTACTAAAATATAATTCAAGAGTCCCAGTCAAACTAACTTTCTTCCCGATATTTTCAGGGTGATCTTTTACATTCACTGCCGTTCTCACATCACCTTTTGGCAACTGAACGGGCATGATTTTGTCTGGATTCGTTTCGTTTGGTGAATCTGCAATTGCTACGTTTGTATCATCAAACTTAGCTGGATCCTTCGTATATTTAGAAGAACTTTGCGTATATCCAACAATATATCCTTCCACAATCCCCTTCGTTTTCCCTTGCTGCTTAAATACTTGAATTGCTTTTTCTACTGACATAGAAGCAGTTTCTTCTGCTTGCGCTAAAGTTCCAGTAAATGAAAACAATAGCAAGAATGATAAAAAGACACTTAACAATTTCTTCACAGCCATTTTCCTCTCCCTATTTCATATTTTCTCAGCATTTCTATCATATCAAATGATTCGTTATATAGAATGATATTTCGACAAATTTTACAAAAGATTTATTTAATTTACACGCTTTCAAACTACAATACAAAATAATTATTTTACACCTTCTATGAATGCACTCTATAATGTTAGAGAGAGAAAACAGAAAATATCGAAAGTTTATTGGCATGTAAAATGGATTCATTTGAATAGGAGTGATTGGATGGAAGTGCAAACAGAAACATACCGCGCAGCTATGAATGGAACATTAGAACGTCATTTTTCAGATATGATTGCCGTTATACCAACTAGAATTACAATTGAGCAGTTAAAACAGCGACTAGAAACGATCGCTACTAAAGTTGATGATTTAAAAATTGTTTATAGTGATGAGACAAGCCTTATTGTTGAATTACATATGGGTGAAACAGTCATACCGTATGAACTGCATATTGATGAACCGAACGATCCAGAAGGATATAAAATGTACAATAGACAAGATGCTACAATCGTAGATCGTAATTTTGAAGATGCAGCTTTCGGCACTGAAATTTTCACTCGTACGCTATTTGTAGGCGATGTACTGGACTGCTTTTTCCAGCAGTTACAGTTCTTATGGAATCTCTCCCCAGATTTGTTATTTGTAATCGATTCAAGTGCAGCAATGAAAGTGATATCTAGAAGCTATATTGAATATCACGTTGAAAATGAATTATTACCTGATATTCCTGACTTATACGTTATTCATTCCGTTTATGAAGACGATAAAGACGGTGAGCCTACGCAATATTGGTTTCATACACATGGTCTTTTAAGAGCAGGCGTAACTGAAATAGAGTTAATTATTCCAAATCGCATTTCTTCCTACTACGGCATTAGCGATCTCTTTCAAACATTTGCTAATAATGCCGTTGAGAATGGACAAGTCCCTATGAATGAGCCTATCGTTATCGCGCATAGTCAGCAAGGTTCTATACATACAGTCGCTGTTCCGTGGGAAAAAGGATTATCTTATATAGGGCATAAAACGAGTATGGACCAATTATCTTCAATCGAGGATGAAGAAGTGAAACTACAACCAATAGATGCACAAAATACATTCTTAGGCGGTATGGATGACCGAGATGAATACCATCAATCTCCATCTGTTCTCTTATTCAAATTTAATACTTCAGAAGAATATATTGAAAGCTTTTTCCAAGAACACGAGGAAGCTACAGGGCTCATGTTCTATAAAACAAATAGTGAAACTGATCGTATGGCTTACAATGCGAAGAATACTTTCGGGTATTTCAGCAACATTTTTCACATTGAACAATCAAATGAAGATTTTCGTTTCCTTGCTAAATTTGGTGTATCCTACGAAGAGGGAAAAAGTGAACATATGTGGTTTGAAATGCAAAACATTACGGAAGATTTCATTCAAGGAATACTCATTAATGAACCATATTTTATAGAAGATATGAGTGAAGGAAATAGTTATCATTTAGATTTTGATAACTTAACAGAGTGGGTTATTTATGCAGGAGATGCTGTTATAAAGCCAAATAACTTATATATGTTTATTGGCGAATAAGTATTTTATATAATAAACGAAACGCCTTCAATATGATTGAAGGCGTTTCTTATAATTTATTGTGCGATTAATTCAGCATCTATTACTTTCTCCAAATGAGATAATACACGCTTTGCAGCTTCCTCACCTTGATTAATACAGTCTGGAAGTCCAGCGCCAGCATAGGAGCTACCTGCCAAGTATATACCTGGCAACTCTTTCTCCATAAATGTTGTGAGCTGTTTCATTCGCTCGTTATGGCCTACTGTATATTGAGGCATCGCTTCTTTCCAGCGACTTACAATTGTAAACTCTGGATCCTCTGTAATGTCCATCGTCTTCTTTAAATCTTCTAGTACGAGCTGAACGAGTTCTTCTTCAGTTTGTTCTACAACCGCTTCATCACCAGCACGCCCGACGTAGCAACGAAGGAGTGTTTTTCCTTCTGGCGTTGTATGCGGCCATTTTTTATGCGTCCACGTACATGCTGTAATGGTGTAATCGCTATTTCGTGATACGACAAATCCTGTACCATTAATATCGCGCTGGATTGCAGACTTTTGGAAAGCAAGTGCCACATTCGCAACGGATGTGGATGGAATATTACGGAAGAAACGAAACTGCTTGTACTGAGCAAACATGGACGGCAATACTTTATGCGAAGTTGCCACTACGATGGCGTCCGCTTCTATTTCTTTTCCGTTACTAAGAGTAATTGTATAACCATCACCCTGTTTTGCAACTTTTTCAATGCGAGTTCCCTTTATTATCGTACCTTCATGCATCTTTGCTTCGAGAGATTTTACGATAGATTCTAAACCTGTTTTCACTGTTTGGAACATTCCCTTTTTCGGTTCAGCTTTCTCTTCTTTCGGAGCGAGCGTACGCATACCGAGTGAAATACTGCGATGTTTCTGCTCAATCTGATACATTTGCGGGAATGTTGACATTAAGCTCATTTCATCAATATCCCCTGCATAAATACCCGATAGTAACGGTTCTATTAAGTTTTCAACCACTTCGTTTCCAAGACGATGTCTGAAAAATTGTCCGAGTGATTGGTCAGATACTGGCTTTGACCTCGGCATTAATAGATCAAAACCAGCTCTTAGTTTACCAATTGGGGAGAACAGCCCGGAAAATAGAAACGGCGTAATTTGCGTTGGAATTCCCATCATTGATCCATTCGGCATTTTATGTAACCGATTGTTTACGAGGATAAATGATTGACCGGCTTGATTATTTACAAGTTCATCGCCAAGACCTAATTCTTTCACTAATCTAGCTGCACTTTCTTTTCGTGCTAAGAAAGAATCCGGTCCGCGCTCAATTGTAAATCCATCTTTTCGAACGGTTTGAATTTTTCCGCCAAGTTTACCCGATGCTTCTATAAGTAATGTATCAATCGGCAAGTTTTTTTCATGAATATTTTTTTGTAAGTTATACATTGCTGTTAATCCAGTGATGCCTCCGCCGACGATCACAACTTTTTTCCTCAAGCAGGCTCCCCCTTTCTTCTTACAGTACAGATTCTTTTTTCTTTAATACAACATCTGTTAAACAATCAATAAATGCGTCCGATGCATTTGGCATTTCTGGACGATAATATTTCGCACCAATTTCATCCGTTACAACTTTACACTCAAAGTCGTTGTCATATAAAACTTCTAAATGTTCCGCAACAAATCCAACTGGTGCATATACGAATGAAGTATAACCGTGTTTTTCATTTAGTTCTCTCGTTAAATCTTGTACATCTGGACCAATCCAAGGATCTGGTGTGTTTCCTGCACTTTGCCAGCCTACTGCATAGTTTGCTACTTCAGCTCCGCGCGCGATATAATCCGCTGTTTCATTTAATTGATCTGGATATGGATCGCCCATTGCAATAATTTTCTCTGGTAAGCTATGTGCAGATACGATTAATACTGCTTTTTCACGCTCTGCATCTGACATACCGTTATATATACCTTTCACTGCATCAACCCAGTACTGGATGAATTTCGGCTCTTTATACCAGCTATCAATGCCGTGAATTGTTAAGTTTCCAAGTTTCTCAGCTTCTTCTTGTGCTCGTCCAACGTATGATTTCACGCTAAACGTAGAATAGTGAGGTGCAAGAACAAGTGCGATTGCATCTTGTATTCCGTCGTTATGCATATCTTTCACCGCATCTTCAATAAACGGTTCAATATGTTTTAAACCAAGATACATATGGTACTCTACTTCATCTTGTACTTCATTTAAACGCTGTTCTAACTTCTTAGCTTGCTCTAATGTAATAGTAGCTAAAGGAGAAATACCACCAATTGCACGGTAACGCTCTGTTAAATCTTCCAGCATTTCAGGACTTGGCTTTCTTCCTCTACGAATATGTGTATAGTAACGTTCAATATCTTCTTCTTTATATGGCGTTCCGTATGCCATTACAAGCAAACCAATTTTCTTTTTCATACAGCAATTCTCCTTTACTTCGCTAACTGCCCTTTAGAGTATTCATGAATAAATGTAGTTAAACGTTTTAATGTATCCGGATTTACTTCTGGGAATACACCGTGACCTAAGTTAAAGATATAACCCGGCTGTTTCATCCCTTGATCTAAAATACCTTTTACATGTTCTTCAATAACAGACCATGGTGCAAGTAAGAATGAAGGGTCCATATTACCTTGTACCGCCTTATGAACGCCACGTGCACGTGCTTCTTCAATCGGTAAGCGCCAGTCTAAGCCGACTACATCAAGCGGTAAGTCGTGCCACTCATTCACTAAGTGTGCAGCTCCTACGCCGTGCATAATCATCGGTACACCCATCTTACGAACTTCTGCAAAAATAAGCTCCATTGCTGGTTTAATAAATACGCGATAATCTGCTACATTTACTGTTCCAACCCAAGAATCGAAAATTTGAACTGCTTTTGCTCCTGCGTTTATTTGCGCTTTTAAATATGTAATAACCATATCTGCTAGTTTATCCATTAAAGCGAACCAAGCTTTTGGCTCTGCATACATGAACGCTTTCGTATTATGGTAGTTACGAGATGGACCGCCTTCAATCATATAGCTCGCTAATGTAAATGGAGCTCCTGAAAAACCGATTAACGGTACGTCTAACATTTCTGTCGTTAATAAACGAATTGTATCTAGTATGTACGGTACGTCATCTTCTGGATTGATTTCCCCTAGTTTTTCTACGTCTTGTAAAGAACGGATTGGATTATCAATAACTGGGCCAATACCTGATTTAATTTCTACATCCACACCAATTGCAGGTAGTGGTGACATAATATCTTTATAAAGAATTGCTGCGTCTACGTTATATTGATCAACCGGCAATTTTGTAACGTAAGCACATAACTCTGGATTATGTGTAATTTCAAATAAAGAATATTTTTCTTTAATCTTTCTATATTCCGGCTGTGAACGACCTGCTTGACGCATATACCATGCTGGTACATAATCGGTACGTTCCCCCCTACATGCTTTTAAAAATGTCTCATTTATAGTTCTTACCAAGACCCTTGCTCCCTTCCTTACCAATGCTTCGAATACGTTCGATATTTATCTTTTTTTACTATACAGCTTGTAAAAACAAAATGCATAATATTATGTACGTTGTTCATTAAATTGACACAAACATTCTTAAAAACGCTTACTATTTTCACAACATTCTTATTATAACACAGAGAAAAACTATGGTTTAGCTACTTTTGACTTTTCTCCTTCACGATTCGTTTGTGTATTATATGGTACAACGTAAAAGCTCGGTTTTGAAAATATGTTAACGAACTTTTCCTCATATTCCCCAGCACCATTTACAGTGCTAACATGTGTATGAATTCCGTTCTCCACTCTATAGATTCGGTACATAATTCTGTTATCTGGAAGTGGCGTCCAACTTAATTTTGCTTTAAATAAACCGAAAGGGCTAAATGATAGTTTCATTTTTACATCTTCAATTTTGCGCAGTCGAATCGGAGCGCCGATTGTTTCCACACCTTCAGGCTTCATAAACTTCTCTTTATGTTCTACATTAGCCTTCGTTAAAATTTTCTTAAACAATTTTGTCGCAGATGCACTTTCTCCTTGCAACTGATGCTCCTTATCCGTACGGTCATAACCAATCCAAACAGCGCCTACTAAGTTAGGTGTATAGCCGACGAACCACATATCTCTTGCTCCCTTATCGTCATTTGGCAATGAAGTTGTACCCGTTTTTCCAGCTAACGCACCGTTATATACACCAGCTCTCGCTGTTCCTTCCTTCACAACTCCTTCTAACATTTTCGTCATATACCATGCTGTCTGCTTCGAGAAGATTTTCGTCTCTACTTTTGGAGATTCCCCAATGACTGCACCGTGTCTATTTAATACTTTATCAATAACGTGCGGCTCAATAATATTTCCATTTGCTAAAAATGAACGATACATTTTTACAAGATCAAATGTTGAAACGCCATTTTTTAGTCCCCCAAGCGCTGTACTTAAACCAGCATCTGCAATATGGACATTTCCTTTTTCTAAATATTGCTTTCCTTCTTCTACCCCTAACTCATTTAATAAAGAAACTGCCGGTACGTTTGCCGACTCTAAAATCGCATCATACATCGTCATTTCTTTTGAATACTCATGATTATAATTTCGAGGTTCATACCCTTCAAAAGAATTTCTTTCATTCGTTAATAAAGAATACGGATTATACTTTTTCGTTTCTAGTGCTGGTGCATAAACGATAAGTGGTTTTAAAACAGATCCGGGCTGCCTTTTGGCAAAAACACGATTAAATCCTCTCGGGACGTACTTTCTTCCCCCAATCGCCGCTTTAATCCCTCCCGTACGATTATCCATTAATAAGAAAGCACCTTGCGCCCCTTCTTCTTTCCCAGGAAAATTCCTTGCATCTTGAAACTGGTTATATGCTACCTTTTGAATCTTTTCATCCATAGGTACGACAAACGTATATCCTCCGCGAAGTACTTCTTGATGAGACAACCCGTATAAACGAGCGGCTTCATCTATGACCATATCAATATACGGCATATATGCAAGCTCATTCTCATCTAAATTTTTATATAGAGCAATTGTCTTCCCTTGATAACGAACGCTTTCTTCTGCAGTCAAATAGCCTTGTTTATGCATAAGTGACAATACTAGATCGCGGCGTTCCTTACTCTTCTCTGCAGAATAGTACGGTGAATATCCGTTTGGTGACTTCGGAAGGCCTGCAAGCATTGCCCCTTCCTCTACTGTTAAATCCTCAACATTTTTATTAAAATACAACTTTGCTGCCGCTTGAATACCGTAAGCCCCATGACCAAAATAAATATGATTCATATACATTTCAAGAATTTGTTGCTTCGTATATTTTTGCTCTAATTGAAGAGAAATTGCGACTTCCTTCAATTTGCGCGTAAATGTTTTTTCACGAGTTAAAAAGACGTTTTTAGCGAGTTGCTGCGTAATGGTACTACCGCCCTCTACCTTCTCTCTAGCTAACGTATCTTTATAAAGAGCACGGAATATAGACGGATAATCAATCCCTTGATGCTCATAAAAACGAGAATCTTCCACCGCAACAAACGCCTGCTGCACATACTTCGGAATTTGCTCGATCGGTACGAGGTCTCTATTTTCTACGTATAATTTCGTAATTTCTTTCCCTTTCTGGTCAACGATACGTGATGAAGAGTGGAAAACGAGCTGCTTTTCATCCATCATATAGCCACCAGCTAACACGATAAGTTTATAGAGTACAATCGCTACTACGAACGTTGCGACGCCGCCTAATAAAGTCCACTTTACTTTCTTCATACATCGTCCTTCTTTCCAAATGATGGTACATTTATTATTTGAAAAAGAAGTATCTTTATGTATATAATCTTCGAAGTTTTTTAAGAGAGTTGATATAATAGAAACAAACTAGTAAGGGGGCATTAAAATGAAGGCTATTATTTCATACGAAACACCTCTAGAACAAGCACATTTCACTGCAAAAAATGATGAGAAAAATATGTTTTATAAAGAAAATACAGAAGAATCTGTAGAAGGTTCACTTCAGTATGACGTACTAGATGCTGTCGGCGAATTTAAAGGACAACCTGGCTATATCGTTTGTAACAACATTTCTGTAACAGACGAAGGTCGCCCTGTATTTGAAAACCGCTTTAAAAACCGCGCAGGCCTTATCGAAAACGAACCAGGATTCCAAGCGATCCGTGTTCTACGTCCATTAAGTAACGATACATATGTCATCTTAACGATGTGGGAAACAGAGCAAAACTTTAAAGACTGGACAGAATCACGTTCATTCGAAAACGCTCATAAAAAACGTCCCACGCAAGCAGAAGGAACACCTCAGGCTCAAGCGCATCCACATGCGGAACAGCAAAAGAGTATTTTCTCTCGCCCTTCTTTTGTGACTACTTTTGATGTGTTAGTTTAATTTTTTTGAGTTTGGAGTTCGGAAACCGCGGTATGTGAAATTATATCGGCGCAACTCGAATTATATCAGCGTTTTTCTGAATATATCAGCGCAACTCGAATTATATCAGCGTTTTTCTGAATTTATCGGCGCAACTCGAATTATATCAGCGTTTCTTCGAATATATCAGCGCAACTCGAATTATATCAGCGATTCTTCGAATTTATCAGCGCAACTCGAATTATATCAGCGTTTTTCTGAATTTATCGGCGCAACTCGAATTATATCAGCGTTTTTCTGAATTTATCGGCGCAACTCGAATTATATCAGCGATTCTTCGAATATATCGACTTATCGACAAATCATGACACAAAAAGGAAACACCATTACACACCGGTGTTTCCTTTTTCTTTGTACCAATTATATATACGAAGTGAATCTTTTTTTCTCATATGCTTTACTTCATAGCCCCGCCCCGCTACCGCTACAAGAGTTGTACATAATTCATCCTTTCTTTGAAAATACGATTGATTATAACCTACTGCTTGAACATGTCTTCTTCGCATTATTCCTGTATATTTCGAAAAATTACGATATACAACCGTTAGTTGATTTTCTCTTAATTCATAACCGCCACTTTTATATCTAGCATACGCAAGTAACGAAAACACGATAAATAACGGTAAAATAACAAACAATGCAATATATTGTTTTAAATATATACTTACGCTAGCAATTAGAACTGTGAGTATGATACTTATTAACCAGCCCATAATGAAATAACGACGCAACGCTGTTTTTGGTAAGTGAGCGATCTCCGCTTCAATTTCATAAGGTAACTCTAAATATGTGAGCAGGTGCTGTACATCTTTTTTCTTCATAAAAGGATGCAGCATCACTTCATTACTTGCTGCTCCAATACTGTGAATTGCTTCCACTTCAACAGCGCAATAACCAAATGGCTGGCGAAGCATACATTCTTTTACAGTAATCGCTTGAATTCGGTGCAATTTTAAGACAAACTCTTTCTTTTCAAATAACCCTTGAACGATACGAATTTCTTCCCCTTTGCGCTCAATTTTAAAGTTTGCATATTTCAACACATATCCAGCCGTGGAAATAATCCATGAAATTGCCATTAAAATTAATGCTATTACAATTAGTTTATAAACACCGTTTCCCATCACATACGCTTCTACTTTACTTGTGAATCCTTCAGGAAGAACAAAATCAAACTTTGTGTAAAGAAGTACCAGTCCAGAAAACACTAGTCCGAACCGACCAGATGTAATCGCTGCTGCTAAAACCTCTTTCGCTGTTAACTGATAAACCGTCTTGCTTTCTTCCTCTTCTATTTCTTCTTTTACAGTAGTTTCTTTCTTATGTAATAAAGAGATTAAATGTTTTGCCTCGTCTTCTTTAATACCAGCCAACATCACTTCTGGTTCACTACCACCACCCGCTACTTCTATATTTAACTTCATAAGCCCAAGCATCTGATAAATGACATTAGAAGACGTACTAACATTTTGCACACGTTCTTTATTTAAATAACTTTCCTTCTTTACAAAAACACCGTGCTTTATATGTAAAATATTATTCTCAATCCAGTACACTTTAAAATACCATTTAATTGCTGAAAAAATAGCCATGATGAATAAAACAACCAGAAGGAAAAGATAAAATAAATACCAAGGTTCCACTTGTTCATCAGGTTTAAATAAAACAAGAATAATAAGTGGCAACAAACTCGCAACTCTAATACCTAACAATATCGTAATCGGATGTTGCCTCTTATACATCCTTATCACTCACTTTCGCAAGTTCTCCAATTTGTCTTTTTAGCTGTTCTGCTTCTTCTTTCGTTAAACCTGGAATACTATGAGAAGTTGCGGCTGTTGAAATGTGTAATTCTGCTAAATTATACTTTCTCATGATCGGCCCTTGCTCAATCGTTACGTGCTGCACACGGATCATCGGAATAAGTACGCGTTTTACAACGAACATTCCCTTTTGAATCTCAATCTCTTCTTCATTTAATCTGTAACTATAATAGCGCTGACGCAAATTTGGAAACACAAAATAATCAAGTGGAATAAATGTAATAGCTCCTGTTACTAATAGTCCAAACAACCAGCCCCACCAGTTAAAGTTAATCATAAAAAAGAAATACGCAATTACGACTGTTAGTATAACTGCCGTCCCAATTAAAGCGTGAATTCGCCACACTTTCAGCATATTAGAATGAATCTCCCTTTCTAACGGCTGCATCTCATCACTCCAATTCTATGAATTTATTACTTATATATTATCAAAAAATAAGATTTCATATACATTTTTGTAAATTTATAGTCAAATAATAACATTTGAATCAAAAGCATATTAAAGAAAAACATACCTCAGTTTTGAAAATTATATATTATAAATATGAATTATATTGAACTAAAATAAACCTTACATGATTCATGTAAGGTTTATCGTTTTATACACAATATATTTCATTATTGTTGAGATATACTAGCATCGCTTTCAATTCGCTTTTCTTTTTGGCTCAGTTTTTTATCTTTAGATTTTTTTAATGTTAAAGTCATACCAATAAAAATAAAAAGAATTCCTGTTATTTGCATTAAAGTTGGACGGAATCCAGTAAGTACAGTATCTAATAATATTGCCACTGCCGGATCCAAAAAAACTAATATTGAGATTGTTTTTGTAGATAAATAGCGTAAACTATCAAAAAACAGATAATATACTATCCCTGTGTGAATAAAACCAGTAGCTATAATATATGTCCAATTACTTTGAGTGAGGCCACTAAAAGCATCTAAATCTATAAATGGTATTAAAAGAAATATCCCCAAGAATGTTTGTAAAAATGTCATTGCATACGCACTCATTTTGTTAATCCCTTTACCAAATAAAGTTGTAAATGCATAAAAGAGAGCTGCAAGAAATCCCCATATCATACCTGAAGACATTAATGAACCGACAGAGAAACTTCCATCGATACCAGCAATTAATAAAGCTCCTGCAAAACACACAACTATTGAAATGATAGATATGAATGTTAATTTTTCTTTAAAGACGATACTTCCAATTAACAGTACAATTACTGGTGCAAGATGATAAACCGAGATAGCAATTGTAACTGACATATTTTCAAAGGCTTTAAATAAGAAAACCCAATTAAATACTAAGAAAAAGCCACATATTAAAACTTGAATAACCTCTTTTCGTTCCCATTTATCTTGTTTATATTGCCCTGTAAGCAACCAGCATACACTTAAAAATATTGTCGCAAAAATACACCTTACAAACACTAATTCAAACGAAGGTAAGTTTGTTTGAACTGAAAAAAATCCAACTGATCCAAAGATAACCATTGATGCTATCATCTTTAAAGCCGGTACCGTTTTCTCTTGCTTAAAACTTTTTTGAAGCAAATTAATCCCCCTCCAATAAAAACTCGGTTTATAGTGAGAAAAACACCAGCCTAAAAAAGGACAGGTGCTTTTCCTCAAAAACACTCAATTATAAATTTTTCCCAGCAGTCCAACCACCATCAATTACAAAATTAGAACCAGTAATAAAGCGGGCCTGATCAGAAATCAAGTACTCAATACATGAAACAATATCCTGCGGCAACCCCCAAGTATCTAAAGATTGATTACTTTTTATCATAGACATCAAAGCTGTATTACTAAAGTATTCTTCTGTAAGTTCAGTTCTAATAACACCGGGAGAAATGCTATTCACCCTTATATTTTGCTTTCCAAATTCCATAGCCATCTGTTTAGTCAATCCGATTAAAGCATGCTTTGATGCAACATAAGCAGCTCGCTCTGGTTCAGCCATTAATCCAGAAACCGATGCTATATTCACAATACAACCTTTTATTTTCGATTCACACCATCGCTTAGCTACTTCCCTAGAAAGGATAAATGGGGCTACTAAATTTACATCAATTACTTTTTTAAACATATCATCGGATAAATGTAAAACAGGTGTTATCTCTCGAATACCAGCTGCATTTATTAATATATCAGGAGAAAGCTTTTCTAAATCTAATTGAGTAAAAAGATTATGAATCGCTTCGCTATTACTTAAATCAATTTGCACTACTTTCAAAGGCATATCTGTTTTCATATAATCTATTAAGTTATTATTATTAATATCAAGCGCTATTACATGAAATGATTTTTCTAAAAAGTATTTTATACAAGCATGACCTATACCGCTATTGGCTCCAGAAATCATAATTATTTTATTCTCTCTCATTTTGTCTCCTTATAAGAAAATGTTACTAATAAAATATCACGAAAAGCCTCCGTACTACATTCTGTTCCAAGTGGCGTTACGGCATGGAAGACCTTTTGTCCAAATACTAAAGTTTCTAAAGGCTCCTTCAAACTTATAAACTGATTAATTTCCCGAGGAGAATTAGCTATTAAATTATCTCCACCAATAGCTGTATTACTTAAATTCATAAGGTGTAAAAACACTACTGGTTCATCATCTTTATGTAACCAAATAGGTGAACTAAAAGATGGTCTTTCTTTAGTAGCTTTATATCTTACTTGATGTAAACCTATAATTAAGTCTTTACTTGTATCTATTATATTTGTTTTAAATGCAAATTCAGTATCAAAGCGCACGATATTTTGAATTAAAGGATTACATAAAAAGCTATCATTTATGCTATTGAACTGTCTAACTTTCCCGCCATCGTCATAGTTATATTCTTTAGATTGGAAGTAATCATTACTATTATCTAAAATATAATCTGGTGAATCAACATACTTTATATACCTTGAATAAGATCTAGCACGACATTCACCGTATGCATCATCTTCCAAATTATAATAATCTAACTGTGCTTGTGTTAATAGACGATGATTCTCTTCCTCTTGTAAAAAGATTTCATTTGAAATTTCAAGGAATCCTTTAGATTCAAATTCATGTACCTTTTCTTCTATGCTAAAGCCACTCATTTTACTAAGAACAAACGTCATTATAAAAACCTCCACACTATTGTATTTTTCTATCTCACCCTATGTTAGAAATGCAATAAGTAACCGAGATTCTTGCTTAATAAAATTAAAAATTATGATATTCAATTAATACACCAAATGAAATATACGTAATTCATTAAAATTATTTATTAAGCAATATTATATATCCTTTCGGGTATTTTTTCTAATTATCTGAAGATTTATCAACATTAGTCTTAATATTCAAAAATAAAGAAATAGATTTTTCAGAAAGATAAAACTGCGCGTATTGCAATTATTTATGTATATAACTTTTTTTAAAATTATATTTTAAATATAGCTAGTTTTTTATAAATTTTTTGATATAATTACATACGGGAAAAGGGAAGAACTTTGTCTTCCCTTGTGTTTTTATTTGCATCTAGTACTTTTGCTAGATGCTTTTTTTATGCTAAAAAAGGTATCCTCAAATACTTTGAGGATACCTTTTCACCTTTATTATCTCTGCTGTTTTCTACCTAATATGAGTAATCCAAAACTCATCATTACAAGAAGTGCTCCCATATATGGTTCCACAGGCATTTTCTGCCCTGTCTTCGGTAATTCTTTTTCAGGTTTCTCTGGATTCGGTGTCCCAGGCTTTTCTGGATCTGGTGTCCCAGGTTTTTCTGGATTCGGTGTTCCAGGCTTTTCTGGATTTGGTGTTCCAGGCTTTTCTGGATTCGGTGTTCCAGGTTTCTCCGGATTCGGTGTTCCAGGCTTTTCTGGATCTGGTGTTCCAGGTTTTTCTGGATCTGGTGTTCCAGGCTTTTCTGGATCTGGTGTTTCTGGGCCTGGTGGCGCTAAATGATTCAATTTGTTTAATACTTCTAATTGAACTGCATTTATCATTCCGTTTGTAATTTCAAATGGAATTGGATTAGTTAATTTTTCATATCCTTTTGGTGCTTCTACTTCTACTAGTGTGTAGTTACCTACAGATAGATCTGTGATTTTTGCCTTTCCATCTTTATCTGTTGTTACTTTCACTACTACTTTTCCCTTGTCATCATGAACTTCAAACACAGCTCCTGATAAGACTTCCTTGCTTTCAGCGGCCATTTTTGTAATCTCCACTGAACCTTTGTCTAACTGTTCATTCTCTACTTGCAATGATAAGACTTTCGTCATACCTTTTGTAATTTCGAATGAAACTGGCTTTTCTAGTGGTTTGTAGCCTGCTGGTGTTTCTACTTCTACTAACTCATACTTTCCAATAGATAAATCTGAAACGTCTGCTTTTCCTTCTTTATCCGTCGTTACTTTCGCAACTACTTTTCCTTTTGAGTCACGTACTTCAAATACAACATTTTCTAATGGTGCTTTACTGTCTTTATCTATTTTTGTGATTTCTACATTCCCCGTATCTACCATTTCATTTTCTACAGTGAACGCTAAAGATTTTGTCATACCTTTTGTAATTTCAAATAGTACAGGCTTTTCTAATTTTTTGTAGCCTGGTAAACTCTCTACTTCTACTAGCTTGTACTTTCCTACTGATAAATCTGAAACTGTTGCTTTTCCAGCTTTATCTGTCGTTACTTTCGTTACTACCTTGCCTTTGTCGTCTTGAACTTCAAAGACTACACCTGCTAACGGTGCCTTATTATCTTTATCTATTTTTGTAATTTCTACATTTCCCGTATCTACCATTTCATTTTCTATGTTTAATGATAGAACTTCTGTCATACCCTTTTTAATTTCGAATGATACTGGCTCTGTTAGTTTTTTGTAGCCTGGTAAGCTCTCTTTCTCTACTAATTTGTACTTTCCTACAGATAAGTCTGAGATTTTTGTTTTACCATTTTTATCTGTTTTTACTTCCGTTACTACTTTTCCTTGTTCGTCTTGTACTTCGAAGACTACGTCTTCTAATACTTTTTGACTATCTTTATCCACTTTTGTGATTTCTACTGAGCCTTTGTCTACTAGTTCATTCTCTACTTTTAGTGATAAGACTTCTGTCATACCTTTTTTGATTTCAAATGATACTGGTTTCGCTAGTTTTTTATATCCTGGTAAGCTCTCTACCTCTACTAGCTTATATTTTCCTACTGATAAATCAGCAATCTTTGCTTTTCCTTCTTTATCTGTCGTTACTTTTGTTACTACTTTGCCTTTTTCATCTTGTACTTCGAAGACTACACCTGCTAATGCTTTTTGACTATCTTTATCTACTTTTGTAATCTCTACTGAGCCTTTGTCTAACTGTTCATTCTCTACTTTTAATGATAAGACTTCTGTCATACCTTTTTTGATTTCGAATGATACTGGCTCTGTTAGTTTTTTGTAACCTGGTAAGCTTTCTTTCTCTACTAATTTGTACTTTCCTACAGATAAGTCTGAGATTTTTGCTTTACCATTTTTATCTGTTTTTACTTCCGTTACTACTTTTCCTTGTTCGTCTTGTACTTCGAAGACTACGCCTTCTAATACTTTTTGACTCTCTTTATCTACTTTTGTGATTTCTACATTTCCCTTGTCTAACATTTCGTTTTCTACTGTTAAAGCAAGAGATTTTGTCATGCCTTTTTCAATTTGGAAAGTAATCGGATCTACTAATTGTTTATATCCTTTTGGTGCTTTTACTTCTACTAACTTGTATGTGCCGACTGATAAATTAGTAACTTGTGCTTGTCCTTTTTTATCTGTCGTTATTTTAGCGACTACTTGTCCTGCTTCATCTTGAATTTCAAAGACTGCATCAGCTAAAGCATCTTTATTTTCTTTATCTACTTTTGTAATTTCTACATTTCCTGTATCCACTAATTCATTTTCTACAGTCAATTGTAATGCTGTTACTCTACCCTTTTCAATTTCGAATGAAATTGGCTTTTCTAGTGGTTTGTATCCTGCCGGTGTTTCTACTTCTACTAACTCATACTTTCCAATAGATAAATCTGAAACGTTTGCTTTTCCTTCTTTATCCGTCGTTACTTTTGCAACTACTTTTCCTTTTAAATCACGTACTTCAAATACAACATTTTCTAATGGAGCTTTACTATCTTTATCTATTTTTGTTATCTCTACATTCCCTGTATCCACCATTTCATTTTCTACTTTCAATGATAGAACCTCGGTCATGCCTTTTTTGATTTCAAATGATATTGGTTTTTCTAATTTTTTATAACCAGGTAAACTGTCTACCTCTACTAATTCATACTTTCCTACAAGTAAATCTGAAACATTTGCTTTTCCATCTTTATCTGTCGTTACTTTTGTAACTTCATTACCCTTTTCATCTTGGACGATGAATGTTACTCCCGCTAACGGTGCTTTATTATCTTTATCTATCTTTGTTATCTCTATATTTCCCGTATCTACCATTTCATTTTCTATTTTTAATGATAGAACTTCGGTCATGCCTTTTTTGATTTCAAATGATACTGGATCTGTTAGTTTCTTATAGCCTGGTAAACTTTCTTTCTCTACTAATTTGTACTTTCCTACTAATAGATCTGAGATTTTTGCTTTACCATCTTTATCTGTTTTTACTTCCTTTACTACTGTTCCAGCTTCATCTTGCACTTCAAAAACTACGCCTTTTAATGCTTTTTTGCTGTCTTTATCTATTTTTGTAATTTCTACTGAACCCTTATCTAACTGTTCATTTTCTACTTTCAACGATAGGACTGTTGTCATACCTTTTTTAATTTCGAATGATACTGAATCTGTTAGCTTTTTGTAGCCTGGTAAACTTTTCGTCTCTACTAATTTGTACTTCCCTACTGATAAATCAGAGATTTTTGCTTTACCATCTTTATCTGTTTTTACTTCTGTTACTACTTTTCCTTGCTCATCTTGCACTTCGAAGACTACGCCTTCTAATACTTTTTGACTATCTTTATCTATTTTTGTAATTTCTACTGAGCCTTTGTCTAACTGCTCGTTTTCTACTTTTATTGCTAAAGCTTTTGTCATACCTTTTTTTATTTCAAATGGTACTGGTTCTGTTAGCTGCTTATAACCTGGTAAGCTTTTCGTCTCTACTAATTTGTACTTTCCTACTGATAGATCTGAAACATTTGCTTTTCCATCTTTATCTGTTACTACTTTTCTTACTACTTCATCTTTCTCATCTTGGACTTCAAATTCGACACCCGCTAATACTGCTCCGTTTTCTTTGTCCACTTTTGTAATTTCTATATTACCTTTGTCTACCATTGCATTTTCCACTCGTATTGGGAATATGCCGTCCCCTGTTACACTTACTTCGAACTCTGTTTCTTTTAATTGGTAGCCTTCAGGCGCTTTCGTTTCTTTTAAAATATATTTTCCTAGTGCTAACGGTTTAGAGATTGCCTTACCATCTTTATCTGTAACAATATGTTCGACTACTACACCGTCTTTTACTATATCAAACTCTGCATTTGCTAATGGTTTTTCACCATTTTCCGAATCAATTTTCTTTATTTCAATTTGACCCTTTTGCACAGTATTTTTAATTTCAATTGTTTTTGTTTCTCCAGCTTGAAGTGTAACCTCTACTGGGCTTGTTAATTTTTGATATCCTTCTGGTGCTACTGTTTCATAAACTTTATACGTCCCAGGAGCTAAAGTTTGAGGTACTGAAAAACCTTTTTCGTCCGTTGTCAGTTTTGCAACAACTTCATTTGCACTATTTCGAACTTCAAATTCGGCACCTTTTAACCCTTTGTTCGGATTCTCAGAATCTATTTTATGAAGCGATACTGTACCATCTTTTGGAGCTTCAGGCGGTGTAATAGTTACTTCTTTTGATGTTAATGTTTTATCATCAAAATGTAATTCCGCTTTATTAGGAATCTTCTTATCTACGTAAGAAGATAAGTCTGCATTATTTTTAATTTTCGCCTTGATACTAAGATTAATTATCTGGTCTTCATATGACTTATAATCAAAATTCTCACCAAACGTAAATGTTACTTCACTTCTTTGTTTATCTATATTTAACGTCCCTTTAGAAGTAATATCTTGGCCATTTTTATCATACACTTTTGCCTCTAATACTTCTAAAACATCTTCTAAATCATCACTAATTACCATAGATGTGTATTTAGGAGGATCGTTCGGTATATGTGTACCAACTTGGTATTGAATAACTTGATCCATTTGTGTTAGCTGCTCATTCTCTACAAGCTTGCCATTCTCATCAACTATATTTTTTTCAATGCTAGGTGGATTATCGTCACCTGAACCGGATCCTCCCCCACCACTCACAAATACTTGTCCTACTTTTTCTTCAGTTTTAATATTTTTACCTTCTAATTTCACAGTATTTTTATGAGGTTTTGCAGCAGGATTTGTAACCTTTGTTTTATATCTTAAAATATAGCCTTTTGAACTGTCTGGAAATTCAATTGTAAATCCAGTCTTTGTTGCATTTATTTTAATGTTAGATAAATTTGCTGGCTTAATATTTGTTGGTGCATAACCATCTTCAAATACAGCCTCTTCTAATACTACGCTGTCTGTAATTAACTCATGCCCAGGTCCTAATGTATCTGTTAATTTAAGATCTTGCATTTCTGTTCCAGTTGCATTTACATATACAAGCCAATCAGCAATAGACGGATCTTCTTGATTATAAGAACCCCATTTCAATAGATTTTCCGTATTGGGTTGTGGCTTCGGTCTCTCTGTCGTATTACTTACATTTACTTCTTTATTTACGATTTGACCATCAACGTTAAATTCTAATGGAATTTCTTTAACACCATCATATGCTTCTAGACCAAAGTAGAATTCTACGAATAAAGAACCTTTAATGTTGTTCTTTCCTTCTACGTAATCACCCATAGTACACGTTAATAGACCCTTTTTCATCTCACATGTACCAACTGTTTTTCCTTCAGCATCTTTTAAAGGAAAACTCATATTCATAAGGTCTTTTCGAAACTCTTTTGGCATATCAATTGTGAATTGATCTCCACTTTTTATTTTTTCTTTAGCTGACCACTTCACTTCTACTTTCATACCATCTGAGGCTTGATATGGTTCAGATGTCGTGCCATCAGTACGGGAAATATTAATTTCGTCCACTGGACTTTTCATCACAGCAGCTTGAATAACTGGAGCCCACACATTCAGCACTGAAAATAATACTAGAAAAACTAATGAAACCATTGAAATATGTCTTTTAGTACTTTTCATTTGCATAGTTCCCTCCTAAATTTTTATATTTATATAACAAAAAAGATCGTCCGGTTGCATCAAAAATGTGCAACCAGACGATCTTAGTAACCAATATGTATTACCGTAGACTCTAAGCTTTGCGGCCTATCCTTTCGAATAGTGTGCTAAAAATATCTTTTATTCTTTTTTTGTTTCATTTTCCTCTTAAACCAAATATTACTATACCGTCTGGACGGTTATAATTCAATACTCTATAAAATTGTTCTATTTTTCTAATAAAAAAAATAATTCACCACTACATTAAAGAAGCAATGGTGAATTATTTTAAAATTATATAGTTCGCATATTCTATTTATATGAATTACTAATAAGAGCTTGAATTACTTTTTCTCTTAACTCGGGGCTTAGTCTTCCAACCCCTAAATATTCCGAATACCATAATCCATCTGCTGCTAATCTAATAATTGTTGCACAAACTGAATCTATCTCATCATTTTCTATATTTTTTTGCAGTTGCTGAAATGATTGTTGTAATGGCTCAAGTAATTCAGGTTTTAACATGAGTGCTGCCATCATACTGCTAGACAACTCTTCTGTTCTTCTCTCATTACTTAATCTTTCCTCTACAAAAGAGCGAACCCATCTCCCTTTCCTCTCTGAGTCTTCCGCTACTTTATTGTAAATGGCCCCTTCATAATCCTCTACCCCTCGGACTATCATACCTTCTATTAAAGCTTCTTTATTTGAAAAGTGATACAATAATCCACCTTTGCTTAAACCCGCCTCTTTTGCCACTGCTTCTAAAGTTAATTTAGCAACCCCTTTACATTGTACAATTTGAGAAGCGGCCGCCAAAATCTTTTGCCGCGTTATGCTTATACTCATTCCTTTTTAAAACCCCATTTCTACTAAATTTATATAAATACGAATCTTATTTTTAATATTGTTGATTACTACTAAGTATTTTCTTTATACAACAAAAGCTTCATTACCTTTGAATTTTTAGTTACTTATTCTATTAAAAATTTCCATATCATTCAATATGATAACATTAAATACACAAAGCTGACTATACATCTATACTTTTGTATTTATTGAAAATATATCCATTAATAAAATTTACCGATTTATTCCTTCTTATTACTTTAAGACAGCAGTAATTCTTTCAGTACTAAATAAAAAATGTTATTACTCCCATTAAATTGAGTAATAACATTTTACTTAACAAATTCGCTGCCAACTAGCATCCTTCACATCTTCACTAGTCGGTTTTCTAACTGATCCAATAAAGTGAAACTTTATATCCGCAACATGGACAGGTGTATTTCATTTTGTCACTCCATTATTAACTTGTTTTCCCATATATTCCGACTCACAAAGAATGTAACAGCACAAATCATAGTTATCCCCATGAAAAATGTATTAGAATCTTCATATGTAGTTGGAATGCCTACCGTTACGAAAACAATACTAAAAGCTAAAAATAGATATAATAATAAAGATATAATATAGCTTAGTTTAAATCGTAAAATGATACCTCTAAACAATAGCTCACCAAGTAGACAGCCACCTAAAATAATAGGTACTCCGAAATACAATGTAAGGACTCCCATTTGCGCAGTAGATTGAATTATCTTTCCAATTATGTTCGGCGAAACCAGCTCACTATCGTTTCCCATCCTATCATATAAATCAAGTGCTGTTGCTGAAATAAAGAAACTTAATATAGAAAATGAATACGGTATTAAAAATTTGCTCACTCTCATTCACCTCGCTTTTTTCTTTACATATATTATTCATTATTTCCTATCATTTTTACATAAAAAAATAACCCTCTATGATAAAACATAGAGGGTAGCATTTCTATATAAAAATCTATACCTTATCCTGAAGTGAATCCCGAAAATAGGACAAATATCAAAACACCTAAACCATCTGCTATCTGCTCCCTACATTCTTTAGGGTAGATAGTTTATATGTTTTATTAGAAAGTAGTGCCTTCTTTTTTATAATATTCTTTTGAAATCTCTTCATAAAATGCGGCTGATGTCGCGTAGAAATAAGGTGCTAACCATAAGAAACCGATTCCTACAGTAAGAATACTTAAAATGAACCAACCTAAGAAACTTAAGCATAGTAAAAAGTAATCCATTTTATGTCCATTCATCATATGACGACTCTCAGTAATCGCTTGATTCGCTGTATATTCTGGATGATCATTCAAAATAAAATATGTCATAGAATAAGAAAATGATTTAATAATACCTGGAATAATAAGAAGTAATGTCCATAGAGTCAAGTATACATACATTAGTAAATATGTTAAAAACGACTTCATCAACTTACTTCCATCGCTAAACCATCTAAATATATGACCAATGCGAGCATCAGTCCCACGAATTGCATTTAAAACAAGATAATAGGCACCTATTGTTAATGGACCAATAACAAGCATTACTATAATACTTACTGTAAGTGAATCACTTGCTTCTTCCCAACCCCAAAATATCGAGAAAATACCTGTTGTTAGCATTTCAACAGCTCCAATAAGGATTCCAATTAATAAGGTTGCCCCTACCGCTAGTCCCCATCTTCCTTTTAATGCATCAAGTGCTTCTCTTTTCAACTGACTTATCATATATAACCTCCTAATACTATTTCCATTTTATTATACCATTTATATCAAAAATCCCACATATTTTCCCAAAACAGAATCATATTACCTTTTTTCATACGTATTGATACATGTGTGCTGTAGTTGTACTAATATATGGATTAAACGACTCTTTTCCCTATAACAAAAAAGCCTGCCTTTCATAATAGGCAAGCTTTCTCAAGTTACATCTCATTTATTTTCTTCTTATACCAATCCTGCATTCTCTCCGCATCTTCTACTCTCGTATGCTCTATTTTATAACTAGATGATGCACTCGAAAACTTATACGTACATAAATCCGCACGGCGCTGGAAATATGATTGTGTCTTCTCCATTGATTGGACGTGTCTTCTTCTAATAAGTCCTGTATATTTTCCGACGCTACGATAGACAAGTGTAATTTGTTCTCCGTTAACACTGTAGCCATTTGTTTTAAATGTTGCGTAGCCAAGTGTAAAGATAAGGATTGCGAGCGGTAGTAATGCCCACATGATGTAATACTTTTCAAAGTATACGCTTATTCCAGTAAGCGGGATTGCGAGCATAGCGAAAAAGATTAAACTATCAATGAGATAGCGGCGCAATGCTGCTTTTGGTAACGAAGTAATATTTGCATTCAGTTCGTATGGTAATTGTAAATGCGCGAGTAATTGTTGCACTCGATCTTTTCGAATGATAGGATGCAGTGTAACTTTTTCTTCTTTCCCTTCACTTTGAATGACTTCTACTTGCACAGCACAATAACCGAACGGTTGGCGTAAAATGCCTTCTTTTATCGTAATCCCTTGAATGCGGTGCAATTTTAGTACGAGTTCTTTTCTCTCCAGTAACCCTTGCGAAATACGGACTTCATCATTTTTTCGATTCACTGTGAAGTTACCGTGTTTTAACGCGTAGCCAATTGTAGATATCATCCAAGAAACGACAAGTAAAATAGCTACCATGTAAATCCAGCCATATATATCGTGGTCCATTACATATGACGTCACACTATTTTTTATCCATTTCGGAATATACTCATCTACTTGGTGATAAACGAAAAAGATTAAAGAGAACAATACTCCAAATTGACCAGATGTAACAGACGCTATTAAAATCTCTTTCCACGTTAACTTGTACTCTGTCGTTTGTTTTTCCTCTGTAACAATTGCTTTTTCTACTGTATTTTCTGCTGCTTCGTCTAACGTTTTTTCTGCTTTCACTTCTGGAGTTGGCTCATTTAGCAAAGTAATAAGCTCCGTCGCCTCTTCTACCGTAATTCCAGCTAAGCTAACTTCTGCTTCATCGCCCCCGCCAGCTGTTTCAATCTGAATTTTTTTCAAACCGAGCATTTGGTATAGTACGTTAGAACTTGTATTAATTGTTTGAACACGTTCTTTATTTAAGTAGCTCTCCTTTTTCACAAAGAGACCTTGTTTCACATGTAATACGTTATTTTCGACCCAGTATACTTTGTAATACCAGCCTACGATAGCTGAAATAATTGTGATTAACGCAAAGCCAATAGGAACTAAATACCAAAATGGAAACTTTCCCCTTAAGCTAAAAAGAAAAATAATGAGTGGTATAAAGTCTGTTATTTTTAACTCTAATAACATCGTGATTGGATGCTGCCTTTTATACATCCTCATCACTCACTTTCGCTAATTCTGCGATTTTCGTTTTCAACATTTCAGCTTCATACATCGTTAAACCTGGGATGTTATGAGAAGTTGCTGCCGTTGAAATGTGTAATTCTGCTAAGCCATATTTTCTCATAATTGGTCCTTGTTCAATCGTTACGTGCTGCACACGAATCATCGGTACTAATACGCGCTTTACGACAAAAAGACCATGCTGAATTTCAAGTTCTTCTTCATTTAGTTGATAGCTGTAATAACGTTGACGTAGTTTCGGGAATAAGAAGTACGCAAATGGTGCGAACACAACTGTTAGCCCAATCATCACATACAAAATCCACGCCCACCAATCAAACTTTATCATGAGGAAAAGGTAAGCTAAAATAACGAGTATACCGATCCCTTCTTCAATTACAGCACGAACTTTCCACACCTTGACCATGTCAGGGTGAATTTCATTTTTCAATGGATCCATGTAACCACTCCAAATCTAGTAATCTAATATATGAATACTCTCAATCTATATTTTACGTAACTTTACAGAAAATTGAAATTCAATCTTCTTTCTTCTCAGGAATAAAATATCCGAACCAAAGTAGCCAAATGAAACCGATTAACTTCATCCAATTTCCATCCGCTTGAAAAGCTTCAATCATACCTGGTATTTTATAAACCCCAATAAATCCAAGAAAACCGAGCCACCAGTTTTTTTGCATTTTCATCTTTACTCCTCCTTCATGACGTTTTTCACATTTCGAATCCAAATTTCTTTATACTTTAACTGGAATCCCATGAGCATATAGTTGCTCATATTATCAATCACGAGTGCTAGCGTATGAGCATTTTCTTCCGTTTCATGTTGTGACACTACGTCAAGTTCTACGCCTTTCTTCAATAAATCGTGGAAACCATTTAAGAAATCTTCTTGTATTTCAAATAAGCGTTTCTGATACTTTTCATTTCGCGATGCAGTTACGATAAATTCATTGATAACGCGTAATATCCCTTCTTGCCCTTCATATTCAGAGAGCATATGTAAACCATCAGCAATTAACTTTTCTGCAAAATTTTCTTTCGTATATTGCTCTTTATCGAAATAACTCACGAAATGATATCCAGAGAAAATTTCTTCAAATAAAAAATCGATTAACGCTTCTTTAGAAGAAAAATGATAATAAATAGCCGGTTTTGAAATACCTACCTCTTTCGCAATCATGGAAAGACTCATCTTCTCAATGCCGTGTTCTGCCATAAGTTTAAATGATGCCTCTACAATGTTTTGCGATGTTTGTAAATTCTTCGTCATACTGTACCTCACTTATTTTTACTTACCGGTCGGTAAGTAAATTATAAAACAAAACGAAATGATTTTCAATTTAGTTAGCACTACAGAAGGTGTTTATCAGAAAATACAGAAAGTTATAAAGTAAAAGCAACATATAACAATAAGGAGGATATCATATGGGACTTGGCGGTAATGGCGGTAGTGGTGGTAATGGCGGCGGTGAAGCAGGGCAAGCTGGTAAGAGCGGATTTTCATTAATCATTGTACTTTTTATCGTATTGATTATAGTTGGAGTTAGCTATATCGGACTTGGCTTCTAAGAAAAGGCGTCCTACGTTACACATGTAGGACGCCTTCTTTTTAATCCCTATTCAGCAATCGCATACGATAACAATTCATCGTCACTTCTCCAAGTCTTTGCAGCAATTGATAGTTCGCATATGCGCCGACTGGGGCACCGATTACCGGGACGAGCTGAAGCATTTTTGCTAAATCGATATAGTCTCGGTATTCTGTTTGGAACTTTTCCCAGTCCATATGATTTTCTTTTTCTGTATCCCACGTTTCAATTGCTTTCCATATTTCTTTTCTGTGATTGTCACTTGAAAAGGCAAGCTGAAAAACGTGAAGGATAAAAAGACGCTCTTCTTGTTTACTCGTATCAAATCCGTACAACGTTGCTGCATCGAATAAAAATTTAATTTTAATTGTAAGTAGAAGCGGAAAGTCAGCAAGACCGAGGAGAATACCGCCAGCCCCCGTCCCTGCTCCTTCTGCCGCTGCTATTTTTTTGTACTCATCCATTTTTTTACGTACTTCATCGTCTCGTCTTTGCAATGACCATGTCGTCTCTTTTAGCTTCGGCTTTATAAAGTTTGACCCGGCGCTGATCGTTTGCACCATCATACGAATCGTCTCTGTTAGTACCTTTTGTACTTTCGCCGGAATGAGCTGTTGCACTTTCGTCTGCACTTTTTTGGAGAACCGTGTCATCATAGAAGAATCTTTCATGAATGTAGCTTTCCACTGCTCCAATTCTTTTATAACCTTCTCTTCGTATGTAATCATAGGTTCATTCCTTTCAATTTAAACGCTCAATGCGCTTCGCCCCGTATTGGTAAACAAAACCGATACTAAATAATATGCTTACGATAAGTAAAATTCCTGTCATCATGAAATCTTTCGTTGCTAGTGCAAATATAACTGTAAAGATTACGCTCCCTATGATTAGAATCGCGTTTAATAAAGTAAGAAAGTCTTTCTTCTTCTCTTCTCCCCCTACCGGATACAAATCAAGCCAAATCTTCATGCGGTGATGTTTCCATAAAGTTAAGAGCTGATAACCGATTAAGTATAGGAAAATAAGGCTTACAATAAATCGTCCATATAAAAACGGAATGAAGTACAAAATAACTCCTCCAAGAGCGAGCAAACGCACATATAAACCGAAATAGTTACCAGATCGTAAAAATGTTCTCGTATATAAGTATAAATAGGTACGCTTTTCACCAATCATCGAAAGAATGAAATCGAGCCATTTTCTCCGTGCTACTCTTTCTTTTAATGCTGGTACATCAACGAACATATTCGCAATGCGGTACAGTAGCATCATCTTCTTACCTTCTTCAGAAATTAAATACTCCCAGTTTAGCGGCTTTCCCTTCACCATTTGATGCAGTACTACGAGGTATAACACCATGAGAAGGACGGTTCCGCCAATAAACATAACCGAAGTACGCTCTACAAGGAAATAAACAAATAAACCGTTTAAAATGAAACGAATGAACCAATCAGCTCTTTGTATATTTTGATCTGTTAAAAATGACTTTTCCCACGCTACGAATAAGTTCCACGCTTTTACGATAACAAACGCGAGTACAATCCATATGTAAGCCGCTCCTGTTTGCTTCATTTGCTGGAAGTATAACGGGGCAAGCGCTGCCGCTACGATTACGATTATGTATAACTGGATCATAAATGTAAAAAGAAACGCCTTTGTGAAGTAAGGTTTTAACTTTTCTTCAACTGGCAGCAAGTAAACGAGATCTGCTTCTTTTAATAATGTTTGAATGGATCCAGCCGTTAACACGAGTCCAATTAATACTGCCATTACGAGCGCCGCCGGAAACGAAGTTGTTAACGTTTGTAACCATTGCTGGTAATAGTACGCTCCCGCACCAATGATGAACACGAAAATAAATTTCAAATGATCATTAAATACGTATTTACTATATGTACGAACTTCTTTTAGAAAGTGACGAAATCGTTCTTTCCATAACGCTGTGCTATTCATAATCTTCTTCCTTTGTTAGCGCGATGTAAATATCATCTAACGTTGCACCTGGCATATTAAACTGTGATTGCAGTTCAGATAATGTTCCCTTCGCTCTTACTTCACCTTGATGCAAAATAATGAACGAATCACAATAACGCTCTGCCGTCGCTAAAATATGTGTGCTCATTAAAATACCGGCACCACTCTTTTTCATTTGGTCCATCATTTGAAGAAGGGATTGAATCGCTAACGGGTCTAATCCAACGAATGGTTCATCTACTATGTAAAGAGATGGCTCCACTAAAAATGCGCTCATAATCATTACTTTTTGTTTCATTCCTTTTGAGAAATGAGATGGAAACCATTTTAAACGATTTTTCATACGAAACTCTTGTAGTAGTTGTCCTACACGTTCTTCATATTGTTTTTCATCAACCCCATACGCCATAGCTGTTAATTTCAAATGCTCTTCTAACGTTAATTCATCATATAATACCGGCGTTTCCGGAATGAATGAAAAGCTAGAACGGTACGCTGTCATATCATCACGAATTGTTTTCCCATTAATTGTGACAGTTCCTTTTTTCGGTTCCATTAAACCGATAATATGTTTAATCGTCGTACTTTTACCAGCTCCATTTAAACCGATTAAGCCGACAAGTTCGCCTTTATTAACAGAGAACGAAACGTCTTTTAATACAGGTCGTTTCGTATATCCTCCTGTAACATTTTCTACACGCAATAACTCGCTCATACGACACCACTTTCTTCATTAGTATTCATTCTATATTCATCTTACCAAAAATTATGCTGTACTACATAGTATCCATGTACTCAAAAAAAATTTTTAAATTTATTAGCATATATTTTTCCGAAAGCGGACATCATAATTATTGAAGAAGGAACACATTGAAAAAGCAACCACCTATTGATGAGTACAACAACATAGTGAAGTCATCATGAAATGGGGTGTCCAATTTGGACAATGAAATTTACACATAACCAGATCATTTGTTTCATTTTCGAAACGGGGTGTCTCTGAAAGAGCATATACTGTTTTAAAAAATAAACAATTTCATTTTAAAAAAGATTGCAATTCATTTCACTTGAAAATGGGGTGTCTACGGCAGAAACTTTAGCCGATTTACCGTGCATTTCTTAAATAAATGAGGTGTCTGCGAAACGTAAATTACGATAATGCTTTTTCAATCCCTCTTCAGAAAACAGGAAGCTGAGTCAGCTTCCTGTTTTTCGTGTTTGTTCTCTTATGTAATTATGGTAAAATACGGCTAAGGATATTTGAAAGGATGAGATCAATGAATCATACAGCAGACAATTGTATTTTTTGTAAAATCATTGACGGGCAGATCCCTTGCTCAAAAGTATACGAAGATGAACATGTGCTTGCATTTTTAGATATTAGTCAAGTAACAAAAGGACATACTCTTGTTATTCCGAAAGTTCACAAACAAGACATTTTTGCGTTAACGCCAGAAATCGCATCACACATTTTTTCTGTCGTTCCAAAAATCGCAAATGCGATTAAAGCAGAGTTTAATCCAGTTGGCTTTAACCTACTTAACAATAACGGTGAAAAAGCTGGACAAACTGTGTTCCACTTCCACCTTCATTTAATTCCACGCTACGGTGAAAAAGATGGTTTCGGTGCTGTTTGGAAATCACATCAAAATGAATACACTATGGAAAATTTACAAAACATCGCAAGTACAATTGCAAATAGTGTGAAATAATGACACTATAAGAAGGCGTAATACATAACAAGCCACTTCCCTGAAGTCATCAAATTCCGCATGGCTTGTTTCTTTACTTAAAATGCTCAGGGATGATTGTTTGTGCATAGCACATATAAGAAAGATATGCATATTTTTCCCATCATGAATACGAACAAAAAATAAGGAGGTCTCCTTTTATGTCAAAAGCTAAATCCTTTATTACAGGTGTTATTTGCGGCGGAGCAGTTGCTGGACTAGCTGTTCTTTTCTCAACTCCTTCTTCTGGTAAAGACATGCGCGGCAAGTTAAAAGAAAAAGGAAATGATATTAAAAAGACTTTAGCTGATATTACAGCTGATACGAAATTATTAAAGCGTCAAATTGTTGAAACTGCTTCAGAAGGTAAAGAAGTGTTTCAAGAATTAAAAGATGACATGCAAGACACGCTTTCTAACTGGAAGCAAGATATTTCTCAAAACAAGCGCCATATTGAGAAAGAAATTTTGGACATCCAAAAGTCAATTGAGAAACTACAAGAAGCTGTTCCAGAAAAAGCGTAAACAAATTCCTGCTTAGTTTTTTGCATATAACAAATATTTTTTATATAAATTGACCTTGACACGGCATATCGTATAGATATGCCGTGTTTTTATGCATTTACAATATATGTTATCACTTAACATGTAAGGACAACGTATGTATTCACGACTCATAAAACGCTTCCATAGTTATGCATGATTTGTATAGAATGTCATTTTTCCGAAAAATTTTCACAATTCTCACAAAAAGACTTTATTAATTTTTATTTTACTGGCATAATAGATAGTAATGAAAAAAGAATGTTAAAGTGGGTGAGTAAATGAAAAGTGGAGAAAAAGATTACTCGGTAAAAGAAGCGATGATTTTCAGCCAACGCATTGCTCAATTATCGAAAGCGTTATGGAAATGTGTAGAGAAAGATTGGCAGCAGTGGATTAAACCTTACGATTTAAATATTAATGAACATCATATTTTAACAATCGCTTATCATTTAAAAGGGGCTTCTATTTCTGAGATTGCTAAGTTTGGAGTTATGCACGTATCAACAGCGTTTAACTTCTCGAAAAAGCTGGAAGAACGCGGCTATCTTGTATTCTCAAAAAAGGAAGATGATAAACGAAATACGTACATTGAAATTACAGACAAAGGGGAAGAATTACTACTTCGCTTAATGGAAGAGTATGATCCTGAAAATAATTCAGTGTTTAATGGGGCTCTTGCACTTCGTAATTTTTATGGGAAGTTCCCAGAAAATATCGAACTGATTGCAATCCTGCGTAACATTTACGGACAAGACTTTATCGATATTTTTGAGAAATCATTAGAAGATATTGAAGAGAACTTTACAGAATCCGATCAAAAGTTAGTTAAGAAATAATCTATTTATTTTTTCGCAATCATGCTTAAGAATTCATTCATAAGCGGCTTAAATAAACCTTGTTTTGCTAGCGCTTCCGCAGTTTCGTGTACTTCGAGCTGATGTGGAAGCGCTTTTTCAAATTGATCTAACAGCGCATCGAACAAAAGAAGCCCTTCTGCTTTCTCCACTACATATTGCTCGTTCAGTTTTTCACAAAGATTTAGTATACGTTCAATATCTTTTTTACGAGCTTTTTTCTTTATGATCAAAGAATAAAATGGACACTTCTCTTCATCAATCATTTTAAATAGTAGGTCTACATAGTATTCAGCTTGTTCTAATCTTCTAACAACGTCCATTTTCTCCCTCACTTTCTAACACAAAGTCTTCTATTTCTGAATTTTGTAACACGAACAAAATATCGTGTGATACAATATATGTATATGTATTTTAGCCAAAAGGAGGTCTCGCCTCATGACACTTATAACAGTTGTTTTTGTCGCATTCGCACTTCTTGTTATATTTTACACGAATTTCATGACACATACACTGTGTGAACGAAAACAAATAGCTGCGAGCCGCCAGCCCGGTGTCTTTCGGGTTATTAATGTATGTATAACAATTTTATTAATTTCTAGTTATATAGAAATTATATTTCATGGAAAGTGAGGAAGGAAAGCCCCTTCCTCACTTTTTTCCTCTATAAGCAAATTATACCTACAATAACCAATAAAATAAACAGTACAAGTAATAAAATAAGTTGAGAATTCATCCCCATCCCCTCCTCTATTCTGTATATGCGGCATACGCCCAATATGGCACACTTTCAAAATCTGACACGTGCTGGTTAATTTTTCTTTATCAATATGAAAACGGTTCGAAATATGATATATTAAATTTTGTACATATTGCTTATACTATAGAACAAAACATTCATCAAAACTTTATCCTCAGCCACGGTAAGCCCTGTTAAGCGCGCTTTACCAATATAAAAAAGCAAAAGTATCAGTGAGACTTAATCGGGCTCTTATGAATCAAAATTCATTGGTGTAGGATAAATTAAAAATACATAATAGTAGGAGTGTTTATCGAATGAAGAAAGCTATGCTTGCCTTAGCCGCAACAAGTGTAATCGCATTATCAGCATGTGGAACATCATCATCAGACAAAATTGTTACATCTAAAGCTGGTGACATTACAAAAGAAGAATTCTACAATCAAATGAAGACACAAGCTGGTAAACAAGTACTAAACAACATGGTTATGGAAAAAGTACTTATTAAAAACTACAAAGTTGAAGACAAAGATGTAGACAAAAAGTTCGATGAAATGAAAAAACAATACGGTGATCAATTCGATACACTATTAAAACAACAAGGTATTAAAGAAGAAACGATAAAAACTGGTGTGCGTGCTCAATTAGCTCAAGAAAAAGCTATCGAGAAAACAATCACTGATAAAGAACTAAAAGAAAACTACAAGCCTGAAATTAAAGCAAGCCACATTCTTGTAAAAGATGAAGCTACTGCGAAAAAGGTAAAAGAAGAACTTGGACAAGGTAAATCTTTCGAAGAGTTAGCGAAACAATACTCTGAAGATACTGGTTCAAAAGAAAAAGGCGGAGACCTTGGCTACTTTACTGCTGGTAAAATGGTTAAAGAATTCGAAGATGCTGCTTACAAGCTGAAAAAAGATGAAGTAAGCGAACCTGTGAAATCACAATTCGGTTACCACATCATTAAAGTAACAGACATTAAAGAACAAAAACCATTTGATGAAGTAAAAGGCGACATCAAAAAAGATCTAGTTCAGAAGAAAGCACAAGATGCTGCATTCATGAATGATCTTATGATGAAAGAAATCAAAAAAGCTGACGTAAAAGTTGACGATAAAGATTTAAAAGATCTTTTCGAAGAGAAAAAAGCTGACGCTAAAAAAGAAGAAAAGAAATAATGCAGTAAAAAGCTTGGGCTTAGGCCCGAGCTTTTTTTATCCCCTCTTCTCCCGGTAGTTATATCTAGATTCGGTAAATGAAATTATATCGGCGATTTTCAAAATATATCAGCGCAACTCCAATTATATCAGCGATTTTCGAAATATATCGACTTACCGACAAAAAACGACAACAAGCGTGACTCCCTCTTCAAACACAAAAAAACCTTGATCCACGCCACGTAGAACCAAGGTTTATCTTATTATCATTGATTAAATGAAAAAACTATGTTAAATTAGAACAGAAACACGTTTCATAAAACAAAAGGAACGTATTTATCCGTATCTTAATTGTACACCAAAACACATCTTCAGTCAACCTCTATTTTTCACTTTTAAAGGAGTGCTTACCGTATGAACAAAAAACTTGATCTAGAGCAAAAAAGATTGGATACCGTAATCGAGACAATTACGGAGCAAATTGATAAACTGGAAAACGAAACTGGCAGACGCCGAGCAGAAGTAATCAATATTCGTAAACACTTTTGGGATGATGTGAAAGTGAACACGGATACTTTCGATGATTATCTTGAAACAGTTATCAACTTAAGACAACAAGCTCAGTCACTAGCTGTTACACAAATTACCCATAAGCACACCTTTAATCGACTTGCCGCATTAAGACGCATGCATAAAGCACCTTATTTCGGACGAATTGATTTCAAAGAAGAAGGAGAATCTGCAGCGGATCAAATTTATATCGGCGTCGCTACACTTACGGATGCAAGCGGAGAAAACTTCCTTATATATGACTGGCGCGCACCTATTTCGAGTGTATACTACGATTATCCACCAGGACCGGCTGAATACAGTACACCAGGCGGCGTAATCCACGGTAATGTGGAGAAAAAATTACAATACATTATTCAAAATGGCGAGATTGATTCTATGTTCGATACGAGCCTTACAATTGGTGATGAAATCTTGCAACAAGCGCTTGGAAAAGGCACGAACAAACATATGCAAAGCATTGTTGCTACGATTCAGCGCGAGCAAAATGAAATTATCCGTCACGATGAAGGCCGACTCCTTATCGTGCAAGGAGCCGCTGGTAGTGGTAAAACATCAGCTGCATTACAACGAATCGCCTACTTACTATATAAATATCGCGAATGGCTAAAAGCAGATCAAATTATTCTCTTCTCTCCTAACTCTATGTTCAATAGCTACGTTTCTAACGTACTACCTGAACTCGGTGAAGAAAATATGCAGCAAGTTACATTCCAAGAATATTTAAATCATAGACTAAGTAAGTCATTTGAAGTTGAAGATCCTTATGAACAATTAGAATATATGTTAACTGAAACGAATAATCCTACCTATAAAACGAGAAATGCGAGCATCCGATTTAAAGCATCCACTCAATTTTTCGAGATGATTAGAGCGTACAGACAATCTCTTGAATCTTCAGGCATGCTATTTAGAGGAATGAAATTTAGAGGAAAACTGATTGTTTCTGCGAAAGAAATTACAGAGCAATTTTACAATACCGACTCCTCCCTCCGCTTCCATAGTCGAATTGAGAAGTTAACGGATTGGCTAAATAAGCAAATAGATGCACTTGAAAAAGCAGAACTGAAAAAGCCTTGGGTAGAAGAAGAAATTGAATTACTTAGTAAAGATGAATACCAAAAAGCTTATAAATATTTGCAGAAAAAAGGAGAGTTTGACGACAACTCCTTTAATGATTTTGAAAAAGAAACGAGAGTACTTGGACGTATGATTGTCCGTAAAAAATTGAAGCCACTGCGTAAAGGCGTTCAAACATTACGCTTTATCAATTTCACAGGCATATATAAACAACTCTTCACAGATGCATCATGGGTTACTGAGAAAAAACCGAAAGAGTGGGATGACATTTGCTCCTTAACAGTAAACATGCTTGATGAAGGAAAACTATATTACGAGGATGCGACTCCATTCTTACTTTTAAAAGAATTAATTGAAGGCTTCCAAACGAACAGATCGATTAAACACGTACTCGTAGACGAAGCGCAAGATTATTCTCCGTTTCAGTTCGAGTTTTTAAAACGTCTCTTCCCTGCCGCAAGAATGACGGTACTCGGAGACTTTAACCAAGCGATATTTGCTCATGCGAGTGAAACGGTTAATTTCGATACACTTACAAATTTATACGGTCCAGACGAAACAAACGGCATTAACTTAACTCGTAGCTACCGCTCAACAAAACCGATTATTGAATTTACACGTGCTCTCGTACCGGAAGGCAAGAACATTCACGCCTTTGAACGTGACGGCGAGAAACCTACAGTGACGAAAGTATCGAATGTCAACGAACTGCACGAACGTATTACTGCCAAAGTTGCTGAACTACAAAAAGAGCAGCACAATACGATCGCAATTATATGTAAATCTGCAGCTGAAAGCGCAGCTGCATACGAAGCACTTAATCATATCGATAATATTAAACTCGTGAAGAGTAACTCAGCCGAGTATGAGCAAGGCATTGTCGTAATCCCTGCTTACTTAGCGAAAGGTATCGAATTTGATGCTGTTATTATTTACAATGCTTCTAAAGATGTGTACAGCCATGAGAGCGTTCGTAGATTGTTCTACACTGCTTGTACGCGGGCGATGCATGAGTTGCAACTTTATAGCGTTGGCGAGGTTAGTCCTTTTGTGCTTGGGGCTGATTCGGAGAGTTTTGAGCTTATAATGAAAACACCTTGATAATCATCAAGGTGTTTTTCTCATTCTAAAAGGAATATCTTTACGTCGATATACACTTAGCACGATTCCCATTATAAATGCGTGAAATAGAGTTGGTATCAAGCCGTAACTAATAAAGGGTAATGATATAGAGACACGTGGTAATATCCCAAGAATCATGCCAACGTTATAAACGAAATGGAATACAAAAAGAGTTACTCCACCAACGAGGAGTAATTTACCATAACCATCATTTATTTTATAAGCTATATTCATTATTCTTACTGCAAAAAGAGACAAAATCAAGACAAGAACTAGCGCAAGCACATATCCATAATAGTAAGTCAAACTTGCAAATACAAAATCAGTATGAGTAGCAGGGATAGACTTTATATTTCCATATGTACCAAACCAACCTACCGATGCCATTGCCTCTTTTAAACGTAAATACCATTGATCATGCTCTGGGTTTAAAAACCCTAAAATTCTAGCTATCCGGTATTCTTTTACGGCAGACCAGGAAAATAAATCCCTAATAATAAAGAAACAAATCGGTAACATTGTAATGAGCCAGGCCGTTTTCTTTCCTAGCTTACTCCACCAAAGCATAACAAATACCATCGTGATATAGATGAACAGTGGTAAAAGAGTTGATGTAGTTAGAAATAAATATAAAGAAAATAAATACAACATGAGAAGATGTATAAACTTTAATCTACTGTTATTGAAAAAAGAAGCCCAGGCTAGAAGGAAGAATGGTATTGTCATTAGACAGTCAATTATGATGGAACCAATTTTCATTAATGGCTCACCATTCAAAAAAGCAGTCGGAAAACACTTTATCATTAACAAGATAAGTACACCAATTGTATAAAACAGCCACCCGAGTCTCTCTAACTTCCGATAATCAAATAGCATCATCCCAATCGCTGTTGTAACACCGAGAATTACAAATATCACCTTATTCATTAATAAGTCAGCATGTCCAAGCGCTATAACTGGCAAAAATCCTAGCCCCATCGCAGCCACTAATAAACCAATTAAGAACCAATCAACCTTTGGCTTATGTAGTTTATTAAGTTCCTGGCCAAGCTTAATTGGACTTCCCATTTGTTCAACAGCCTTATCTTCAGCAACTTCCTCACTTAAGCCTTTCTCTATCCACATATTCTTCGTCTGTTTCAAGTGAAAGTCTAGTTCTGTTGCCACCAAGTCCTTTGCTTCTTTTGATTTAATATGGTTCGTAACTTCTTTTAAAAAACGCTCCCCTTTTTTGCTCAATTTTTTCTCACTCCTGTACTAATCCTTTTAATATAAATCGTGCCTTCGTAGCATTCTTCTCTGCCTTTCGCAGCATTTTATTTCCTTTATCATTTAATTGATAATATTTAGCTCCCGCGTGATCCCAGCTAGATTGGATAAAGCGATTTTGTTCTAGACGATGTAATAAAGTGTATAGAGACCCTTCACCACCTTCGAATTTTTGAATCCCTCTCCCTCTTAGCAACTGCATCAATTCATAACCCGTTTTTTCATTCATAAGAAGTTGTAACACTGCTAAAAGGATATCTTCTTCCTTTTCGGACGATTGCTTAATTTTTTCGCGCACCTGCTTCTGGTGCTGATCAGAAAAACTCAAATGTTTAAACGTTGTGTTCTCCATTGATTTTCGCAAGCCTTTTAATCGATCTTCCATTTGATTATCCCTCCAATCCTTTCTTCAAAAGTTCCTTCGCTTTTTTCAGTCTCGTTTTTATCGTATTTTCCTTTACGTCTATTACCATAGCAATCTCTTTAATTGATAATTCTTCATAATAAAATAGATAAATGACTTCTCGATATTTTATCGGTAAACTCATTACCGCAGAAGCCAACCTACTATCCTCCGCATTTTGAATGACAGTTTGTTCGACACTATCATTTTGAATCCCAATATACGCAAATTCATCCTCTGTAACGATTACCTTTTTGTTATACCAACTTTTTATATAGTCCTTACATTGATTAATCGCAATTCTCCATAACCACGTTTTCACATTCGATTTCCCTTTATATGTATGAAGAGATTTATAACATTTCACGAATATATCTTGCGTTAAATCCTCCGCAACCTCTTTATTATTCACATACGAATACACAAGCTGCAGGACTTCTTGTCCATACTTGTTCATTATTTCGTCGATAAGGTCCTCCTTATCTTCTATTTCAAACGCTTCTATCGTTAATTCATCCACATCATTTCCTCCTTCCCATATATTAGACGACGCACTGTATGGAAAAGTTTTATAAATGTATAAAAAAATACGGATTGTAATGTCCATACCGTTTTTTTATGAATATTTATTTACTTCTTGTCCCCTGACACTAATGCTCTGCTTAAAAACAGGAATTTTCATCCATATATCTTGTTCCCTATTTTAAAACATAATACAATTAAAATGTAACTTAATAAGCTATAACTAGTAGGTGTGGCAATCATCTCTTCCATTTTGAAAAAAGGGGGGAGGTGATAATATAATCGCGATGTTTATAATTAAATTAGTGTATGGTATCCTAACCGGAGCTGGCGTTGTCATCGGTAGAAGATACGTCGGTCCGTGGCTAATTTCTGTATACAAAAAAGCGAGAACCACCCTGCTTCGTGGAAAAGGTAAGGGCGGTTCTCGGCTAAAACGTTAATGTAATTGTCTTATAACCGCACCTACTACCACCACAATAGCAAGTTAGGTTACACAAGGCAGAAGTTTCTCAGGCTTCTGTCTTTTTTATTTTATGCAAAATTCACACTACATACTCTATCATCATTGTAACACATTTTATTTATTTTTAGTCAAGAGAAAAACTACCTAAAGGGCTCCCCTTCAGGTAGTTCTCTATTTTACGCTAACGCAGCTAGACTTTTTCAAGTTCAGCTGTGCCGCTCTCATCATTTATAGCACCAATAAAGACGGATTATGTACCCGCTTCATAACAGTATGAGTAAACAAGGAACAACACCTATTACGAATATAAAAAATCCTCTCACTATATAGCACCTATGTTTTCAGCAATACTCTATTACCATCAAACTAAATTTGTATAATTTAAACTACAGAATAGCAAGCTAATTTTCAAATATCTTCTTGCGCATTATCCTAAATTTATTATCTATTTGTATCATGCTTATAAATAAAAGATATCCTACCGACGCACCGAGCATATTTATAGCAATCCGCCACACATCAAAAACATCAGACAAAGTTAGTAAATGTAATATCTCCCAAACAAGAAAGGTCATAACATACCACTTACGAGCTTTCTTATAGTTAGTCACTTTATTAATCAGCACTGGAACGAAAAATCCGAATGGAACTACTAATATTATATGTTGTAAAACACTTAACCAATAAGTTGAGTTTCCCCAAGGACCTGGATGTGCAATAAAATCTTTAATTTGCCAAAGTGTTATTCCAAAAAGTTGTAATAACGTTTCTAAATCAGATATATGTAAAAATTGCTGCCAAAATTCAATGGGATGATAGACAGTCCCACCTGTCAAACTGCGAACAGAGTCAAATGTAGAAGTTGAAATAAACGTTCCTAAAAAGACAATAAAACAAATGATTATATAAGGAATACATAAAATTTTTGATAATACCTTTAATGGTCTAGGAACTTCGTATACCGATTTATTAATCTCTACGCCAATAACTTTTGATTCTCCAAAACTTTGAATCGCTTTATAAATCGCTTCTTTTTCATTCATACCTTGTTCCATATATTCTTCTTTCAAGCTGTTCAAGTGATCATACATTTCTAGAAATAACTCATCCTGTTCAATATCACTAAGTTCTGAATAGGCTAAAATAGACTTAATATACTCATCAAATTCACTCATAAATAACTCCTTTCTGACAAGCTTGAATTAATGCTGTTACACTCTCCCAAGAATTCACTTTCTTCTGCAATTCTTTTTTCCCTTTATCTGTAATAGTATAGAATTTCCTTTTCATCCCATTCTCAGATTCATTCCAATAAGATTCAAGAAACTCCTTTTTCTCTAATCTCTTTAAAGCAGGATACAAAGTTCCCTGCCCCATACTATACAAATCTTCACTTGCATCCTTTAAACTTTGAGCTATTTCATATCCATATGTATCACGTTTTGCAATGATAGAAAGTAATAAAATATCTATACTTCCCTTCAAGATTTCTTTGTCCAACAATACCACCACCTTATATACATCGTATAACAACATATGTCGTTATGCAATATAGTTAGAAGAATATTCCATAAAAAAAGAACCACCTAAAGGCTCCCCTTCAGGTGGTTCTCTATTTTATGCTAACGCAGCTGCCTGTTCTTGTTGATCTACAGGAATAACAGCGTCTGTTAGTGCTTTTTCTAGTTCTGCTGTATATTTCATTTGTTCTTCTTTGCTCCAGCCTAGTTTCGCAGCCATGTAGTTGATTACTGCTTCTTTCCACTCATATACCCAGTGGATGTTGAAGAATACAGCGCCTCTGCGGCGTACGAAGAAGTCAACTGGTTTTGCTGTCATTTCGTAATCCATTGCGTATACAAGCGGGATTAGAACGTCAAGCGGCATGTTGTATTCTTTCGCTTCGTCTTTATGTTTTTTCGCTAAGTCAAATAGTACGTCAACGTTAGAACCATAGAATTTCGCGAATTCTTCTGCTTGTGCTGTTGTTAAACCATATTTCGTACCTTCGCCAGCTTTTTTCGCAACGAATGCTGGGAATCCGTGTGAACCATCTACATGTCCACCAGAGATTGGCATATGTTTCGTGTCGCTCTTCGGATATGCGCTATGACCTTCTTTTTGTAGTAAGTTCGTTACGTAGTCTACTACCATTTCAGCCATTTTGCGGTATCCTGTTAATTTACCACCTGCGATTGTAATTAAACCAGATTCAGAAGTCCAAATTTCGTCTTTACGAGAAATTTCAGATGCACTCTTACCCTCTTCATAAATTAACGGACGTACACCAGCCCAGCTTGATTCAATGTCTTTCTCTGTAATTTTCACGCTTGGGAACATGTAGTTAATCGCATTAATGATGTATGTGCGATCTTCTGTTGTCATTTGTGGTACAGCTGCGTCTTTATCGTAGAACGTATCTGTTGTACCTACATAAGTTTTTCCGCCGCGAGGAATCGCGAACACCATACGTTTATCTGGTGTATCGAAGTAAATCGCTTGACCTAATGGGAAACGTTTTTGGTCAATTACTAAGTGAACACCTTTTGATAACTGAAGTACTTTTCCTTTTTTCGAGTTATCTTTTTCACGAAGTGTATCTACCCAAGGGCCAGCTGCGTTTACAATTTTCTTACCGTAAACTTCGTATACTTCTCCGTCTAGTAAATCGATTACACGTACACCGCATACTTTTCCATCTTTATATAAGAAACTGTCTACTTTTGCATAGTTAACAGCTTTTGCGCCGTGCTCAATTGCTTCTTTCATTACTTCAATTGTAAGACGCGCATCATCTGTACGATATTCTACGTAGTAACCGCCGCCTTTTAATCCTTCTTTTTTTACAAGAGGCTCTTTGTTTAATGTTTCTTCACGGTTAAACATCTTTCTGCGCTCACTTCGTTTTACACCTGCTAAGAAGTCGTATACACGAAGACCAATTGATGTACTAAATGATCCGAACGTACCACCTGTATGGAACGGAAGTAACATCCACTCTGGTGTTGTTACATGGGGACCGTTCTCATATACGATCGCACGCTCTTTACCCACCTCTGCTACCATTTTCACTTCAAGTTGTTTTAAATAACGTAGACCACCGTGTACAAGCTTCGTTGAACGACTTGATGTACCTGCTGCAAAGTCCTGCATTTCAAACACAATTGTTGATAACCCGCGTGTTGCTCCATCTAATGCAATACCAGAACCAGTAATACCTCCACCAATTACGATCACATCTAACTCTTGTTTATTTACTCCGTTTAATACGTCTTTACGTTGTTTACTTGAAAATTTCATGGTAATTCCTCCCTTTGATAACGAAAAAAGAGACCACAAACTCCGCTATAGATTTCGCCTCTATAGCGCGTTGTGGTCTCTCCAAATCTCCTACCGAATTATTAACTTGTCACCATTATAACACTGTTTATGATTATTTGAAAGCTTTTGTTGCTTCAATTGCTTTTTTCCATCCAGCATATAGCTCTTCGCTTGTTTTCGCTTCCATCGTTGGTTCAAAGCGTTTGTCCATATGCCACTGTTCTTTAATTTCATCTTGGTTTTTCCAATATCCAACCGCAAGACCAGCTAAGTATGCTGCACCTAGAGCCGTTGTTTCATTGATTACTGGACGCTCTACAGGAACATCTAAAATATCACTTTGGAACTTCATTAAGAAGTTATTTTTAACCGCTCCGCCATCAACGCGTAATGTTTTCAGTTCAATACCTGAATCTGCTTCCATTGCGCATAATACATCTTTCGTTTGGTAAGCTAAAGATTCTAGCGTTGCACGAATGAAGTGCTCTTTCGTCGTACCGCGTGTTACACCAAACATAGCGCCGCGTACTTCACTATCCCAATAAGGTGTTCCTAGTCCAACGAATGCTGGTACAACGTATACACCATCAGTTGATTCAACGCGACTCGCATACACTTCACTCTCACTTGCATCTTTAAACATGCGCATTCCGTCACGTAACCACTGAATTGCAGAACCTGCTACGAAAATACTTCCTTCTAATGCGTAGTTTACTTTACCATCTATTCCCCATGCAATTGTTGTTAATAGACCATGCTCAGAAGCTACTGCTTTTTCACCTGTGTTCATTAACATGAAGCAACCAGTTCCGTAAGTATTTTTCGCCATACCTTCACCGAAACAAGCTTGTCCAAATAATGCTGCTTGTTGGTCACCAGCTACACCTGCAATCGGTACATTTTGACCGAAGAAGTGGTAATCAATTGTTTCTCCGTAAATTTCAGATGATGGACGTACTTCTGGAAGCATGCTCTTTGGTACTGTTAACATTTCTAGAAGCTCATCATCCCACTGTAAGTCGTGAATGTTAAACATTAACGTACGTGATGCGTTTGAGTAATCTGTTACGTGTGATTTACCACCAGATAGTTTCCATACAAGCCACGAATCAATTGTTCCGAATAATAGATCGCCGTTTTCTGCTTTTTCTCTTGCACCTTCAACATTATCTAAAATCCATTTTACTTTCGTACCAGAGAAGTATGCATCAATTAAAAGACCTGTTTTTTCGCGAACCATTTCGCTATAACCTTTTTCTTTTAACTCATCACAAATTTCAGCTGTTTGGCGAGATTGCCATACGATTGCGTTGTAAATTGGTTTACTAGTTGTTTTATCCCAGACAACCGTTGTTTCACGTTGGTTCGTAATACCGATACCAGCGATTTGTTCTGGTTTTACATCTGCTTCGCTTAAGCAAGTTGCGATAACTGCTAAAATAGATCCCCAAATTTCTTGTGCATTATGCTCTACCCAGCCCGGCTTTGGAAAATGTTGTGTAAACTCTTTTTGAGCTGAATGAACAATTTCACCTTTTTTATTGAAAAGAATTGCGCGTGAGCTTGTTGTTCCTTGGTCTAATGAAAGAATATATTTTTTCATATCGGTTTCCCCCTTATGCCACTTTTCTACTATTTGTATTGCTTCCACTTTTTTTACTTGTCATATAAGAGATTGCTAGTACAATCACAGTTGCGATAATCACATAAATAAGTGCTGAATTTTGTTTTCCTTCAAATACAACTTGATGGAATAAACCTGCAAGTGATCCACCTAAAATTGGACCAACTACTGGAATCCATGCATACTTCCAGTTTGAACCGCCTTTTCCTGCAATCGGAAGGAAGAAGTGTGCGATACGCGGACCTAAATCACGTGCTGGGTTAATTGCGTATCCTGTTGTCCCACCTAATGATAAACCAATACTTACAATTAAGAAACCTACGATAAATGGATTTAATCCATCTGCAAACTTATTTGCACCAATTGCTAATATACCAAATACTAAAACGAATGTTCCAATCATTTCACTTAAAAGGTTTGCAAATGTGTTCGGAATTGCTGGACCTGTTGCAAATACACCTAACTTTGTTCCTGGATCTTCTGTTTCTTTCCAGTGTGGTAAGTAATGTAAATATACGATAACTGCCCCGATAATTGCCCCAATCATTTGTGCTGCGATATAACCTGGTACATCACTCCATGGGAACGCTCCCTTAAATGCTAATCCTATTGTTAAAGCTGGATTCAAATGTGCCCCACTAATTGATCCAACCGCATATGCTGCAACCGCTACCGCTAAGCCCCAGCCCATTGTAATTACAATCCAACCAGAATCTTTCGCAAACGACTTCTTTAAACTTACACCAGCACAAACGCCGCCACCAAGTACGATTAACAACGCAGTCCCTATTAACTCTCCTAAAAATGCTGACATAGTATCCCTCCACAATCAATTTAAACGCTTCCAAATGTGATAGAGGTAAAATGAATGGCCATTCGTTTTTGTCAAAAGAAAAAGACCCACAGCTTGCACGCTTCTATATAAATTTATATAGAAACAATGAAATGTGGATCTCTACTTTTCTCCGTCACGTTTATTAACTTGTCTATAATGTTAACCGTAAATGAAAGCGGTGTCAACGAAAAAATTCACATTTTCGTCACTTTTTTTGGTAATGTTTCCATAGTTCGCGTTTTGATGTCGTAATTGCTGTCGCACCAGCGTTTAAAGCTCTTTCCACATCTTCTACAGTACGAATAAAACCACCCGCTAAAATCGGTACACCAGTACGCTCTTTCACTTCAGCGATAATATCCGTCATTGCTCCAGGAAGTACCTCAATATAATCCGGTTTCGTCTTATCTAAAAGATTGCAGCTCTTCTCCATCGCACTCGAATCGATTAAAAAGATGCGTTGTATTGCCACAACACCTTTTTGCTTCGCCTTCATAATAACGCTCGCCTTTGTTGAAAGTAACCCGTACGGTCTAAACTCCTGACATAAATATTCCGTCGCATGCCCATCACTCTGCAAACCATGAATTAAATCCACATGTAAAAATACCTTTTTACAATATTGCTTCGCAAGTGATATAACACTCTTTAATTGACCGACATGAATATCTAAAATAACGATATATTCATACGAACTATGTAATAGCTTTTCCAAATCTTTAATTTGCCTCACTGCCGGCAAAATCTTCTGTTCATGAAATTCCATTCTCTATATCCCCTTCTTTATGTCATCCTATCCTTTATAGTACACAATTTAAGTGAAAAGAACAGCTAGTGTAGGGGATTTCTTTCAAATCTTTCCTCTATCTATATATTTTCTTCAACTTATCCGATCCCATACCACCTATAATCATGAATGCAAGGGGCAAAAGATTCATTACATATGGCGCATCTGCTACAATTGTAATACTTGCTCCAGCAAACTTATTTAGCATCCATACAACGATTTTTGCAATAAACAAAAATACTCCTATCATAAATAGACTATCAAAAAACACCTTCCATTTTGGATACGCCAATTGCTTACTATCTTCAATTACTTTCTGCGTCAATTCTTCATCACTCCTTAGCAGTTCATCAATTGTAATACCGAACAGATCACTTAAATGAATAATAATTTCAATGCTCGGATAGTTCTTTCCCGTCTCCCATTTCGAAACAGATTGCCTGCTCACATGAAGTTTTTCAGCCAAATCATTTTGCGACCAATTTCTTTTTTCCCTTTCTTCTTTTAAACGCTCACTAAAAATCATACTGTGTTTATCACCTCTCTATGCCCATTATGTTCAAATAGATGATGAAGAGTAAAGCGAGTTATCGTTGCATTTCCTGCGCAACTTATACGTTACAGCTTATAATGGCGCTCTTTTATATGTATCTTCCCTATACTATGCTCCAATAATAATTTCCCGAACAATAATACAAGGGACGGATACTAATAAAGTGAAACTTTAATCAACCCTCACTAATCGGGCTTTTACGGACAGCCCGTCCCCCACCTAACTTCTTTGATTCCGCTGAATTTTGAGGTGGGGTCTTACTGCCCGGCAAATAGCGGGATAAAGACTAGATTAGGCATAAAAAATACGCCATCCCTTCTTATCAGTCTCTAGAAAGAATAACGCAAATTTTCATTTTTACTCATCATTTTTCGGACTATATGAAAACCCCGGATATTTCACAACAGGCCTCTTCTCCTTACGCAGGGAATCCATTACTTGCGGGCCAACATGTATATTACTCTCCACTATTTCTTTAGGAGTCAGTGCCATCCATTGATTTAACGATACATCTTCAAAACGATTACTTCTGAACATCTCTAAAAACCATAATGTTTCGGTACCTGTATTTTGAATATAATGCCCCGTCGCAAACGGTACATATCCGACATCGCCAGCTCTATAATCAAATGTACGAGCGGTACCATTTCCAAGAAACACAGTCATTCTCGCTTCCCCTGTCAAATAATATTGCCATTCATCATTATTCGGGTGCCAATGAAGTTCTCTCATTCCACCAGGCTCAACCTCAACGAGCGCTGCTGCGATTGTTTTGGAAATAGGGAAATTTGTAGAATCTACAATTCGAACGCTACCACCAGGCGTCTTAATCGGCTTTTGTTTTAACAATTCATGTTTAAATGTTAAAGGAACTTCTCCTTTCGGTGATTGAATTTCCTGACTTCCAAGCGAACCTGGCACCTCTCCTTGATAAATATAAACTTGATCTGAAGGGATAGAACGAAAAGCACTCTCAGGTACTCCGAAATTAGCCGACAACACTTCTTTTGGCGTATGCGCAAACCAATCAGAAATAGCTAAAGTAGATAAATCAGAAAAATGCCCATCATCGAAAACGAGTAGAAATTCACAATGTTCCAATCCTTGAATGGAATGCGGAATACCAGGCGGAAAATACCAAAGATCACCTGGTCCAACATCAGCAATAAAATTACGCCCATTTTGATCAACAGCCGTTATGCGCGCCCGTCCTAAAAGCATATACGCCCATTCCGCTTCTTTATGCCAATGTAGTTCTCGTACTCCACCGGCCGTTAAACTCATATTTACTCCCGCAATCGTCGTCGAAACCGGTAGTTCCCGAGCAGTAATCTCCCGAGACCACCCGCCTTGTTTCAAAATCATAGAAGTGTCCGAAAATGAAAACTTCAAGTTAGGAACTAACCCTGCATCGGTTATAGGCGGAACAAGCATATTCGGATTTTGAATATCCCGCATAACATTACGAGGTCCAGAATCAATCGCACCTGCTCCGTCGCTGCGGATTGGTTGTGGCACATTCCCTCCCGCTTCATTAACAGTACGTTTCTTCATGATTACACTCCTTTTTCATCCGATTAGTAAGTAAAAAGCCTCCATCATAGTGTATGAATTGGGCTTTAGATGGTTACAGTTACTATGGAGTTACATCATCTGCCTATCATTATCGTTTTGTTCATTTCTCAACTTATACTAGTATGCTTAGCGCTTAGGAAGACAAAAAATAAACTAGAACTAACAAAAAACCCTGTAAAATTTATTACAGAGTTTTTCACCAATTATTTATTGTTTTATATATCGAATACGAACATTATCGTCCATTTGATAAATTTGTAATGTGTTCCCATAACTAATTCCTAACTCTTCACTTGCACCAACTGTACTTACAAATACCCCTTTAAATACTTTATTTTTAGTTGGTTTTACTACCGATACTCTTCGCTGCCTCTTCAAACAGTTTCGAACCTTCTTGTGCTTTACTTACTGATTGATGCATTTTACTTTCGTCTTCTTGATCTAATGCATCAAAGAGAAGTTGAAAACAATCCGCATATAGTTCCATCGACTGCTTTATCTTCGCCTGTTCCCCCTGTAACTCTGGAGGCGCTTGTAGATTCTTCAGCTTTGTAGCAGTTGCCTTTGCTCCACCTAAACTCAGTTGTACTTCACTTTTCTTTTGTTTGTATGATTTTACGTCTGAATCTGCTATTCCTTCAATTAATTTCATTGTATTTTCAATTTGAGTAGCACTATTTATGATATCTGCCTTGTACCTTTCAACATCTGAACCAGTTACCTTACCAGTTGAAGAACTAGAAGAAGTTGAATTATTTGAAGAAGAATTTGGTTGACTACTTGATGAACTACTGTTTGTACCTTCACCTTTCGCTACAGACAAGCTATCCTCTTTCTTGCCATCAGTTGACTTACTCTCTTTTTCAGAAGTCTTATTCTCTTTCTCTACCTTTTGCGTTTCTTCTTTCTTTGGTTCAGCTTTCTTACCATCAGTTTCAATTGTAATACAACCACTCAATAACATAACTGGTAACGCTAAACTTACTAATTTCTTTGCTTTCATGATTACTAATACCCCTTTATTTGTAAAATGTAGTGCAAACAAGTTAATATACTTAACTAATAAATTCCCCCCGAATAATTTATTAAAATCTACTATCCATAGATTCCCTGTATATTCATAATCTTTCCATATATAAGATTTTACAAAGAATTACATATTTGGTCAAAGGGATTTATGTAGTTTTTAAAAGGAAATTTACTAAACGAAAAGAAAATTTTAATCACAAAGAAAAGAAGCTAACAATAAATTGTTAACTTCTCAGCTTAAGGAAAAAATAGTATCTTTCCTTATCTTCTACTATCTAGATTGTGGATGAACCATATACCGCTCCCTCAAAAGAAAAAAGCTACCACCTAGGCAATAATTTCTACTAAGTGGTAACCTTTCAAAATTTCTATTAAAGCAATACCGAATCTTTATCACTATCCTGATTACGTTTCTCACGCTCTTCTTCTAAACGCTTCATATATACTTCGCCTTCTTTTTCGATAAACTCATTATCCATATCTTGCTCTTTTTTCGAAGTATATAAAACCATGTAGCCACTTAATACAATCCCAACAATTACAAGATAAACCCACCATGGTAAAGTTTCCACTCTACTTCATTCCTTTCCTTAGACAAGCCTTATTAGTTTCACTCTATGAGGAAAGAAGTGGATTTATGCTTAAAATTTTTATTGTGGATGCTTCACGAAAAATGCTTGTACATATTCCATAAACTCAATTGGTTCCTGACGAAACGGTGCGTGGTATCCTTTTTCAATAATATGAAACGTACTATTCGCAAATAGCCCATGATACAGTTCACCATTTTTCCACGAAACACTCTTATCATGTCGTCCCCATATAATTAAAGTCGGTACCTTAATTTTATCAGCTTCCATCGCAATGCGGCGCTCTCGCATTTTCGTAAGCTGATCATAATGCTCTTTATCATCACGACTATTTTTTACTTCATTTTTATTATACTTCGTAATCTCAGTTACAGTTTGTAAGTCCGTCGATAGCGGTGGTACTTCATAACTTTCTTTTTGCTGGAAAGACTCTATCCCTGTAGCATCCGCCAAGATGAGATGCGTCACTGCATCCGGATATAAATACGCTAAATTAAGGGACATCTCTCCGCCCATTGAATGGCCGAGCACCGCAAACTGATCGTATCCAAGCTTCTTCATTAACTTATAATATAAATTCACTTGCGCAGGAAACGAATACTGAAAATCAACCGGCTTAGAAGAACGCCCAAACCCTAAAATATCAACCGCAATAATCGTATGATCTCGCACTAGTTCCGGATAAATATCACTAAACCCATCAGAAGAACCACCAAACCCATGCAACATGAGTAACGGAGGTTTCCCCTCACCAATTTGCTTAAAATAAATCGTCTGCCCATCAATTTGCGCCATACTCTCTTTCGTATTCAGCTTCATCATAACAGTATCTTTCACTTCTTCAACCTTCGCAATCGGCTTATCAACGAAGTTACATACGATAAGCAAAACAAGCACAATACCGCTAATCAAATAAAACTTAAACCGTTTCAAAGTTCCCGTCTCCTTTCTTGAGTTGCTATTTAAAGTTTTTACATTTTTTGGTTGTTTTATGTTCTCTTTTTAATTGTAACTAAAACAGTTACAATTATATTAAAAAAATATAACTCATTTCTATTACTAATGGTTATTCTGTAACTATTATAGTTACATATTTAAAGTAAGTCAATTCTTTTCTCTACATGGCCTAAAAATAGAAAAAGGGACTTCATGTTGAAGTCCCTTTCTTTGTTATTATAGTTGGCTTACTCCGCCGCCGTCGCCTTTATTATCTGCTGGTGCTCCTCCTGTGTCTCCAATGTTAACGTAGTCTGGTCTTGCTGGTGCTCCGCCACCATCACCTCTATTTAAAGCATGTTGTTCAGACTCTGTAAAAGCAGTAAGCCCTAATGAAAGTAGTATTACTAAACCTGCTATCAATACATTAATTTTTTTCATTTATTTTAGCGCTCCTTCTTTTAAAAGTTTTTTTCGAGCTTGGCTACTAATATAAAAGTATTTACTAGCCTTTTCATGTTTTTCTTCTTGATAAAATTTATAAGCTAATATTTCTGCGTATTCCTTAACACAATCTAAAAGGGAGTGTTCTTCAAAATACGAAATACTTTCCACAGTTACTTTCTCTAACTCATTAGCACTCGAATTAATATTTAATTCCTTCAATATCATAAAGCGATGTTGAAATTCTTTATTTTGCAACTCATTACAAATTTTCAGCCCTAGTTCTATTAAGTTATTAGCAATTTCTATTTTGCCCAGTTTATAATTTTCCTCTGCTTCAGTAAAAATCGCTTTAAAATGCTTAGGCATTTTCTTAGTCACTTCACTTAAATGTCTAATTGCCAAATCTGATAAATTCTGACTACTATATAACCACCCTAAGTTACTTCTAACCATTAAAATATGTTTTTCTTCTTTATCATGTTGTTGAAGTAAATGGATTGCGGTATTAAAACTTTCCTCCGCTAACTCAAACTGTTTAAAATCAATACAACATAATCCTATGAAGTTATGACACAACGCCACGTTTCCTTCGTAACCTTTATGTTCACAAAATATTTCTTTCGCCTTTTTGATATAATCTAAAGCTAACATTTGCTGATATACTTGATAGTAAAAATATCCCATCCGATAATTAAACTCCGCATGTTCTATCGGATCTGCAATATATTTCAATAACTTCTCAGCTTGCTCATACTGTTCTTTCGCTTCGTTATAATTTGAAATTAATGTGCAATGAAACCCTTTAAAAAAGTGATAATAATAAGCTAAAAAGCCCTCTGTTGGAATTTCGAAAGATTCCACTTTATCAAAACTATCTTCTCTAACTGAAATCCAATCAACTAATGCATCATATCTAAAATTCAACAACGCATGATAAAGTAATACATCCTGATCCACATCCAACCCACTAATCTTACTTTCAATCTCCTCTTTCATTTCTGTGGCCTTCTCTATATTTTGCTGTAACATTACACGATACCAATCATCTAAAGAATGTTTCATTTGCTCCCGCGTTACTACATCTGCTCCCATACACTCGCATCCCCTTTTCTCCAAAATTACAAAATTAGGATTTTTATACAATTATTAAAATTGTATATTAACACTCCTTTTCTATGCATTGAAAAATAATTATCAGAAAATTTAATATTTTAATTAATTATACCAAAGTTTTCCTTTTTAATAACTTGAGAAATAATTGTCAGAAAACTTACTAGGATAAATAAAAAAGCAAGTAGTTCCAGCACTCCGCTAAAACTACTTGCTCTCCTACTTACTATCTCTATTTTTACTCTTTAATAAATTCCTTCGTACTTCTCACTGTATCAATTGGACGAACTAATTTTTCAATTTCTTCACGTTTTGGCTCTAGGAATGGAGGTAAAGATAATTTTTCACCAAGTGTTTCGTATGGCTCGTCTCCCATAAATCCTGGGCCGTCTGTTGCAAATTCAAATAAGATTTGTGGTGCAACTCTTGCGTATAATGATTCGAAGAAGTGACGGTTTACATAGCCAGATGAAGGAAGTCCTACGCTACTGATTCTCTCAATCCATTCTTCTAATACAGCGCGATCTTCTACACGGAATGCCGCATGGTGCACTGTACCAAAACCTTGTTGTGCTTCAGGAAGAACTGTATTATGTTCTACGATGACAGAGGCACCGTTTCCGCCTTTGTTCACTTCAAATAAATAGAATTCTCCTTCTTGCGCAATCTCTTTAAATAATAAAACTTTTTCTAACACTTCTTTAAAGAAGCTAAAGTTTGCGATACGAATGAATACAGGTCCTAAACCAGTAATTGCGTATTCTAATGGTACTGGTCCGTTTTGCCATGGTGTACCTGATTCGATTCCTTTATCAAGTTCATCTGAGATTAATTGATAGTGTTGATCATCAAAGTCAACGAAAGAAAGAGTTTTCTTACCAAATTGCTCTTTAATTCCTGTATGTTCTACTTCAAGACGGTCAAAGCGTTTCACCCAATACGCTAGTGCTGCATCAGTTGGAACACGGAATGAAGTTTTTGAAATTTCATTTGTACCGTGTACTCCTTTCGGAACACCTGGGAAGTCAAAGAATGTCATATCTGTTCCTGCACTACCTTTATCATCTGCAAAGAATAAATGATACGTTTGAATGTCATCTTGGTTTACTGTTTTTTTAACTAAACGCATTCCTAAAACGTGAGTGAAAAACTCATAGTTTTTTTCTGCACTACTTGTAATCGCTGTAACGTGGTGAATTCCTTTTAATTGGTTCATTTTATATTCCTCCAATGGTTTTAAATTTTATATTTTCTCTTCAATAGGTGCTAAATTCGCTTCAATCTCTGCACGCTGATCTTCTAAGAACGGTGGTAAATCAAGTTTTTCTCCTAAATGCTCTACATCGCCATCAACTGTAAATCCTGGTCCATCTGTCGCAATTTCAAATAAGATTCCGTTTGATTCACGGAAATATAAGCTTTTAAAGTAGAAACGGTCGATGATTCCTGAAGACTGGAAGCCTCTTTGTTTCACCTGTTCTTCCCAATAGGCAAGCTCTGCATCGTTTTTCACGCGAATTGCTAAATGGTGGATGCTACCGCGGCCGGGCTTTTCAGTAGGACCATCTAAATATTTCACAACGATTTCTCCAAAAGCCTCTCCTTTAATGGACTGAAAAATTGCTTCCTCTTCGCTTCGGCTAACCTCTGTATAACCGAACATCTCTGTAAGTGTACTCGCCATTTTATCAAGTCTACGAACTGTCATTTCCACAGAACCCATTCCTTGAATTTGATGCTTTGCAGGAACTTCTGATTTCTCCCAAGTTTCCCAGTGCTCTACTTTTTCTCCGTTTGAAACGAGTAGTACTAAGCGAAGACCTTCAGCATCCTCAAATTGTAAAGCAGGACGATTTGCATATGTTGTCATCTCACTATGTTTCACATCAAATTTCTCAAATCGTTCTTTCCAGTAATGTAAGCTTTCCTCTGAAGGAACGAGTAATCCAATTCGAGTAATCGCATTTGTACCGCGATATGTTCTTCCTACTAAAGGAATTTCAAAAAATGATAACTCTGTACCCGGACTTCCTGTTTTATCTCCGTAAAATAAATGATACATTGACGGATCATCTTGGTTTACTGTCATTTTCACACGACGTAATCCAAGCACATTTTTATAAAAGTGATTATTTTCATTTGCATTTTTCGTAACCATTGAAATGTGATGATGCCCTTTAATTTTATACATTTGTAATTCCTCCACTTCGTTTTACTAGTCAAGTGATGATAAAAAAATAATATGTTTTTTAGCTGTTCAATTTATTCTCATTATGTTTTTGTAAATTCATCTTAGTTTTTACTGCATAAGTTACTTTCGTTTTTAACTCGAAAACAACTGAGTGTATGTTTTTCATATGACTCAATCGCTTTCGTTACTATCACTTTACAACTCAAGTGATTAAAAAGCAAGTATTTTATCTCGAATTCGAGATATTTTTTTATTAAATAACATTTTGGACTAAAAACACGAGAAATTCTTGGTTTGAGGACATTATAAAATTCATAAGTTGATGGATGTGAGATATCGCCAGCATTTTTGAAAAAAACACGCTAAGAGTATGCGAGATTTTATACAGTTTTTTCGTTAATCCAATAACAGACAAGAACCCTAAAACCGCACCAGAATAGGAATGTATAAAAAATTGCATAGATTGATAGAACAAAAAAAGGAGGTTCCCTTGTGAGAGTAGGGTTCCTCCTTTTTCCTTGCTACCGATAATAGGACGTTATGTTAACTGATCATGTATAGGATATTCATATAGGAATTGTTTCTATCAATGCTGAATTATACAAAGAAGGAGGCATGATAATGAAAAAAGAACAATTAATATTAATTGCTAGTCTTACTCTTTTATTTCCTGTCCTTGAATTTTTCTTCCAGAAATATGATTACTTTAATTTTTACGCACATATAGGTATTATAGCCATTGCTGTATCAACTGTCGTATTCACACTCCATTATATAAAACAAATTTATTGGAAATTATCGATCGTATGAGGAAATTATGAAAGAATAGAATTTAATTGAATATGTTTTCTATTACCCGTTTCAAGCTTTTCCCCATACCTTTTACTGCCCATACTAGTTTAAGGAACACTTTAAAGATAGCATCCCATACGTGTTCATTAATAAAAAATTCGTATACTTTCTTTAACCACTCTTTCGGGGATTTACTCTTACGTTTAAACCTTTGCCAATGCGTTTCTTCACTAGTTTTCATAACTACCCCTTCTTTCTTAATCGAATATGCTTTCTATTAGAAGTTTTAACACCTCGCTATAATGATGAAAAGAACGAGGTTTATCATATCTGGCAATTTAATCACTCCTAATTTTAAATTAAATTCATTATATAACGATTTCTAAATTTTTAGTTAATTACTAGTGAGAATTAAGCAAAATTTAAACAAAAACACCTATGTTAGGCTTTAGTTACAGGTTTTCCCCCTATAAAATCAACTATTTGCGCCACCAACTATGGGGTACGCGAATTACTTTGATATTATCTTTGAACGAACAAAATAACTCCTTTCGAAAAACAAATGAACTGATATTAATCAACTTCCAATATCGAGAATTATGTAAATAAGCTGCCCATATGGACAGCTTATTGTATTTTTTGCTTAACATATTTTTCTGAAATGCTGGCGGTACTCAATTTAAAAGTTGATATGCCCCCATTCTAGTGGCAAGATATGTTTTATTAGTTCTTCGTTACACCCATGCGTACTTCTTAACTATTTTATTTCATTTTTAATAAAGTGAAACTTTAATCAGTGGGGGTTTTCTTCACCCCCCACTGATTATCAACCCTCACCAATCGGACTTTAATGACTTAACATTATGCTTATCTTAGGAGCAAGGTATTTTATCGGTGAGTGTATACAAACCATGTAATGCTTGCTGTTAATAATGCTGACGAAATCAAAGCTGTAAGAACACTATATGTTTGCCACATAAGTATTGTTGACCAATCGAAAGCGCAGCACAGTATACCCAGAGCAATCGTAGCGATCAGGAAAATAACTGTTACGGTTATTCTCTTTTTTGTCATTGGCTGTCGCTCATTCGTTCTCCTTCTGCGTAATCCTAAGAGAAATAGCAAAACGGCCAATAGGCAAAAAATAATTGTGATAGACGACAAAATGATATCCAAAAGCTGTGTGCCGCTTATTTCATATGACTGAGTTAGATTGCCTTCTAATATATCTTTAACTTTTAGTACCATGTTTGTATTGGTATTTGTGCCGTTGCTCAGCAAGGAGACGGCTGTTCGTTCATTTGGCAGTATGACTACTTCGGTTCTGAAATTTGGATTGCCCCCAGTGTGTTCTATAATCGTTTGTTCGGCATTTACGGACCAACCTGCCGCATAATACATACCGTTGACAGCCGAAACAGACATATCACCCCTATGTGATTTTTCGATAACCGTGTGAAATATTTCGGGTATGTCCTGCACGATACCCATCTGTATGCCCAGCCAACGAGCCATATCTTTTGTATTAGAAATGATGTAGCCTGCGGGTTTATTCCCAGCATAATCCGGAGCTTTAAATGGAGTTGTCATAAAAAAGGAAGAACGGTAGCCCTGTGCCAACTGTCCAGTAGCTTGAGCATCTTCTTTATAAACATACGTCTGGTGAAGACCTAGCGGCTGAAATACCTGTTCCTTCATAAAGTCTTCATAGCTTTGTCGCGACACAATCTCAATAACCAAACCCAATACGTCATAATTAACGGTTCCATAGTTATACTGTTCACCGGGAGGGAACGCCAATTCAGCATCAACGAGCATTTCCACAGTCTTTTGCAACATATCCGGTGTATTGCCTTGTGGAATATTTTGAGTATGCCTAATATTTATTAGACCACTGGTATGGTGAAGAAAGTTATTTAGTGTAAGACTTTGCATATCAACAGGTTTCCCTTGATACTTTAATGTAAACCAAGGTAAATATTTTTGGACAGGGTCAGTCATTGAGAGCAGCCCTTGCTCTTCCAATAGCATAATACCCATACCGGTAAAAGCTTTACTGACCGAGGCTAACTCATAGAGTGTATTTTCACTTGCAGACAACCCCTTTTCACGGTCTGCATACCCTGAAGAAAAGTAGAACACTTCATCATCAGCAAGTATTGAGATTGACATTCCCGGCACACCTGATATACGACAGGCATCATCTAGCAACGCTTGTATTGCCGCAGATTGCGAATCTGACAACGCATAACTTTGTGTTGCGAATCCTGAGAATAATATAAATATCGTTAATACAAAAACAATAATCTTTTTCATAAACTCTCCCTTTTGGAAAATTATAAAAGAATAATATAAATAACCTCCTTTTACAACTACGAAACTAATTTTTAATGTATCTTTCTATTCACCTATATAATATCAAATAATTGCGAATAGTTACACTTGAACGAACAGATGGATGTAATTTGAAACAACTTTAAAGAGCCTTGCTACGTAGAATGTAGTAAGGCTCTTAGCTTTTTAATAATCAAAATTCAATAACTTTATTATCATTATACAACAGCCCCACTAAGCGTATTAACACTTAATGAGGCCACTTTATTCACACTATTAATTATGGAACGTCGGTTTATAGAACGAACGATTATCAAGTGCAAAGACACGCTCTGTGTATTCGCCTGGTTTTGTGCGTCCTAATGCGCGGTCCATCATGTTCATTTTTGCATCTAAGTTATCGATGTAATGCAGAATTTCTGCTTCTTTTACTAATGGTGGTTTTGGGCTACCCCATTCTGCTTTTCCGTGGTGAGAAAGGACGATGTGTTGAAGAATTAATACTTCTTCTGCATCGATTTGCAATTCGTCTGCTGCTTTACCAATTTCGTTCACCATAATAGAAATGTGGCCTAGTAAATTTCCTTCTAACGTATACGTTGTAGAAATTGGGCCAGATAGTTCGATTACTTTACCAAGGTCATGTAAAATAACGCCTGCATATAGTAAGTCTTTATCTAACGATGGGTATAGATTTGAGATAGCTTTCGCTAAATCAAGCATTGATACGACGTGATAAGCTAGTCCAGATACGAACTCGTGATGGTTCTTTGTCGCTGCTGGATAGTCTAAAAATTCGTTTTGATGCTTATTTAATAAATGTCTTGTTAGACGCTGAATGTTCGGGTTTCTCATTTCAAATATGTATTGCGTAATTTTCTCAACCATATCTTCTTTTTTCACTGGTGCTTTTTCTACGAAGTCTGAGATATCTGTTACTTCATTTTCATTCGCAACACGAATTTGTTTCACACGTAATTGAATACGTCCTTTGTAGTTTAAAATATCACCAGCTACTTTCACGATTGTTTCCGCTACATATTGTTTCTCAACTTCTGGTGATACGTCCCATAGCTTCGCTTCAATGTCTCCACTTGGATCTTGTAAGATTACTGTTAAAAATGGCTTTCCATTGCTTGCGATACCTTTTGTCGCTGTTTTAATTAACAAGAAAATATCGACTTGTTCACCAACTTCATACTCTGCAATTTTCTTTTTCATTCGAATTCCTCCACCAAATCAGTTACTTTTAGTATAGCACACTACAACTCATTTTCTTTACGCATATGTGTTAATTTTATAATCTGTTTTTCTGGAAAATACGCAAGTAAATGCGCATGACATGTAAAGAATATGACTTGTCTATCCTTTGCAATTTCCTTTATAAGTTCAATCGTTCGATTCGTCCTTACCGCATCAAAATGCACGAAACTATCATCAATAATAAATGGATAATCATGTTCGAATGTTTTCGCGAGTGCAAATCTCAGCGATAAATATAACTGCTCCGCTGTCGCTTGGCTTAGTTCATGACTGTAAAAACGCATACCGTCGTTACGTTCAACGATAAACGGTTCTGCCTCTGACGGTGAAAAGATTTTACTATAGCGTCCGCCTGTTAAATAGACGAAATACTCTTCTGATTTTTGTAAAATACGAGGAAGATGAACTTCATGATAATAGTGCTTCGTTTTCGTTAACACTGTCTTTGCGGCCGCATAAGCAGCCCACTTCTTCACTTGTTCACGCACTTGCGCTTTTTTCATTTCCCATTCATGCATTAAATCGCCGTACGTACTACCTTCTTCTAAATTCGCAATTTCCATACGATGTTTCGCAATACGCTCTGTCAGTTCTTTCTCTTTCGTAAGACAGTTTTGGACAGTTGTAATTTCTTGCTTTAATTTTCCTTCATAACCGTCAGCTTCATAATGTTCAGCTAATGATAAACTCGTTAAACGCTGTTCCAACAGATCAATTTGCGGTAATAAACGCCCCACTTGTTTTTCTGCATCCTCACGTTTTTCCGCCAGTTTACCTGCTTCTAAAAACATCTCTTCATCTGTAGACTCTGCAATATGCCATAAACCATCTCGTTCTATTAGTAATTGCTTTAATTGTTCTTGCATAAACTCATATTCTTCTTGCCATTCCGCCAGTTTTTCTTTTAACTGCTTACAAGTTTGGCGCTTCTCTTTCTCATTTTGCATACGGCTTTGTGCCTCGTGTAGCTTACTATACTCCGCACTACCGATAACAGTTTCTAGTTTATGTTCAAATTGCGAAATCATTTCATATAATGAAGATTTTCGTGTACCTTGCTTCTCTAACTCCCGATATAATTGCTGCATTTTTTCAATACGCTCAAACGCCGGCAATATGTGTGCATACGTATAAAATTCAGGAAACATATAGCGCGTTTTATATGCATCGACTTGTTCTCCCGCCTGGAACGTTTCTCTCTCCCATTCCTCATACGATGAAACGACTTTATCATACGCTCGTTCCAACTGCTGTAACTTATAAGACTCACGCTCAAATAATTTACGTATCTCTTCATCTTTTTCTAACTGATAGCGAACAGACATCGCTTCTTCACTTTGTCTCCCGCCGGCACTTTGCTGAAGTGTAAGGAGCTCTTCTTGTAATCCACTTGATGGATCTTTATATAAAACAAGGGCGAGAACAATCCCTACAAATACGATGACACTAATAAATAAAAGCGGGCGATTGTCTATAAATAAGCTCGTGAATAAAATGCCTGTATTAATAAGGAGTAACAGAAGACAAACTCTTTGCCACTGCTTTTTCTTTTGCATAGCCGCTCCTGCTTTTTCCTCGTACTTGCGCTTCATTCTCTCTGCGCCCATACCGATAAACGCCGCATCTTGGAACGACTTCTCTTTCTCAGCTAACGCATTTCGCTCTTCATCCGCTAACATTTGTTGCTTAATCTGTCTTATATTTTCTTCTTGTTCTTCTAATTGCTCCTGCGCTACTTTAAAACGATCATCGAGCTGTGCTTTTTGCGTTTCTAATTCGCGCGCCTTTTGCACTGTTTGCGTAATTAACTCTTTCGTTGCCAAACTCATATCAAATGAAAGAACTGTTTCCTTTTCAAAAGTAGCACCAATTTGTTGTTCTAGTTCTGCGATTTCTTCTTTTATATTCGTAATACTTCCTGTCATATCACGCATTTCTTGGCGTGCATTTTCGTAAGACATATGCTGCATACGAAGTTCTTCTACATAACTTTCTTTTTGTAAAAACTCTTCATCTATTTGAATCGAGGCAATTTCCGATTGCACTGTCTCAATTTTCTTGTGGAGCGAATCAACTTGTAATTGAAGCGGCTCCATCTTCGCCTTAATTGCTTCATAACGCGCCATTCCGTTTACAGGAAACTGCCCGCTCTCGTTCTCTAATACTTTCTCATGCGCACGCTTTTCAATAACGAGTGGCTCAAGCGCTGCTAATATTTCATAATCTTGCTTTCTTTTTTCTGCACTCTCTTTTTCCCCGCGAACAGAAGCAAGCTTCTCTTCGCTTTCTTTTAACTGCTCGACCTGTTTTTCATACGTGCCGATTTTCCCTTGCCACTCTTTCATCTTCTCTTCAAGTTTCTTCATCTCTTGCAATGACACGTTAATTTCTGGTTTACGACCACTCGGCTTAAAGCGCTGGTCCATTTCTTTTTCTAGCTTTTTATCTAACTGCAATAGCGCATCACTTCCGACTGCACTTGCCGAAAATAAATAATTGCCAATATCTGCTTCGCCAAGCTGATGAATGTTTTGAAGGCCATGCATATCAAATGAAAAGACAGATTCAAATAAACTTTCATTCATCCCGCTTAATATATCGTTTAAAATTTCTTCTCCGCCCGTTTTCCCGTCTTCAAAATAAACGGTCACCTCGCCAGCTGCCGTCTTTGGCAACCGTTCAATTTTCAAACGGCCGTACTTCTCTGTTTCCACAGTCATCGCACCGCCATACTTCCCGCCTTCTTTCGGCTCATAACGGCGCTGTCCTCTCGTCGGAAAACCGAATAAAATACTTTTCATAAATGAGCGAATTGTCGATTTCCCCGCTTCATTTTCACCGTATAACACTGTCAGCAAAGAAAGATCCATTTCCACATTTTCTAATTTTCCGTACCCATAAATATGGAGTTTTTCAATTCTCATTTTTTATCCCTCTCTTGCTGGAATAATTGTTCTAAAATAATATTTTCTGCTTCCTTTTGAATCTCTTTCTTCTCTTCTTCTGTAAAAGATTCAATACTATTACGCGCTACAGGAGATGTCCAAATAGTGCGCAATACTCCGTCCATATTAGTGAAAGCTTCTAACTCCTTTAGCACACTACCGACGAAATGATTTTCCGCTTTCAAACGTTCGATTTCCGCAAAAGAAACCGTCTCATTTTTCCACTTCATTGCATATACGAAATCTTTTCGCTCTTCTCCAGATGCTAAAATGTGAAAAATCTCTTCCACACGCTTTTCGTCGCGCAAATAAGGTGAAAGTGGGCCTTGTCCTGTAAATACGACAGTTAATAGCGTACCTTCCTCTTCTCTTCGGCATTCATTCATCGCAGTAGATATGCTTGTCATAAGTTCATCAACAGTGTCAAGTCCATCAATACCAACCTCGATTTCGTCCCATACAACATCTGCCGTATGGAAAAATGAACACTGCGATCCTTTTTTCGTAAGTTCAATAAGGTATGCACCCTTCTCGCCTGTTTCCTTACGATGACGACCTTGTATGTTCCCTGGATAAATAATGTATGGTTCTTCTGATAAAATTTCACGTTTATGTATATGGCCAAGAGCCCAATAATCAAACTGTTTTTCTTTCAACTCACGAATTTGAAACGGTGCATAGCGATTATGCTCTGCATCTCCTTCCACACTTCCGTGAAGCATACCAATATGAAAAGGCGCATCACTCATTTTCGTATACTGCGCTGTCATATTATCCGTTACCGCTTGCTGCAAATAACTAAACCCGTAAATAGAAGCTAACAATTCACCATTTTTATAAAATGATTTCTCTTCTACATAAGGCTCAGTAAATACATGAACATTTTCCGAAAACTCAATTGCTGCCCAGCTTCCCCCTAAATGATCATGGTTACCGTGAATAATAAAAACAGGGATATCGTATTGCAAAAGTCTCTTCATTTGCTCACGCACAAACACTTGCGCCCTCAAACTTCTCGTCTCCGCATCATACAAATCCCCAGCTAGTAATACGAAATCAACGCGCTCTTGAATCGCTTTATCAACAATACGCTCAAATGATTCAAACGTACTCTGCTTCATTCTCTCCCACACAGACTGCGTAACATTCATCTCCATCCCTTTAAACGGACTATCCAAATGCAAATCAGCCGCATGTATAAACTTTACTTGTTTCACAAATAACGATCCTTTCTATCTTTCAAAAGTTTCATTTTATCAAAATTTAAATCGCTGAAAACTAATAATCACCGAGAATAAAAATATTCTCGATGATTAAAGTTTCATTCTATTTTACCACGCAATGTCATATATTTCTTTGCATATTGTAGCATTTTATGTCAAAATAATTATAAGATTCTGATTTTAAATATTGGAGGGAATTTTCATGGGAGTATACGTTCTAACAGTCTTTGAAAAAGATGGTTCAAAAGCATTAGACGAATCATTCGAGGCGGCAACTGAAAAAGAAGCGAAAGCAAAAGGTGAATCTATCTTACAAGAAAAAGGATTGTATGAAAAAACACATCGCTGTACATCTACTGCAGGTAAGCTCGTTTTATTCCAGCGCTAAAAAAAGAAGCGTCATCCGCTTCTTTTTCACTCTACTATATCTTCGTCACACCACGTAAACACCACATCTAGAATACGATTACCGATACGTACGCGTTTATTCCATTTACCTGTTTGGATCTGATGTTGCAATTCTGCTTTCATCTTTTCCGTCCAGTCGTGAATTGTTTCACTACCGTCGTACGGATATACGCTTGGAAACTCTTTCTGCAGTAGATGCAAGCTCTCTGCATCAAAATGAAAATGGAAGAAGTAGTTTGCTGTAAGCGATGGTTCTTGCAATCGTAAAAAATGATCATCAATTTGCTTTCTATTTCGATAGAAAGTAAAGATATTCACTTTACCGCTAGTAATTTGGTCAATTTGAATTTCGTGCTTCTCTATAATCACGTCTTGTCCACCTCGTTGTATACTATCTTTAGTATATATGTCTTTTGCAACAAAGTTAACCATTTTCGCGCGAAATTCATTTCCTTCATTATATTACCTGTACCTCCATATGCAATCAGAATAAATAAAACAAAGTTGAAGGGGAGCGATCACATGTATTTCGGAAGCAAAGGTTGGTATGTAAAAGAACTTAAAAAATTAGGTATCCGTACTTATGAAGGTAAAAAACTAGAATCGTATCGTACGCATGTGTTGTCTAGTTTACTTGAGAGAATGAAGAAGGCTTCGGCTTAATAGAATAGCAAGAAGTAAACCTGAATATTGATAAATGATAAAAAACACCTCCTAAATTCGCATACTAAGTATGCAAATTAAATGGAGGTGTTTTTATTAGTTTCACTTTTCCAGGGGCGCTTCAGTTTTCATAAAATATTTTTTGTTTCCGCTGAAACGGATAAGTTTTAATCTCAGCTGTATCTAAATTTTCATTGAATAAATGAATAGCTATAATTTGTCTACAATCGTAAGTATGGTAATAATATGTTCCAGATTCCATACACATTGCACTCGTATAGATGGTATTATCTAATGTTCCGTCTTCTGTTATTACTGACCCTTTAGGAACCTCACAATTTGATAAGATATGAAAAATAGCAGATATCCCCTCTTCTTCGTTCTCTATACCTTGAATGTTTTGTTTTCCATATGCTGCCCGCACAAATCTTGATGGCGGGGTAAAATCTCCAGGAAGTCCCATCGTTCCTGAACCTTGGCCAAAAGCACTTAATGGTACATCTCCCCACTCCGTTGGCGCAAATGGCTGCGATTTAAGTCCAATATATTGTCTTAAATTTTGTAAATGCCAATTAAACTCCGGACTATTAGTCATCACTCCTAATGGATTGTCATACATTTTTAGTCCATCAGTTGTCGGCTCAAGTACAATACACTCTCCCCATTTATCTGCTAAAATCCAATGTAGCGGTGGGGCAATTCCTAAAACTGGTAATGGTATATCTATAAGGGAAATGTTATCAACAGATTTTTTTAACTCTTCAACAGAATTAAATTGCGTGAGGCTCCAAGCCACAAAATCAAATGGCGCTAAATTCGTTTTATGGTTATCTATACTGTTACTATAAGTAGCGAATCCCGGGAAATAGAGAGTGGCACACGTCATACCAGCTTCATTTACTCCGTCCGCCATAATGACCCTTCCTTCATGATTAATTCCCATTCCGACAACAGCCTTTTTCGCTCGGATAGTTTCACCAGTTATATTGTTCCACTGATAACGCCGAGGAATGATTATTACTTCCTGATTCATATCTAATGTGAAATCCATTGTTCTCGCAAAAAGATGTTGGAAATTTTTAGTTTGTAACGTCAAACTAGTACACATGAAGAAATCCCCCCATTTTATAGTTATATACACATTTTATAAAATTCTGATAAATACGTAAATTAAAAACCCTATTTATCACTAACAAAGTAACCACCCAAACTAAAAATGCTATAATAAACCCAATCAAACTAAGGGGGCAAATTACTTTGATTGGAACATGCATTCAATTTCATAAGTTTGGCAATCCAAAAGACGTATTACAAGTTGAATATAAAAATATAGAACCACTGAAAGATAATGAAGTTTTCGTCCGTATGCTAGTTAGACCGATTAATCCATCTGACTTAATTCCCATCACAGGAGCGTACGCTCATAGAATTCCTTTACCTAACATACCTGGCTATGAAGGTGTTGGTATTGTAGAAAATGTTGGCGCTTTTGTTTCTCGAGAGCTTATCGGTAAACGAGTGTTACCTTTACGCGGGGAAGGTACTTGGCAAGAATATGTGAAGACATCAGCTGATTTTGTAGTCCCTATTCCTGATTCCATTGATGATTTCACAGCGGCACAAATGTATATTAATCCCCTTACGGCGTGGGTTACTTGTACAGAAACGTTAAACTTACAGCGTAATGACGTTTTATTAGTGAATGCTTGTGGGTCCGCTATTGGACATCTATTTGCGCAGTTATCCCAAATTTTAAATTTCCGATTAATTGCCGTTACAAGAAATAATAAGCATACAGAAGAATTACTGCGCCTTGGTGCTGCATATGTAATTGATACTTCCACTGCCCCGCTTTATGAAACTGTTATGGAATTAACAAACGGGATTGGTGCGGATGCTGCGATTGATTCTATCGGAGGACCGGATGGAAATGAATTAGCTTTTTCCTTACGTCCAAACGGGCATTTTTTAACGATCGGTCTTCTATCAGGAATACAAGTGAACTGGGCCGAGATTGTCACAAAAGCAAAAGTACACGCAAACATATTTCATTTACGACATTGGAATAAAAATGTGTCAGCATATAAATGGCAGGAGACGTTTCGTCACTTAATTCGTCTAGTAGAAAATGAGCAATTACGTTTTATGAAAGTACATTCTACATATGACTTAGCGGATGTGAAAACGGCGGTTGATGTTGTGCAATCTGCGGAGAAAACGAAAGGGAAAGTTTTTTTGACGAGTTATTGAATGCCATAAAAGAATCTCTTTTAGTATCTCGGCTTCAACTACCTAAAAAATAACATTGTCAACACAACTTAAATTGGTTATCATAAAAACGAATATAACAGGAGATGAGCAGATGAATATGAACGAAAAGAAATCCTTTTCAAAAGTTTCTCGGCGAAAATTAGTCGATGAAGTATTGGAACGTCTACAAGAGAAAATCTTTTCTGGCGAGTATGAAGTTGGTGATCGCCTCCCTACAGAGCCGCAATTAATGGAAGAGCTAGGGGTAGGACGTTCAACGCTGCGAGAGAGTATAAAGATATTAGTACATGCTGGCGTATTAGAAGTTCGACAAGGACAAGGCACTCGTATTGTCTCATTAAATACAACGCAAGATTCATTTGAAAAAAGACTGCAAGCAGCTAATATAAATCATGTGTATGAAGCACGAAATATGTTAGATAAAGAAGTAGCAATGTTAGCGGCACAACGCCGAAGCGAAGAGGATCTTTTATATTTAAAAGGACATTTGAATAAAAGAAAAAATGCCCTTCAAGAAGGAAATTATGTAGCATACATAGATGCAGACATTCAGTTTCATCTAGCCATTGCAAAGGCGAGTAAAAACGAAGTTCTATTTGATTTGTATCAATCTTTCGTACCTGCCCTTCGCCATATTTTAAGTCAATTAATATTACATACAGCGAACTATGAAGACAACTCTGGCATTCATGAAAAGTTATTCCAAGCTATTTTAAAGCAAAATACCGAAGAGGCGCGAACATACGCTGTTCAAAATTTGGAGCTGAAATAAGCTCCTTATCTATTACACAAAAACATCAGATGATATACTCAATAACATCTGATGTTTAAGAAAGGAGAAAATGAAATTGAAACAGCAAGAACGAACTTATTTGTATATACTAGCACTATTTTTTGTTTCCATTAATTTACGTATCGGAATTACATCTGTTTCACCTTTATTAGAAACAATCCGACAAGACTTAAATATAAGCAATTTTTCCGTTAGTTTTTTAACAGCTATTCCTGTTTTTTGTATGGGGACATTCGCCTTACTGACTGGGAAGGTAATTAAAAAATACGGGGCAGAAAAATCAATTATGACTTGTCTTATTTTAATCGGCTTGGCAACATGTATGAGAGCTTTTACCTTTTCCATTTCCACATTATTCGCGAGTTCTTTATTTATCGGTATTGGAATTGCACTGGCAGGTCCTTTACTATCAGGTTTTATTAAAGAAAAATTCCCTACAAAAATTGGCTTAATGATTGGCATATATTCAGTAGGTATGGGAACTGGCGCTTCTTTAAGTGCAGGTTTAACAATCCCTTTACAACATGTATTAAAAGGATCTTGGAATATGGCACTCGCTTTTTGGGGTGCACTAACTATTATCGCTATTATGTTTTGGTATCCTGTTATGAAACGAAAAAAGAAGACGAGCACACAAAATAAAAAGAATAATAAATTGCCTTTAAGAAATAAAAAAGCATGGTTATTTACAATCCTTTTCGGGCTACAATCAGGAATCTTTTATTCCATTACGACTTGGCTTGCGCCGGCAAATCAAAGTATGGGTGTGAGTAGTGAGCAAGCAGGTACTCTTATAACTGTTTTTACCGTGATCCAAATGATATGTAGCTTTTTAATTCCGACATTAGCGGATATTTATAAAAACAGAGCACTTTGGTTATTAGGGAGTATATGCTTTGTAATCGTAGGTTTATCGCTTATGATTTACCCACTAACTACACCATGGATCCCTTCTATTTTACTAGGTATCGGGCTCGGCGGCGTATTTCCACTCGCTCTTATGCTGCCGCTATATGAAACAAAAACTTCAGAAGATGCAAGTGCATGGACTGCTATGATGCAATCAGGAGGATATATTATGGGCGGATTCATTCCTGTCCTAGCTGGGATAGCTCGTGACTATTTTGATAGTTATACGCAAGTTTTTATTATAATGGCACTTTTAAGCTTAATTTTACTCCTATTAACTTTAGTCATGAATAAAAGGAGAAGAAATGCAGAAGACCTTCTCTCCGCTTAAATTTAAAATGTTAATATATGGTATAATTTAATTAAAAAACGAAGGAGCTTCTAACATGTGGTTCATTTCGGCACTCGCACCTATTGTAATAGTTGGTGGAATTGTAGTATTTGTAATGAAGAGAATGGAACGTCAATATAAAGAAGAAACATTAGGAAAGAAAAAATTAAAAGAAGCTCAAAACTTATTAGACATTTTCATACCTATAGGAATGCTTGTCGGCTGTATAATTGGTTTGATTTTCGGCATGTTTTCCCCAGATTTCTCACTACTTTCAATTAGTTTAGGATCCGGAATAGGCTATTTATTTGGTTTTTTCGCCTATGAAATTTATAGCAAGACAGGAAACAATTTTTCCTAATCCAAAAGGAATAAGCGGGACAGTACATAGTAATCATATAAAATATGTAACTGTCCTTTATTTTTGCATCAATGTTATCACCTTACCTTTCGCCTACTATACACCTCTTTTATTGATTTTTCTCTCCTCCCCTTTTTGCATATCCGCTTTTTTATTTTCATTGGATCTATATCCAAAGTAAAGTAGCGCACATGTAATAACAGAACCTACAATGTATCCTAAAAAACATCCTAACCAAAACATAAAAATTGCCCCCAATCCATTATAAATTTTATGTAGTAGACATCTGTAAACCGTTCTCAGTACCTCCGTTTTTTATTACAGATTGGAAAATCCCCTTAACCATTCCATCCATGAACATTCTGTCTTCTCTATTTTGATTATTATCTATAAAGTTATTTATACCACTAATTCTTCCATTATCTCAAATAACAACTTTATTATTTATTATAAAGTTTGCACTCACACTACATATATGTAGCATCACTGTCTCTTTTTCATTTTACCCTTGCAACTGGAGTTTACTTCTACAACTTAAAAACAAAAAACCCCCTCAAAGCATAAACTTCAAGGGGGAGCCTGTTTTTTATTTACTTATATACGTACAGCTGTACCACTTACAGCAACCATTAACATTCCATCACGAACAACTTCGTAATCTACGTCAATACCAACGATAGCGTTCGCACCTTTTTGTTTTGCAAGTTCTTTCATTTCATCCATTGCGATATCACGAGCTTCTTTTAGCTTGCTTTCGTAAGAACCAGCACGACCACCGACAACATCACGAACGGAAGCGAATAAATCGCGGACAATATTTGCACCCATAATAGCTTCACCATTTACAATATCGATATACTCAATAATTTCTTTACCTTGAATTCCAGACGTTGTTGTTACAATCATGACTGACACTCTCCTAATAAGTTGTAGTTTTTTAATGCGCTTTCTTATGTCTTTATTATGACACAGAAAAAATATCTAATCTATTGAATTACCTTACAGGAGTGTGACAATTTTGTAAGAATAAAACCCCCATTATGTTCAATAAAGCGCTTTAACATTAGGATACATAAACGAGTCTCTATTTTCTTTCCAATCCTTTTCTACTTCTTTAAAAGTTGGTCGCCCTAATTCTTTATTATTTTCATGTTTACTAAACCATTTTTTCACATACTGATCTCCATTTTTACTTTGAACTGTGCAAAGGAAACTATTACTACTATCCTTTAATATTTTTACAATCACGAATAGACACCTCTTCCCTTCTCAATATCATAATAGGACTTGATCTTTTACTATAAGCCCTTCCTCTCTTATAGTCATACGACTCCTCGGCCGCGCCAAAGTTGTAAGATCAAAAACGATATTCACTTTGTTTACATTTTATTTAAAGAAATCAGAGTTATAGGCATTATGCTTATCAAATATTTTATAGATTTCTAACTTATCATCTAATTTTGCATCTACTAAAATTAATATATTTCCATCGTAAATATATTCTTCATACTTTTTAGCATGGTCTTCAGGGATTCCTAAGCCGATAAATGCTCCTATTAAACTTCCAGCTCCTCCGCCAATACCAGCTCCTCCAATAGCTGCTGCGATTGGTCCTGCTGCTACAATTGGACCCATTCCAGAAACGGCAAGTATACCAAGACCTGTTAATAAACCACCGAGTCCGCCTGCTACTCCTCCAGCTACAAGCCCTGTCGCTGAAAAGATATCTGCTTTATGTGCAGTTTCGCTATTCACTTTTTCACCCGATTTTTCTTCCAGATGTTCAATTTCCTTTTGATCTTTCGCAATAGCTGAAATGTTATCTGCTAAGTATCCTTTTTCATTTAATTCATTAATAACGAGTGCCGCATCATCAATTGTTCTAAAAACACCTACTATTTTTCTATCTACATTCATAACTATTAACCTCCTAAAGTTTTATATAATGTATCTTTATTTTTCTTCATTTCTGTATACACTAATCTTTTTATTAACATAACCATTTACGAAAAAAGCGAATAGTAAAAGCACTACAAGTGAACTACTTAACAAGTAAATTAAATCAAATGTAATATTAATCATCATTTCATTCATGTATACCAGGCTCCTTTTTATTTAAAGTAAAAGTATATTTTGATAGACTAATCTACTAAACATAGACATCTTACAATTCATCTTCAGTTAATCTCTTTGTAGTATATGTATACCCTTCCTAACCTTTTCTAAACGTAAAAAACTATAATTATATTTTTTCTTATTTATATGTTTAACACTTTTTAAAACGGGTATGTTTATATTGTTATGCTTACTATATGGAAAGGAATATTACGATGAACGCCATTCACTCTACTACTATTTCTTATAATGAAACACCTACAATAACTCAGATTCATCATTTTTATGCTTTAATGACAACATTTCAAACGAATGTATTTATAAGTAAACACGGAACACTTACTTCTATTAAAAACTTAAGCACTCTAGTATCCTTTTTCCTTACTGTAAAAAAGAGAGATCTTGTATTATTTATTTTTGAAGGAATAGATGCAAAAAGAGCTTTAAGAACACTCTTCCCTTCTTAGAATATTTGTTATCCTCTATTCCCTCGTTTACTACCTTTCATATATGTTTTTATATTTCAAAATGATTTCCTCTATAAAAAAAGAACCCCCTAATACAATAGGGGGATTTCTAGTTTAGCCTTATGAAAACTGATATAATATATATTACGTTTTTCATTCTTTAAAATAGAAAAGTTTTAATAACCTTGAAGGTAGGAATTTTTAATGAACTCGAAAGCAAAATTTAGTATTCGCTACAAAATTATGGCTGGTTATTTAGTTATCATTTTGTTCTTACTTGTTTCTTTCATTATGTTGAACAATGAGATTTCTAATTTACAAAAATCTCGTAATTTTATTATTGATCACGATTTTAAAGTTCTCAATTTAACAAATCAAGTGGAGAAAGATTTACTAACAATTGAAAATAAAGCGAAAGGGTTTATCATTTCTAATAATCCAAATTACGTACAATCTCTTAATTCTGCGGAAAAGGATTACGAAAAGCATTATCAAGATCTTTTCTCATTATTAGAGGATAACCCATCTCAGCAAGAAAAATTAAAACAGATTAACGAAAATATTATTAGTTGGATAAATAAAGAGATTCACCCGTTAATTGCAAATCATAATAGTAATAATGTACAAACAATCGACACGACTCAAATTCAGTCATTACAGTCACAGGTAACTAACTTCCGTAGCACTGAGGAGCAATTAACGAAAAAAAGAGCAGCACAATTAGATACTGAAAATAATAAATTAGAGATTTGGTTATACAGTTTATTGTTCTTACTTTCTTGTATTTCTATTATCATTTCACTCTATATTTCGAATTCCATTACAAAAACGATTAAAAATGTAATTCAAGCTATTAAATCCATTTCTTCTAAAGAAAAAATCACGGAAAGAATTCATGTAAACACACGTGATGAAATAAAAGATCTTGCTCATACAACGAATCACCTACTAGACGAAATATCGAAAAGAGAATGGTTACAAACGGAGCTTGCAGAATTAATTTTAATGTATCAAGGTGTATCTTCTATTGAGATGTTAGGTAAAAAAATTCTTAGTGGAATTATACAAAAAACGCAAACTTCTTGCGGTGCATTTTATGTACGTGAAGAATATGAAGAAACTGTCTACTATGTGAAAAAAGCTTCTTTCGCCGATCAAGGTGCTGATATTGGGAAACAATCCATTCAAATGGGTGAAGGTTTCATTGGACAGTCTGCCTTAGAAAAGAAAAGTTTTATTCTCAGGGATATACCCGAAGAGTTTCGTTATGTCACTAGCGGAGTATTAGAAATACGTCCTAAAAATCTATTAATCATCCCTATCTTATTTGAGGATGAAGTAATCGCAGTAATGGAGTTAGTAAGTGTAACTGAGATTTCAGATTTACATCAAGATTTAATTCAACAAACCGTTGATAATCTAGGTTTAACAATCCATAGCATTATGGGACGTATGCGAATTCAAACTCTTTTACATGAATCACAAGCAATGACAGAAGAGTTACAAGTTCAATCAGAAGAATTGCAAACGCAAGCGGAAGAACTACAAATGCAAGCAGAAGAATTACGAACAACGAATGAACAATTAGAGTCTAGAACGGAAGAGGCGGAGCAAAAGACAGCTGACTTACAAATTACTAAATCAGAATTAGAAGAAAAAGCAAGTGAGTTGTTGCGTAGTTCAAAATACAAATCTGAATTTCTAGCAAATATGTCACATGAATTACGCACACCGTTAAATAGTATTTTACTATTATCTGAAATGTTAAGAGAAAATCATGATAACAATTTATCCGACGATGAGATTGAATTAGCAACTGTCATTCATTCATCAGGGAAAGACTTACTTACTTTAATTAATGACATACTCGATTTATCTAAAGTAGAAGCAGGCAAACTAGACATCATTTTTGAAGCAACGAACATAAGTGACATGGCAGCCAATATGCATCAAAACTTTTTACATATAGCTGCACAAAAAAATGTCGAATTTACTATTGAAGACAGTGATACGATTCCTGATCTGTTTTATACAGATGCAAAACGGATTGAGCAAATTATTAAAAACTTATTATCCAATGCATTTAAATTTACAGAAAAAGGATCCGTTTCTTTACATTTCGATTCGATAGAAACAAGTAATTTAAGTCATGATATGCAGTCTATAAGTAAAGATTGGATTACAATTTCAGTAAAAGATACTGGTATTGGTATCGCTAAAGAACAGCATCAACTTATTTTCGAAGCCTTTCAACAGGCAGATGGCGCAACGATTCGGAAGTATGGTGGTACAGGATTAGGTTTATCTATTTGTAAAGAGTTTGCTAGATTGTTAGGTGGTTGGATTACGTTAGAGAGTAATGTAGGAGAAGGTAGTACTTTCACGGTATATATTCCTAACCTTCCAAATGGATTACCAGATATACAGTTATCCAATTTAGAAGTCGCAGCAACGATAGAAGATGTTATTCCTGCTGAAGTTGTTGAAGAAACTATCGTTACTCCCGAAACAAATAACGTCTTCCAAGAGAAAACCATTTTAATTGTCGATGATGATCATCGAAATATATTTGCGTTACAAAACGCATTAAAAAAACAAAATGCCAACATTATTACTGCCCAAAACGGCTTAGAGTGTTTAGAAATACTAAAAAGTAATACAAATATTGACCTTATTTTAATGGATATTATGATGCCTAATATGGACGGTTATGAAACGATGGAAAATATCCGAATGAACTTAGGGTTAAGTGAAATACCTATTATCGCATTAACTGCTAAAGCAATGCCAAATGATAAGGAAAAATGTTTATCTGCTGGCGCTTCAGATTATATAAGTAAACCATTAAATCTACATCAACTCTATTCGGTAATGAGTGTATGGTTAATAAAATAAGTGAGGTTTAGTTGGAGTGGAAAATAAGTATTATAATTTTGATCCATCAGTAGATACAGATGAGCGCACGAACTTAGAAATTGAATTACTATTAGAAGCAGTATTTAAACTATCAGGATTTGATTTTCGCCAATATGCTCGCACATCTATTTATAGAAGAATTTGTAATAGAATGCAGCTCTCTAATATCCCTACCATTTCAAAATTAATTGAAAAAGTAATTCACGAGGAAGGGGTTTTAGAACAGTTATTAAATGATTTCTCGATTAATGTAACTGAGATGTTCCGTAACCCTGCCTTTTTTAAAGCGCTTAGAGAGCATGTTATTCCTGAATTAAAAAAGCAAACTGAAATTAGAATTTGGCATGCTGGATGCGCAACTGGTGAAGAAGTATTATCAATGTCCATCTTACTTCACGAAGAAGGATTAAGTGAAAAGTCGGTTATTTACGCAACAGATATGAATACAAATGTGTTAGAAAAAGCAAAACAAGCTATCCTCCCGTTAAATAAAATGCAAACTTATACGAAAAATTATTTACAAGCTGGCGGTACACAAGCATTTTCTAACTATTATTCAACAGATAATCGTTTTGCTTATTTTAATCCATCACTTTTACAAAACATTATTTTTGCACAGCATAATTTAGTAACCGATCAATCTTTTAACGAGTTTCATATTATACTTTGTCGTAACGTTTTAATTTACTTTACAAGTAAACTTCAAAATCAAGTGCAGCAACTATTTTATGAAAGCTTAGGTCACAATGGTTTTCTATGTTTAGGAAATAAAGAAACTCTTCGTTTTTCAAATATAATGCCGCATTATACCCAATTTAATCCTAGCGAACAAATTTATCAAAAAATACAATAAAAAGCGTATGAAATCCTCTGTTTGGATTTCATACGCTTTTTATTTCGCATTCGTTTGTATCATAATTAGACACATATCATCTGATTGCGCTTTCTTTTGTTCTTCCTTGTAAAACCCTTCTATCTCGCCTTCTAAATCTCCCCATTTTCTTTCTGTAAAAGTACGTAATTTCTCTTCAGCCTCAAATTCATCATTTGCAATTGCTTCAAGAACACCATCTGTAAACAATACGATTTGAGCGTTCTTCTCAAAAGGTATAACTGTCTTTTTAACTTTTATTTCATCAAAAAATCCTACCGCACAACTCCCGCGATTTAGTTCAACCATATTTGTTTCATCAACTAAAACGTATCCAGAAGGATGCCCTGCATTTACATATTCAATCGTTCTCTTTTCTGTATCTACTACTAAATATATCGCTGTAAAATAATATGGAATATCGTCATTCTCATTATGTAAAAGAGTCATATATTTATTTAAGTCTTTAATGACAAGTTCTGGATCGATTAAAGATTTAATCGTTTCACGTAATACAGACGAAATAAACATACAAACTAATGAAGCAGATATACCATGTCCCATCACGTCTAATAATATAATACCGTAGCGGTTTTCATCGATTTTATACCAATAATACATATCTCCAGCTAATTTAAATGAAGGTAAGTAACTTGCTTCAATTTTTATATAATCTTCTCTTAATGGGCTACTTAATAAGTTTCTTTGTACTTGCGTAGCTAAATCTAATTCATTCCGAAGATTTTCTTCTTGTTCTTTATGCCAATTTAATTCCGATTTCAAGCGTAACGCTACACGCATACGTGCTAATAGTTCAACTTTATTTATAGGTTTCGTAATATAATCCATTGCCCCCATATCAAGAGCTTCGGCCAATTTATTGGCATCCTCTAAAGCTGTAACAAAAATAATAGGAATATCTTTAAACTTCTCCTCTTTTTGTAATCGCCTACAAACTTCAAGTCCATCAATTTCAGGCATCATAATATCTAATAAGATTAAATCAATTTCATTATACCTGGAAGAATCTTCTCCAAATTGAATGTATTCGAAAAGCTCTTGTGCAGAATTCAGCGATACAAGATCCTGATATCCGGCTTGTTTTAAAATTTTTTCAATTACAAAGATGTTAACCGGATTATCATCGACAATTAAAATGGACACAAGTTATTTCCCCTTTTCTTATTTAAAATGTAAATCTATTATCATTTTCTATTTTTCTAGTATTGCATACTCAGTTACAAAATGAAAATTTCCTACTCTAACATAATTTTTATACAGCAAAAGAACAAACCCCCAGAAATGAGAGTTTGTTCTTTCATTCTATAAATTTCCACTATTAATTTAACACCATTGCTTTGTCATTTAAAAGACGATCTAATTCTTCCATATGATTTGTTTCATCTGCAATCATATCTTCTAACTTTACAACTAACTCTGTCATATTTAATTTCGCTGCCTGTTCTTTTCTCGTTTCATAACGCTTAATTGTCTCATATTCTGATTGTCTAGCCGACTCTAACATTTCTCTAACATCTTCTACTTGTTTCACTGGTAAAGGGATTGTAGTAGGTGTACCACCTAACGTCTTAATTTTCTCCGCTAAATATAGGGCATGTCCTTGTTCATCACTAATTTCAGATTCAAAGAAAGGTTTTAATACTTGTCTATATATACCAGAAACTGTAGCTGCATTATGGTTATACATAATAATTGCTGAGTATTCTCCTGCTAAATCTTCATTCAATCCTTCGATTAGTTCTTTCACATCGTGTGACATTTTTATATCTCCTCCTATATTTAATAACTACCCCTTTTCTCATGTTTTAAACATAATGATTTTAAATTTTTATGTATCTAAAAATGCTGCTTGCTTCAATTTACTTATCGCTTGTCTTTTAATACGAGAAACGTGCATTTGTGAAATACCTAACCGTTCCCCTGTATCTTTTTGATTTAAATTTTCTCCAAATATATAATGAATAACACTCTTTTCTGTGTCATTTAATACGTTGAAAATATCCTTTAAAACGAGACGCCTTTCTGTCTCTTCATATCCTTGCTCTACTTCACCTACAGATTCAATCCTCGCTACCGAACTGCCATCAGATGAATTTTCAACTACATCATCTAAGGAAGATACGCGATAATTATTTTTCGCATCCATAATTTCTAGCACTTCCTCTTCGGATAGTCCTAAATGATCTGCAATCTCTATAATCTTCGGTGAACGCTGGAAACGATCTGTTAGCTCCTCTATCGCAAGTTTAATCTTCCCGCCTAAATCTTTAATTCGCCTTGGAACGTGAATACCCCAAGTTTTATCACGTAAATATTTCTTTATTTCGCCTACTATTGTAGGTATTGCAAACGGCTCAAAAGCATTCCCTATCGAATAATCATACCTTCTTATTGCACCTAAGAGCCCTAACATTCCTACTTGTATAATATCTTCATGCATCGGCCCACCTTTTGAATAGCGATATGCAATGGAGTATACAAGATTTTTATAGTGATTAACCAATCTTTCCTGTGCTTCATCACATTGGTTTTGTTGGAAGTCTGCAATTAGTTTAATAACGTCTTCTTTAGTAAGATTTGTAGGTTGAGATTGGATTTCCATCATTCTCCACCTGCTCTCTTTGTATATATTTTGTCATTAAAACTGTCATGCCCTCATCATGCATAATTTGTATATCATCCATTAACGTATTGATTAAATATAAACCCAAACCATTTTCTGGCAAATGTTCTACTGGTTTATTAATATCATACGGACCAACTTTACTTTTTAAGCTATTAAAATCAAAGCTAACTCCATTATCCGCAGCCATAATTTCTAATCGATCTTCATATAAGCCAAAGACAATTGTAATTTCTCCAACGTCTTCTTTATATGCATGTTGTACAATGTTTGTACAAGCTTCACTAATAGCAATTTTCATATCTTCTATATCGTCATAAGCAAAGCCCATTCGATTCGCAACACCAGCCATTGTTAAACGAATAATAGCCACATATTCTGCTTTTGCAGGAATTTTCATTTCTATCTTTTCAAATCTCTCCATCATCCCTAGTCACCTTCTTTCTACTTTTTCAAAATCGGAATTCAAATTTAATATTTCTGTTAGCCCTGTAATATCAAATAATCTTTTTAGCCTTTTAGACACACCAGTAAACTCTAGCTTCCCATCATTTTTCTTAACTGCTTTTAATAAAGCTATAAAAACTCCTAAGCCTGTACTATCCATATAATCTACGTTATGAAAATCTACTACAATATGAACCTCTTTTTCGCTTGTAATAGGCATTACCTTATGTTTTAAATCTGATGCCGTATACGCATCAATCTCACCATTAAGTTGTACCGTATAACCTACATCATTTTGCAAAATATTTATTGCCAAATTCATCATTTCCGCCCCCTTATCTCGAACTTTTACTATTTAATTACCCATAAAAATTAGTTTTAAACATATTTTTTTATTTTCATTATAAATAAATTTTCTACACCTTTCTCGGCTTAACACTTAAATCGTACTAATAAATGTTTAAAACTTATAATTTTGTGTATGTATAATGTATAAACATTATTTTTAGGGGGATCTATCTATGGAAGAGCACAACTTTAAAAAGGGAGATTTCGTTCAATTTTCTTATCGACACGATCATGCTACAAAATTAGTTGGTTCCATTATTAACATACTAACGAATACAATTGTAGTTGATATAAGTAATAGCGAGGACTTATCTCATATAGAACCAAGGCAAGTCGTAAGAATAAATAATTGTAAAAAGGTAACGATGGCTTAATACATAATAGAAAGTGTAATGTTAATGAGTGGGGGGTTCTTCATCCTCCACTCATTCCTATGTAAAATACATAAAAAAGCATCCAAATTAGTTTAATTGGATGCTTTTTTATGTATTTTTATCAGTTCATTAACTTTATAACTATATATAATAAACTTAAGATTACTATTTATTATCATACTTACGCTTTCCGCAGCATTCTAGAGAAGAATGTAACGATTAAAATAAAGACGATTGCACCTAATAACGCTGGAAGAACAAAAATGCCTCCCCATTCAGGACCCCAATGACCAAATAACGCACTACCTACCCAAGATCCGATTAATCCGGCAATCACGTTACCAACTATACCTAACGGAAAGTCTTTTCCTGTAATCATTCCAGCTAACGCACCAATAAGTCCACCTACAATACACGTAATAATAAGTCCCACAATTAAACCTCCTATATTCGTTTTATATTGAATTCATCAAGCTTTAGTATGTAACTAAAGCTTGATGAACATATATTATTCTTTATTATCCAATTCATCACTTATCTTTTGTTTCACTTTTCCGACTTTTTCTTTTATCGTTCCCTTCGTTTTTTCCCACTTACCTTCATTTTTCAACTCTCTATCTTCTGTAACTTCACCAATTCCTTCTTTTACTTGTCCTTTTTTCTTTTCAACTTTACCTTTAACTTGTTCTTTTAGTCCGTTCTCACTCATATTTACAATCTCCTTTTCGTAATAGATTTATAGATTTAAAGGATACAAATTTAAATAGAATACATGCATCTTCTTTCTTGTAACCATTCACCGACTCTTTCTAAATCCTTAACGAATAACAAGATTTTCCCTTCATCCAGTTTTTCTTCATAAAAGTTCGCTTCTTCCTCATTAAGCCCTAACTCTTGCATTTTATTTCTTAACTGATCTCCTGTTTTTTGAAAGACGTTAATAATGCTTGTCCCAAGTCCCTCCTCTTTTATCCCAATTGTATTCACGTCTGCATTGTCCGCAATTCTATCTGTCCTATCTTTCTCATGCGTTAATACGTAAATATCTTTTTGGTCTATTCCTTTTTTCACGAGATCATTCGCCGCATTCATGACCTCTTTCTCCGTAATAAATTCATATACAAAAGGTTTACTATACTTCGTTTCCATCTTTAACTTCCTCCTTTAAAATGAATTATTTGTTATATTATATGTAGTACACCCATTTTCGAAATGTTAAACATAAAATATGAAAAAAGTTATGTGAATTTTGATTTTAATAGAGAATGAACATCATCATTTACCACTTTAAAACACCTTCTCCTTACAATAACTACCTAAATTAACAGAAAATTGATATAATTAAACTTAAGGAGGGATACTATGAAAAAAATCATATCTATATGCGCACTAACCGCTCTATCTTTCACTTTAATAGGTTGTACAAGCACCTCGGCTACAGATAAAGCTTCGCAGGCTAAGCAAGAACATACACAAAATACCTTTCAATTAAATTCCGCTAATATTACAGACATTGAAATACTGAAAACAACAAATCATACTACTTCCAAATCTCAAACAGACAACGAAAAAATGATACAATCTATCGTTTCAGCAGTCCAAAAAGGCACTCCTAAACAAATCACACTAGATCAAAAAAAGAGAGAATCTGCACATTCTACTATTACTGTTACATATAAAGATGACTCAAAAGAAGAATTTCTTGTGTGGGCTGATAATAAGGAGCAAATTACGATTGCTAAAGATGAGAAGAAAGATAAGGTAGAAGGTGTGATAGTGAATATTAAAGATGCTAAAATAATGAAGGATTTCTTTTAAAATTCTAATTAACGTTAAAAAAAGTAGGATTACATCCTACTCTTTTTTTAATCATGCTCAATAAATAGACCTTTATAAAATCTATTTAAGGTCTAATTTTGCTAAATCATGTTGTAAAACATTGTTTCCTTCTTGTGGGTTAAATATGATTGCACTAAGACCAAAAACATTCGTAACAATATCTCTATCTTTCGGACGAATGATTCTTACTTCATAAGCAAAAACTCCTGGAGGAAGAGCTGCTGAACGAAAAGTAACATATCGATTAGGTGGCAATGTTTGTGTTGAAGGGTCTATTAATGGTAACAATACCGGAGAACCAGATGACCAATCAAACATTTCAACTGTTACTCTACGAGTATCATCTGGATCAACATTCATAGCTTCAACAGTAAGAAATAACGTAGCGGAATGTCTACGTAATACACCCGTTGACAAAGTTTCATTGTGATGTTTATGACATCTTCCAGGAGGATGACCATAGCCATAGCTCATATCAATTCCCCCCTTTCATTTACAATTAAGGACAAGTATTCCTTATAATATATAATGCTAGTATTATTTTAATGAAAGGTATAAAAGCGGATTTCTATCTATTCGCTCTTAAAGAATAATATGGATTCTCCTGTTTTTCCTTTGAACTCCTGCTAAGAATAAATCTATTTTGAAAAGGACCTGCTCCATTTATTCGTAAAAAGCATAAAGTAAATGGAATCCGTTAAAACACATGAGTGAACCTTTGTTTTTCTCCTCCTATTTAAAGGAGGAACTGTTATGGGCTTTGGTGGTAGTTGTGGCGGCTGTGGCTTCGCTGGAGGATTTGCTTTATTAGTTGTATTGTTTATTTTATTAATCATCGTTGGAGCTGCTTGCTTCTGCTAAAAACTATCGAAAGGACACTCACGTGAGTGTCCTTTCTTCATGAAAAAAGCTCTACGCAATGTGCAGAGGTTCAAGTGTAACGAATACTTTAAAAATGTAGTATTACATTCCCCCTCCAAAATGAACTTCGATGCTATAAATTTCGTTTAAGTGCAATCTTAATATTTTAGTTTAATAGCAATATGGTGAAACTTTATTCCAAACAATATTGCTATTGCACCAAAGTAAAACAAACTGGACAACCTAGATTTCAAAAGGAAGACACCTTAAAGGTTGTCTTTTCTTTATAAGTAAAAAAAGCCCGCCTATTTCCGTAGGCGGGCTTTATCTTTATTACACAATATGAAGTATACTCTCTTTTTCTTTGAAATTTTATGTAATTATACATATTCATGAAAATAGAAGAAGTGAAATTGTACGTTTAGATACAGTTTGGCAACAAACTAACTGTTTTCTTGTGCATTAATAGACAACTACTGCAAGAGTTATAGTTTTTATGTTTTCATTTCCTTTTTGCATTTCTCTTTTAATTAGACGAATGCTTTTTTTAGTACATAATAAAAAATATCCAGAAAAACTGTCACAAAATCCGTTTTTCTGGTTTCTCTATAATACAGGTATCAAATTGAAAGTGAGGTTTAAACGAACATGTTAACCATAGAAAATGAAGAAAGTCATGCTTCTGATATGACCTTTGAAGATTTATTTAAGCAGTACTATGCTTACGCTGTGAAACAAATCATCTGGATCGTTAAAGATCAATCTATCGCTGAAGAGTTAGCACAAGAAGTATTTTTACAATTATATCGTAGTGATTGGAAAGGGATTGAAAACATACCTGGATGGTTGATTAAATCTTCTACTTATGTAGCCTATAACCATTTTCGATCTGAAAAAAGGCAGCAAGCGAAGATTGATAAAGAAATACAATACCATGAAGTACAAAATGTTTCATCATTAGACGATGATTGGATAAGAAAAGAAGAAATTACAAAGGTCCAAACGATACTAAATAAAATGAATGATCGAGAACGAACCCTTTTACTAATGAAATTCTCTGGTTTTCAATATAAAGAAATTGCAGAAGTACTTCAAATTGAAATATCTTCTATTGGAACATTATTGGTCCGAGCCAAAATGAAATTTCGCAAGATTTATAAACAAATGGAGGAGGCATAACAAATGAAATGTTATGATATCGGGTTTATTCAAACATATATTGATGGAGAACTTTCTCATGATATAAGAAAGGAATTCACAAAACACCTAGATACATGTGAAGCATGCCAAGATTTATTAATAGAAATTAGTAAATTAAATCAATGGGAAAACGTAATGCTAGATGAAGAATCTGCAAATTCACCACAAGAAATCAAAATTGATATAGAACAAGCATGGAAAACATTTGAAAGTCGTTCCAAGTTAGACAATGTTTCTAATATAAATCACAAAAAACAACAAAAGAAGGGACTCTTTACAAACATGAGTAAAAAATCAAAACGTTTTATTTATACAGCAGTAGCTGCAGCAGCACTTTTCACAACAGCAATGATTCCACAAGTACAAGTGGCGGCTACAAATGTTGCTTCCTATTTTTCTAATGCAATTACAAATGATAAAGTTGTAAATGAAGGAATAAAAGATGAAAATGGTATCACACAAGATATGATGAAGAATGGTAAATATATTCCTATTGATGAAAAAATTACAGATCAAGGTATTACTGTACATCTCAAAGAAGTATTTATCGCAGATTCACGTATATCAGTTCATTATAGAATGGAAAAAGCGGACGGAAGTTTAGTACCATTTGAATTTGATACATCAGGATTAGATCTTGAGAGTGATGGTAAAATTGATGGGCAACAAGAGGAAAACCCTGAGATTAAAAATGACGGGAGACTATCATTTATCCATGATTCAGATGATTATCTTCCTTTTGAACTTATGGCAGCAGGTAAAAAGTTAGATAAAATAGGCATTCGTGATAATGATAGACCTGAAGGTGTTGCTACATTTGTTATAACTACTGAAGAAAAAGACGTTTTTAAACAGCCTCTTACTTTAGACGTAAATATAACTAGAATTGGAAAAGTAATTGGTTCTTGGAAAGCTCAAATTCCAATTGATACTTCACATTTGAAAAATAATACGAATTAACATGAAAAAAAGAATAGAACAATATGTATCTAATTCTCAGTTTATATGTTTCCTTGTTTTCGTTACATTTATTTCGTATATAGTTTTTACTCTATATTTTATTTATGATTTAAGTTTATAACCTTAAATCAATCATTTAAGACCATTATAAGAAAAAGCCCTCTAAAAAAGTGGGGGAATAAATAACCGGTTTCTTAACGTATAAGGAATCGGTTATTTTGTATTTAAAATGCGTCTAAACGTACAATTTTCTTTTTTTATAAAAAAGCAAAGATACCCTAAGGTGACTTCCTCCGACTTGAGCTATGTTTAGTTGTTTTGTTTATTGAGAAATACAATAATTTATTTATGCTGGCCGTCTGTATGAGGTCCTTTTGTAGTCCATGCAGCGGTTAACAAGAAGATAATAGCATTGATGACACCTAAAAGTCCCTGCTTAATCCACATAGATAATGCAGCATTTGTGCCAATGGCTAGAAAGATAAGCATTACTGTGTATCTATTGAATCTCAGTATAGACAACCTCCCAATGAGAGTATATTTAAGGGGATTTCATCATTTTTTTGTTCCGTAAAACATTGTACTTCCTAGTGAAGAGAAATTCAGTTTTACTTCTATAACTCGCCCTGTTTCCACTCTTTATTATGGATATCCAATCCTTCTTGACCAAAGAAATGGAGAATAAATTCTTTTTCATCACTATCAGTTTTTTTAGCTAGTTTAGATCCCTCCATACTTTGCTTTTTTCCTGAACGTAAATAATGAATTTCTTCAAAGTCTTTAACTACAGATTCGAACTCTCCATCATACCATTTGTTCAGAATAGATTCATATTTTGGTCTTTCATCATTATTAATAACATTTAAGTTGTTTTTTAAGTATTGAATGTTTTCTTTCGTCATTTGCAATCGCCCTACATCACGGGTACCGGAAACATGAAGATTATTCCTACTGAATGTGAGTTTTTGTAAAGACATATGTATCATCATATCATTTATAGTTTGCTCGTTTTGGATTTCACCAATCGACTGTGCCGCTTTAGAGAGTTCATCTTCACTTACTACATAACTATCTTTTTGCTGCTTTTGAATGGTTTGAACTTTCGGTTTTTCCTGAACCTTTTCTTCTTGTTTAGGTTTTGATTCAGTTGTAGCCTTCTCATTTGAGCTACAAGCAGCCATTCCCATAAGCAATGTACCGCATGTTAATACCGTTAGTAACTTTCGGTTCATTTTTTTCCGCCTATCTGTATTAGTTATTTTAAACAGTTTTTTTAATGTAAGATTTCTCATCTCATAGTAGCAAAGAATTTATCTTTATATTGTCATGCCTTGTCGAAGAATAATAAAAAACAACCTAGATCCTATAGGATCTAGGTTGTTTTTAATACGTAAACGTAATCGTCACTAAAGAATACCCTTCTTTCGCATTATACGACTCCGCTTTATAAGAAACACGGTTGGACCCTTGCGGATAACCGATTTCCCCAATTGCATTTTTCACATCTTGCAGCGCACCGTTCATTGATTGCTTATAAAGTACTTCTATCTTTTCTGGCTTTGCACTATAACGCTGCTGCATTTTATTTTTTAATTCAGTATAGTTATTTGCAATATATTCATTTCCTAAATAGTTTAACTTTGTATCTTTTAATATTTGCTGATATGCAGACGTTTTCGTACTACCTGCCGCAATTTTATTTGTCAGTGTACTATAATAATTTGTTGTAGCTTGCGGATAGTCTCCACGGTTCCACTCATGATTTCTTGCGATTTGTTCATCTGATAAATTGAAATACGAATACGTTACGCGGCCCTGCTCATCTGGAACCGGATCATCGAATGTTGTATCAAGGTGATACCATTTGTTTTCGATTTTCACTAAATTCCAAGCATGAGGTTGTCCGTCCCCAGTTCCTGTCACGAAATGATTTTCAATTCCTGCTTCTTTTAATAATTGATAAGTTAATAGTGCGTAACCTTGGCAAACCGCAGAACGATTTACAAGTGCTTCATATGCTGTGTAAGCTTTATAAGACGTATCATAAGAAACATGCTTTACTACGTAATCATGAATCGCCTTCACTTTTTCGTGATCATCCATTCCAACTTGAGTGATAGAAGAAACGATTGCTTTCGCTTGTTTCATGACATATTCCGTCTGTTCTTTCGTTTCACGATATGTAATCTTAAGCGTAAACGTATAATTTCCAGGTGATCCAGAAAGTCCATATGAAACATTCGATCTATTATTATTTGTATACTCATTTTTACTTGCCACTTCTTTATATGCGTTAAAAAGTGTATTCATCACTTCGTCTGTATTATTATTTTTCGTTTTATATGGCAGTGTAATATTTGTCTCGTATGTATTAATACGCTTTTGTACTTCCTCTTTAAACGCTGTTAATAATGCCGCATCTCCTGTATCTTTCACATCAGCATTTTTATACTTCAAAGTTTTATATAAAAACTGCGCATACTGTTCACGTGTTACTGTGCCATACGGTTCAAAATTCCCGTTCCCTGTGCCATCTGCGATTCCATTTGACTGCACCGCACTAATTGCATTTTCTGCCCAAAATGGATTTGGAACATCCTTAAAGGTATGTTTTTGTTTTGCCGCAAGATGGAAAGCATTCGTAAGAATTTGTGCCATTTCTGCACGATTCACAGAAGCTTTCGGTCTAAATTGGCCATTTTCATCACCTTTAAAAACTCCTAAATTTGTTAAAGTTAATACCTCTTCTGGGAACATTGTAGAACTTTGATTAATATCACCGTAAGGATTTTTAAACGTAGACCCATCCTTTAATACGTAACGAGTTCCATCATTACTAAACGAGCCGCCTTGTTTATTTGGTACTAACACTCGATAAATTAAAGCCGCAACTTGCTCCCTTGTCGCAACATCTCCAAAACCAAATATCCCATTTCCATAACCGGAAATAATATTTTTACTCGCTAAATCTTTAATCGCAGGATATGACCAATGTGATGTCGGCACATCAGAAAAAACACCCACTTCAGCAGCTTTTACATCGCTGCCATTTGTATATAACAACGCACCACCAATAAGTGATAATGATGTAATTGATTTTAATAGTTTTGTATACATAATGTCTTCTCCCAATACTCTCTCTATTTTTGTTGGTTTATGTCGAAAAATCTAAAAATATGACAAAATATATTATACAATTAAAACTTTTTAAGGGATATATTAAATTTTAAAATATGCAAAAATTCATATTGTTATAAGGATTCATAGTGATATTATGTTATTTTACTTGCGAATATATAAATAAAAAAACTCTCATCTGAGCGTTTCATCTATATACCTAATAATTACTTTTTTCTACACTTCGAACTCTTCTTCGGTAATAATCCTTTGATCTAACAACTCTTTATACTCCAATATTTCTTTAGCCCCACGACTCTCCATGCGTATATTGTATAACACTTTTTGTATTGACCTTTGATTGGTCCGTTGAAAGATTTACTCCATTTAGAAATAATTCTATTGAATTTTTCACCACTAGCCACAAAAATATCTTATAATCTTTATATAATAAACTACAGTATTAGGAGTAGATAAAATGCCAGTTACACTCGAACTTATTCTTTTCATTCTTATAGCAATTAGTGCTGTTGGCTATTTAATAAAAGAATTTCAAAAAACTAGGAAACGAACACTTGGAATTTCACTAGAATTTTTAGTTCTTTTCTGGTCAATATGGAGAATATCAACTCTCATAATCTAATTTATAAAACATGAATTCCTTCGAATGAAGTGAAACTCTAATCAGTGGGGGTTTTACGGGATAAATTTACCAGTATTTTCACCACAACATTCATGTTAAAATCCCTTGTGAGTACGACATAACTCGACCTTATGAAGCTCCGCAGCTTTTATCGCGGAGCTTTTTTTATTTAAATTAACGCTTTTGTTCACTTTTTTGATACATTTACGAAACATTCATATGTTACGTTATATAAGTCCTTTTTTAAATCATATTCATTCTAGTAAAAAGTCCTAGTCCCCCTAGGACTTTTTGCATTCAAATAATGAGTTGTCTTTTTTCTCAATAACCGAAACTATTTAACATGGTAAAATAATAATTGGACTGGCATCCAATACCATATTACAATGGAGCAAATCGCAAGAAGGCACCTTAGGGTGTCTTTTTTGTACATAAAAAAATCTCACCATCTTATAGAAACGATAAGCCCTTTAAAACAATAATTGCAACTATATTAATTTTACATTACATTAAGGTTAGAGAATGTTCTTATTTTAATAAAGTGCTAAATAGTAGGTGGAAAAATGGAATTTAACGATTTGGGTATTACCATTAAAGAACTTAGAATCAAAAAAAATATATCACAATCCGAATTATGTCATGGAATATGTTCACAAAGTCAAATTAGCAAGATTGAAAAAGGTATGATTTATCCATCTAGTATATTGTTATATCAATTATCAGAAAGACTTGGTATTGATCCGAATAACATATTTGCACTAACTCAAAACAAAAGATTAAAATATGTAGAAAATGTAAAATACGTAATAAAAGATTGCTTAAAGCAAAAACAATATAAAGAACTTTATGAAATAGTAAAAAAAGAGAAAAACTTAAATAATTTTCAAACAAAAGATGAGAAACAATTTCTAATATGGCATGAAGCAATTGCTGTATTTATGGTGGATAAATCAATAAAAACTGCTTTAGATTTTTTAAATAATGCATTAAAACTGACTTTAACTAATTCTGATTTTTTATCAGAAAGAGAAATAGATATTATGCAAACAATGGCTATATTTTATGCAGAAAATAAAGAATATGAAAAAAGTATTAATATATTCAAAAGATGTTTAACTAATTTTAATAAGTTAGATTTTCCTAGAGATAAAGAAATTAAATTAAAACTCATGTTAAATTTAGCAAAATGTTTCGACTTCACATACCAATATGAAGAGGCAATAAAGTACATTGATAAGGGTATCAAATTAGCAATTAATCTACATACTTTATACCTACTAGGTGAACTATTCTATTTAAAAGGTCAGTGTTTATTAAAAATGAAACAACATAATGTAGAAGATGTTATTTATAACTGGAAAAAAGCATTATTTATATTTGAACTAACAGAAAAAGAATATTATACAAAAGTGATACCAGATGAACTTATTGAATTACAAAATAAAAAACACTCATAATTTCATAAAAACTACTTACAAATCCTACAGAAAAAATCCTTATAGCTTTTAAACTTAGATCGATAATATTAAAATAATTTAAGCCGGCGGAAGGCACCTTTAGGTGTCTTTTCTTTATTTTTACAAGGACCTGCTCAATTAATTTTAAAAAACATAATAGGGAATATTGTTTTATTTATCTCGTTTTCATTCATGCTATATATAAAATTCGTTAATAAACCCACCTCAAATACTAGTTCCTTTTATAAGCCGTTTTTTTGATGTAGATGACATTATTCTCAATACAATAGAATGAATTATGGGAACATACTTAGCAATATATATCAAAAAATAATATTAAGAAAACCCCTCCACCTTAAGGTAGAAGGGATCTTCTAATTTCTATTTCAAACTACCCGAAATTTCCGTAAAGGTACCCTAAGCGCATGTGTATCTGCATATCCTAAACTTCTTTCACCAACTACCACTCCTCTGCCGAACGATCTTTCACCAATAGATTGTATGCCGTGAAGTGCTACTTGTAACATTTCAATTCAGATATACGACAGTAAAGAATACATCATCACAGTGTCAGCAAGCAAAAGTGTATTCTGCATTTCTGAAAACAGTAGATGGCAGATTATGACCTACTGAATCTGCTAAGAAAGAATATACAAGAACATCCTTAACATCCTCTTTATTTCCACTAATGATGACATCAAGGAAATCTTCTACTTGAAATTCTGGAGTAAATAACACAATCTTAGTTGTTCTGTTTGGTTCTAAAGAAACAAAAGTACGAGAGATTTCAACTAATTCATTTTGAGTTGGGAAAAAAGTGTTTCGACTTCTCTTAACAGTTACCGTTACATTACTAGTATGGCAACGTGAATCATTGTTTAACATAATGTTGAGAGCAGTTGGAATAATCCCATTTTCAGAAACTGGAACTCGAAACACTCCAGTAGATTTATGAGCCATATAATCAGATCCTTCCAAAATAAAATATATTTACAATATATTAGATGCAAAAAACGTTCATTTTGATATGGACAAATTATATGATTAATATATCTATAATAACCCTCGGTATTACTAAGCCAATGTTTTAAAAGATTAACAAATAATTACCTCTGCAAATTTAGAAAATATCTACACTTTTTACAAACATTATTACAATTAGATAAACTAAAGCAATATCTCATTAACAAAGGGACTCCATAATTGGAGTCCCTTTGTTAATGAGATATTAAAAATGATCAGCATGTGAATATTGTATAATTTCTTCCTTTTTTAGAGCATGTTGTGTATCACCTGTATTGTTACTAAATGATAATACTATCACTAATCCTAACGCCGCTAATATAAGCTTCTTCATTATTTTAACGCCCCTTTGCTTAGTAGTTTTTGTTTCGCTTCGTAACATACATCGAAATAATCACTAACTTTTTCATGCTTATTCAAATTGCTGCGACAACATCATTTGATAAAAATCATTAAGTTGTTGCATAACTGCTTCATGCATTAAAATATTTGTGCTCATATCACTACGTCCTCCTCAACTACTTCTATTTACCTAAGCATTACCATAATTCTGTAAATTATATAATAGTTCAACCTCTAATTGTAAATTGACAAAAAAACAGCAGAATATTCCGAATCAAGAGAAGGGATTGGCTAACAAATGGTTACTGTATAAAAATAAAAAACTTGTGATATTGCTTTTATCATATTTGCTCTTATATATGGTTCTGTTACAAAGTTTGCTAAGTTAATATAAACTCTAGAAAAAATGAATAAAGATCACCACAGCTGAGCTATCTTTAATCCGTATAATAATATAAACATTCTATTAATTCATATTATTAATAAAGAAATACTTAAATATTCGATTTTTTTCTAAAAGTGTATTATACTGTAAATTGCTGAGGGGTACATTTTAGTATTTTCTGGTAAATATTCAGTTTGTTAGGTTGTTATTAGTATTATGGTAACGAAAACCTTATATTTTCCCTTGAAGATAAAGCATTAGCAGCAATTACATCGAGATATCATAATAATAATTATTTTCTTAACAATATCACGGAATTTTAATTCAGAAAATTCAAACCCTTAAGTAATATAAAGTGCTAAATAAAATATTTAGACAATTGAAGTCCAACAACGATTAGAAGATATATATATTAGAAAAGGAATTTTGGGAGATCTTATCCTATATAACTAATACATATAGCGTTGTCTCTTTAAATCAATAAATTTTTCGATAAGCTAGTTAATAGATTATTGAATTTAATCTTTTAATAGAGTTAAAAAAATCAACTTTACATTCTAATTTAGAAATTATTAGGTGGTGTCGGTAGTGTTTGAGTATCTTTTAGTTAAAGCTTTATTTACTATTTTCTTAATTAGCCTAATCGTGTTAATCAGTGTAATATGGACTAAAATAGAAAAAATTCTGGACGAGACTGTATTTAAAAACGTTTCTGAAAAATCCAGATATGTAGTAACTATGGTAATTGTTATGGTGGGAGAATTTGTTCTCATAGTCATTACTTCATTAAATTGGAGAGCTTCAATTATTGACACACTCTTTTTTGGTAGTATTATTTTGTTCTGCTGTATATGGCTAATACCTTATTTTGTTAATCAACAACAAAACGTCGCTAAAGTTATGGATAAGCATTTTAGTGGAGGGGTAGATTTAGGTGAAATTCAAGTTCATCGTGCGAAACTTTCTGCATTTAATTTAGGAAGTATTGTATTTTCTATAGTGGGAATTATTATACCTATTTGTTATTATTTTAAATATTTTTTATAACGGTTTATTGGTACTGTTGCATATTTTTTAAGATATAGTAATAGGTGAGATTACAGATATTTATGTAGAAGCAACTTAGATGTATAAGACAATCCATTCATTTGAGCGAAAACAGTAAAATACCCTATAAGGTCTCTTGTACTTGTATTAATTAAAAAATGGTTCTCATTTCCAAAACTTCCACCAGGACTTCTTTTTAGCTGCCCTCCCACCACCATGAGAGGTAAGTGAAGGAAACCGATACAGCTTGTACCTATGCAGTGCATTTTGGTCTGGGTCACAGTCTTTTAACATGGTCGAACTACAGGGGGAGTAAGCATATTCCCGATGGATCCATTTCCATACTTCCGTTATCTAGGGAAATCCTCCAGTATCCAATACTAAATTTTACCCATACATCATTTTTTTGATGTAGCTCTTGAAGATAAAAACTATTTAATTTTCAAGGAACAGTTATTAACTTAAAACTTATTATACGAGGAGGGTGTATCATGAAAAAAATATGCTTTGTATTAATTGTCGACGCTGGTATAAATTATGGTTCAATATTTTCTCTACCATTTTTAAGGAATCAGGATGATTTGAAGGAATATTTTTCTAAGTATTATGATGTTTCAATTAATTATATTAGGGATAAAAACTCAGTTGACTATTTGGTAGTTCCCAAACCGTGTCCAGCTTTTGATAATGAAAATAATCTTCCAATAATTGAAGTACCAGCAATCTTATTTATGGAAAAGAATTTTGAAAAAATAAAGACTTATATAGACAATTATTTTTCTAATAACTCATAAAGAAAATAAAAGTACAGTAAAAAGAAGTCCGATAAAAAACGAGTGGTGTAGAATATTTCTATTAATCATTCGTTTTTTATTATATTTACATATATTTTTTAAAAGAGGATTATAGACGTTCTGAAAAAAATTAATTATAACAAGAACAGTGTTCGTGCTACTATCTACGGCTATTTTTTGTACTAAGTACCCCTTTAACTAACAAGACAACAAAAAATAATTAACATATTAAAGTGAATAATGTTACTATTTTTCAAACCTAATCTAGAAGACACCGGAATTCTTTCGGCTTCATATTCCTTCATCAGCTCAAAATCAGCCTGATTATTAACATCTAACTTTCGTAAATCGTACTTTTTGTCTATTTGACGTATCATATTTGAAACCTTCAAGCTGAAGCTATTTTCTTGCACCTTTTCAAAACCAAATTTAGGATAAAATTCTAACACCGTATCATTCGCGAATAAGTATATAAAATCATAATCCTTCTCGTATTTTTTAATGATATGATTCATTAATTTAGTCGCTAAACCTTGATGTCTATAATCCGGATGTGTCATCACTGTACCCAATTGAATTGCTTTATATCCCTTACCGTTAGAGATTACATTCATTTTATTAATAGATGTATTTGCGATGACTTTATCTCCATCCACATAAGAATAGCAAATATAGTTATCATTCCAACAGCCCCTGTCATACCATCCTTTAAAATCCAATTCAAATACATGTTTTGCAAGGTCATTAAAACTTTCCTTATATTTTTCATTTTGCTTGTAGTCACTAATTAATTGATATTCATTCATGATAAATCCTCCATTTTTTATTATATTTTCCTAAAAAGAGTGTATATTTCTTACAACAATCTACTCCGCCTTATAATAGGTGTAACGGCATAGAAACATGCTTCCGGAATCAAAAAACGACAAAAAAAGACCACAAGAAGAAACATCTTCTCATGGTCAAATTTTTGTCTATTATAAATACACCTATCCCGAAAAAATAGATATCGTGAAATAACATGAAATTTTTTGATAAGATATAATGTCTTCTAACCGCTACTAGTAAAAGGGTATAACAAATAAAATCAAGGAATTATCCTTAATTTGACCTTTTACAGTATAAAATTCGTTTGAATTTTAATTAGCGATTAATAAGCTTCATCATATACAATCAAAACCCCTTTTCAATATAATTTCTTACTAAGAATATCTCCTTTGAAAACCGTTGTAAATGAAGACATAACAAAAAACGAGATTTATGTCCTTCTGTATCACCAAAATCGGTCGTTTTTGGTGATACAAAAAGACACATACTATTATTCTCGAAAACTACAGAAAAATCCCTCCACCTTAAGGCAGAGGGACTTTCCAATTCCTATTTCAAACTACCCGCAATCTCCGTAAAGATAACTCCAAGCGCATGTGCACCTGCATCAGGGTATCCTAAACTTCTTTCGCCAACTGTACCAGCGCGGCCCATGCGAGCTACGATTTCTTTCGTGTACTCTGCTCCTTTAACCGCTGCTTCTGCACCTTTTTCAAAGGCAGTTTTTACGTCTACTTCGTTTGAGGCGCTATCTAACCAAGAGTCTACACATGGAGCAAGTGCGTCAACAAGCGTTTTGTCACCAACTACTGCTCCTCTGCCGAATGATCTTTCACCGATCGATTGGATGCCTTGCAGTGCTGCTTGCAGTATTTCAGCGAATTCTTTCACTGTTAACTCACGCTTCTCGCCTGCTGCTTTACTAGCTGCGCGGAATGCACCGCCCCAAATTGGACCAGAAGCGCCGCCGCAATGTTCCATAATAATCATGGAGCAACCATCAAGGAATGATCCGATTGTTACGTTCTCTTGATCTACAATAGAATGCCACTCACGTTTTAATTGCTTAAATCCTTTTGCTACACTCATTCCGAAATCGCCGTCACCAGCGTGCGTGTCTAACTCACAGAATGGTACTTCATTTTTAATGATAATATCGCTCATTTTATCAACGAGATAAATCATGTTGTTTAATGTAATGACATTATCTTTAATAACAGCGTGTTCTTCCGCCGTTTCTAGTTCAAATGAAACTTCCTTCTCTTCTGTTTCTTCAAGTACATTTACATACTCCACACTTTCAACTGGTCCATCTACTTTAAACGCTGGTGTGTTACATTCTTTCGATAGTAATGTTTTTAACTCATCATCTAACTTCATTACAGTTAAAGACATACCAGCCATATCGATACTCGTCATATAGTTGCCGACGAATACTCTATTAATTTTAATGTTTCTAGCAGCTAATTCTCGCGTCACTGCATTGTTAAATAAGTAAAGTTCCTGCAGTGGTGTTCCGCCAAAACCGTTAACTAGAAGTGCGATTTCCTCGCCATCTTTTACTCCTAAATCTTTTACAAGATCGTTTGTCATACGGTTAGCTAGTTCATCTGCTGACAACATTTTTTCACGCTTAATTCCTGGCTCGCCGTGAATACCTACGCCGTATTCCATTTCATCTTCCGCAAGTGTGAAAGTAGGTGATCCGCTCGCTGGAACTGTACAAGACGTTAACGCTAAACCAATTGTGCGCACGTTAGCCGCTGCTTTTTCTGCGACAGCTTTCACCGCTCCTAAATCCATACCTGCTTCCGCTGCTGCGCCGGCAATTTTATGAACTAAAATAACTCCTGCAACGCCGCGGCGTCCTACTGTATACAGACTATCTTCTACCGCAATATCATCGTCCACTTTGACGTAGTCGACTTCAATTCCATCTTCCGTCGCTAAATGCGCACCGTTTTTGAAATTCATAATATCGCCGCTATAATTTTTAATAATTAATAACGTACCTTTTTTACTAGCTGTTTCTTTAATTGCTTGATATACCTGAATTTGTGAAGGAGAAGCAAAAACATCTCCGCACACCGCCGCATCTAACATTCCTTTTCCGACTAATCCTGCATGTGCCGGCTCATGGCCACTACCGCCGCCACTAATTAACGTTACTTTGTTTTCGTTCATTTCTTTCTTCTTAATCACTTTATATTTTTTCAAAAGTTCAAGCTCTGGGTGAGCCATAACCATTCCGTTACACATTTCCATTACTAATGTTTCTGGTTTGTTTATAATCTTTTTCATTGTGATTATCCCTCAATTCCTTTAATATATTGTGATATATTTGAAATCTTCTTCTTACTACTCATGTTAAAATGAAAGCGTTTTATAGTAAACGGACAAAATGGACAATCTGTCTAAAGACACCGCTCTCATTTATAGATAGGATTTTTATATTACTAACATTCTAGGGATGATTCAGATGACCTCTTCTATAATTTCTAAAAAGATAATCGCGAACTCATTGAAATATTTAATGGAAACAGAGTCGTTTCATAAAATATCAGTGAGCGATATTATGTTACACTGTCAAATGCGTAGGCAAACTTTTTATTATCATTTTAAAGATAAATTTGAACTATTAAGCTGGATTTATAGAGAAGAAACGAAAGAAAATATTATAGACTTTCTCGATTATGAAAAATGGGAAAACATTTTTGATTTATTATTTGATTACTTTTATGAAAATCAAAAATTTTACCGAAATGCTTTTAAAGTTATTGAGCAAAACTCGTTTAATCACTATTTATTTGAGCATACGAAAAACTTATATATGAAGATTATTGATGAACTATCTGTAAGCTGTGGATTCAGCCTTTCTGATGAGACAAAAAATACGATTGCCTCCTTTTATAGTCACGGCTTCGTTGGAACAATAAAAGATTGGATTGAAAGCAAGTGCGAAGTAGATCCTTCCATTATGTCTTCTCTTATGAAAAATATGATAAACAATCAATTACTACTATTACTTGAGCAATCAGCAAAGTAATTAAAGGGTGGCAAAAGCAATGAAAAAGATTATGAATGATGTACAACATATCGTTCAAGATATGCTGCATGGCTTTTATTTTGAACATAACGACAAAGTAAATTACGACGAAACAAATAACATCATTTATGTAAAGGATATCGAAAAACTAAAGCAAAACGTCGCGATTATAAGCGGCGGTGGTAGCGGACATGAACCCGCTGATATTGGCTATGTAGGAAAAGGTATGCTTACAGCGGCAGTAAACGGCAGCATTTTCACTCCGCCTACAGTGGAACAAATTGTAGCGGCTACTCGCCTCATGCCAAAAGATAAAAGTATTTTATTCATCATTAAAAACTTTAAAGATGACGTTGAGAACTTTCTAGCGGCTGAGCAGATCGCTAAAGAAGAAGGAAGAAAAATTGACCATATCATCGTAAATGACGACGTTTCAATTGAAGATGATGCTTCTTTTAATAAAAGAAGACGCGGCGTTGCTGGTACTGTTTTCATTCAAAAAATACTTGGTGCGGCTGCTCTTGAAGGTCATTCTTTAGAAGAACTAACGACAATTGGCCGTTCTGTTACAGAAAACTTACACACATTAGGAGTTGCTCTTTCACCTGCAAACAATCCAGTGAAAGGAAAAGCTTCATTCACATTAAACGAAGATGAAGTCTTTTATGGCGTTGGTATCCACGGCGAAAAAGGTTACCGTAAAGAAGCACTATCCTCTTCTGAAATATTAGCGATCGAACTAATGAACAAACTTAAAAGCATTTATCGCTGGAGAAAAGGAGACAACTTTGCCATCCTTATTAACGGACTCGGCGCAACTCCATTAATGGAGCAATACATTTTCGCAAATGACATTCGCCGTTTATGTGAGCTGGAAGGATTACAGATTACATTCGTAAAAGTTGGTACATTGCTAACTTCTTTAGATATGAAAGGTGTTTCGCTCAGTTTGCTTAAGGTAAAAGATTTGGATTGGGTGAAGTGGTTGAAGGAAAGTACGGAAACTGCTAGTTGGTAATACAAATAGGATGGCTTCAATTGGCCATCCTATTTGTATACGTATATTTATTGAAAGGCAACTTCTCCTACTTTCCATATGCCATCACGTTTAAATATTTAAAACTCTGCATCATTCCTCACCTTGAAATATCCGCTGTGCTTACCCCATTGCTATCAAGCTAAACTCGCACAACGTCAATTAAAGTATAGGTTGTTTCTTGCAATAAATTTTTAAATAACTCAAAATAACAAGCAAAAAGTCCCTTCAAAGTTAAAGGGACTTTTTAGTATGTAGAAATTAGCCTAAACCTAAGATTACATCTCTTGAAAGGGGGCATTTTTATGTTATTCAGGTTTATTGAGGAGCTTTTGTTTGAAGCAACTTTAACCCCATACCAATAAAAATCAGTCCTGTTATCTTATTTAGAATCATTCCTACCTTTTGGTTTCCTCTTAATTTTTTTGTAACATATGAAGAGAAATAAGCAACAAATAAACACCATAATAGTCCAGTTACTGTAAAAGTAAGTCCTAAAATGATAAAAGGCATAGGACCTGAAGCCTTTGTATCTATAAATTGCGGAAGAAACGCAATAAAGAATAAAGAGACTTTTGGATTCGTAAGACTTGTTAAAAGCCCTTGTATATATATTTTTCTAATGTTCAATTTATTGGACGAGGCCTGGAAAGCTACATTCGTCTTATCAAGTATCATTTTAATCCCTAAATATACAAGATAGATAACACCTATAACCTTAATAGTGTTAAATAGCACAATGGATTTTGTAAGTATAATAGATAAACCAAAAGCAACCAACAACGTATGAACTAAAGAACCAGTAATAATACCAAACACAGAATACACACCTGCTTTTCTACCTTGTGAAATACTTCTCCCCACAATGTACATGGTGTCTGCACCAGGAATTAAATTCAATAAAATTCCTGTTAGTAAAAACACTTCATAATTAATAATACCGTACATTTTAGCACCTCTATCTATTTTTTTGGTGCCCTTATTGATATTAAATTAAATAAACGAAAAAAGAAAGTATTTTCTATTTATTCAATAAAATTAGCGGATTTTTGAATCTACAAACGAAATCCAGCTATTTAAAAATTCAATTACTGAAGAATTCTGCCCTCAATATTACAGCAAATTTACATTAAAAATGTAAATCCTCATTTCCTTTGTATTTTCCTTTATTAAGTCTTTTTCTTATGAATAATTCTGCAACAATTAAATTGGGTACCCACGCTAACCAAGCAATAATAGCGTAACTAAGTTCAAAACGCTCTATTCCAAATAGAACGATAAACAACGGTAGCCAAATTCTTAATGTAACTGCTCCAAAGGTTAAAGAATAATTTCTAATCATCCAATTCCGATGCTCTTTAATTTTTTTATTCTTAACTCCATGTAACGCTTGATATGCTGATGTTAGCCAAAATACAGATAACAAACCGAAACCTAGCTTCGCTACCAATCCTCCCGTAGCATAAAAAGATAGGTATAGTCCAGAAACGCCTCCTAATAATATACCAACCATATAGATTCTCCCAATTATTCGATGACGGTTGATATTCCTTTCTCTAAATCTAGTGGATAATGTAAAAGGACCAATTACTAATGCTACTATACTAGTTGTAATATGTATAAATAGCATCATATACCAGAACGCACTTAATTTAGATCCAAACATAAGCTTCACTTTTACAAGCCCTGTTTGAAATCCATCCATAATAAAATATTGGACAACAATATAACTAGCTACTAAAAATGCAAAACAAGTAACTACAAACCAAATTTTCCTGTTCAAATTTTACTGCCTCCTTATTACATTCACGAAAATTAGATTATATATTTCTTTTCATTCTCGGGAAAAATAGAAAAGCCTTCTTTACTCTCTTTAGCACATTGTTTTTATAAACCGAATGACTTACATGCAACGACGAATAAAATATATGATACAAGGCCCTTCTTCATACATAAAAACCCTCAAGTATGTCGTTCTATACTTGAGGGTTTTTTCATTTATTCTCTCTCGTCTCTCATTTTCTTAAATCAATAATTAGCTCATCTGTAATCTGCTCAAGATGGAAAAATCTTTTTATATAATGGATATCAGACCATTTTTCTTCTCCACCAATAATAAATAATTCTTGCGCATCATACATAAATGAAAAGCTTGGATAGAAACTGTCCGCTTTTATTTCAATCCCACCAGTACGATTACTGATAATCTTACAGTCTGCTGAATAGCTTAATAGCGTATAGAGAGAATCTTGTGCTGATTGGAAGAAATACTTCATAAGTGTGGTTATATCATCACTATTGGTAATGCACACTTTAAAAAAGTTCGTATCCTTTTTCTTATTAGTAAAAACTAGCTCAAAATGAAGTTTATTCTCTTCTAAAAACCCTTCAATAAAGTCTCTACATAAATAAGTTTCAAATAACATATACATAGGAAATTTGTTATGTGCGCCTATAAATCCTTTAATGATTTCTTCAAATCCTGTATGCTGATTCAAATTCGTTCCCACTCCTATCATAATAGGGTGATTTAAATAAATAGGATACGGTGATTGCCCTTCATCTTTTAACATATACACTCGTTTTTCATCTGTATGAAGAGCTGGTTTAGACTCTTTTAGTAAGTATTGAGATAATTGAACATTTAACACATTTACACCTGCCTATCATGTCATACATAAACTGTATCTATTAAGTTAGAAAAAAGGATGAACAATTCATATTTTACCGTGTATAAGCGAGAAGAACTAGAATAGATCGCCGGCTTACATGTCTCCAGGATAATAAATGAACATCGCACCTACAAATGAAAAAACTAAACAAAAAACAGCCTCGTATTTTATAACTAAAGAAGAGTTCGTATCAAGCCTTTTTTCCTCTCTTTTACATATCATTTTAAATAAAACTCTATATATTACATACCCCACAATTGCCCCAAGGGTATTCGTAAATACATCATCAATATCTGTAATTCTATTATTTAATAATTGGTTTAACTCAATTGCCAATGAAAAAAAGAATCCCGCACATACGGTGTTTTTCATTTTTCTAAACTGCGACCAAATAGTCGGTAATAAAAAACCTAATGGCATAAACAGTACAATGTTCAAAAGATACGTCGTACTACCTGCCGTATCAAATAGAGTCAAGTTGATTTGACTTACACGAATCCACGTTTCATATCTACTTATATCCCATACAGTCGCGATCTGCGTCACCCTATACACTAGCGAAAGGTAGAATAGAAAAACATATACCCACAAAAAATGCAGAATAGATATAGTTCTTTTCGCTTTAAAATAAAATCCAATTTGAAACACAATACAAAACATAATAGTAAAAAAATAAGTATACAAATAACTCATCAAAACTCCTGTATCCATGTAGAATCCCCTAACTTTACAATTTCATCTATGACTTTGTTGTTTATAGGATAGGAGAAACTTTTAAAATAAAAAGTGGGGTAAACATAAAATTTTTCTTAAATCTTCAGTTGGGTTTTATTATTACTCTTCTTAGGAATCCACCATTGATAGCTAGGCAACAGTATGCTTACACTTAACAATATTATCATTTTTGCACGTAATCCTCGTAATACTTTAACCGATGAAGCATATATAAAATCATGTGAATCGTTTGTTCAGTTAAAACATGAAATTAAGAAATATATGACGTACTATAATCACTCTTGCTATCAATAGAATGTACAGAAGATGACTCCTGTTTGCATACAGAAATCATCTTTTTTAGGTTACCGATTTTTTTTATAATGTCCTTTACAAAGGGTACAAATCAAGAGCATCTTATTCCTATTCAAGGGGATCAACTATACCTTCTTCCCTTAAAATCACTAAAACCCATTTACAAATCTATAAAAGTAGATATAATATCATTATGGAACCTTTATTAATTTATAAAGCATTGTCAAATGAAACAAGATGTCAAATTTTATCATGGTTAAAAAATCCAGAAAACCATTTCGACGAAAAACCTTACCTAGAACAAGACCTTAACTTTCAAGTTGGAGTATGTGTAGGAGATATCCAGCTTAAAACTGGCTTAGCTCAATCGGTTATTTCTAGTTATTTATTAACTATGAAAAAAGCAGGCTTACTAGAGTCTGACCGAATTGGAAAATGGACCTACTATCGTCGAAATGAAAAAACAATACGAGAGTTTTCTGAATACGTCCAAAACGAATTATAAAATGAAAGCTAATAATCAATCAGCATACTAATTGATTATTAGCTTTCACACATTCTGCTTTTTTACAGGTATCCAATGACTTCTTATAAATTGCACTGCCTGTAAAAGCAAGAAACATCGAAAGGAGAATTTTTTTTAATATATCATATCTAGTTATTTAGATATCTGTTATTGTATTTCAGATTACATACTCCTGATAATATTGGCATCCAATCATGCTTATAATAATGCTTCTTTGTTAATGAATTTACTTTCAAAATACTGATACGAATGGAGAGTTTTATAAATGAAAAAAGTAAATCCTTTACTTATTCTGACACTCGCAATAGGTGTGTTCGGAATTATTACTACCGAGATGGGTATTGTCGGCGTATTACCACAAATCACTGAAAAGTTCGGAATTTCAACTACACAAGCTGGATTTTTAGTAAGTATATTTGCACTAGTTGTTGCTATTTCTGGTCCGTTTTTAATTCTGCTCGTCTCTAGTATTAATCGCAAAATAATTTTATTAACAGCAATTTTCACATTTGTTATTTCAAATTTAATCTACGCTTATACAACACAATTTGAAGTCATGCTTGTTTTTCGTATTTTACCGGCAGCGCTTCATCCACTCTTCTTTTCAATCGCTCTTGTAACAGCTGCTAAACTTGTCCCTCCAGAAAAGAGCGGTCAAGCAGTTACAAAAGTTTTCATGGGAATTACTGTTGGTTTCGCTTTAGGTATACCACTAACCTCTTACCTTGCAGACCAATTTTCACTCGAAATGGCTTTCTTATTCGGAGCATTCGTTAACACTCTTGCATTCATTGGAATACTACTCCTACTTCCTTCTATGCCTGTTAAAGAAAAAATGTCTTTCGGCAAACAAATTCGTATACTCGGCAAACCAGGATTATGGTTAAATATTTTAACCGTCACATTCCTTTTTGCAGCCATGTTTTCCGTATACAGCTACTTCGCCGAGTACCTTGCAAAAGTAACTTCCATGAATGGATCTCTCATCAGTATCATGCTATTCATATTTGGTATAGTTATGATTTTAGGTAATCATTTATTTGGTGGTCTCCTGCAAAAAAGCATAATAAACACTGTAATATCATTCCCTATTCTATATTCTATTGTTTACATATTGGTTTATTATTTAGGTTCCTACCTTGTTCCAATGATTTTTATAGTATTCATTTGGGGAATCGTACATGCTGGTGGATTAATTGTTGGTCAAACATGGTTAATAAGTGAAGCTAAAGAAGCACCTGAATTTGGTAACAGTCTATTCGTTTCGTTCTCAAATCTCGGAATTACTTTAGGAACCACTATTGGAGGCTGGTTCATTTCAAACTTAGGTATTCACCAGCTTATTTGGAGCGGCTTTATATTCACACTACTCTCATTTCTATTAATTATAATAAAACTAAAATTTTTCAATTCTAATAGCCAGGCTTCATTATCAAGCTAGTACATTTTCAGTTCCAAATTCGATAAAGTGAAACTTTAATCAGCCCTCACCAATCGGACTTTTATTAATTTCAACGTTTAGACAGATACATAACTCCAAAACTAAAACGTTTATTGCAATTATCGATATGGAACATTTTACAAAACAACTTAACATGGTAAAATAATATTCGGACAGGAGTCCAATATTATTAAAATTAAGATGGTTCAAGTCGGAGGAAGGCACCTTAGGGTGTCTTTTCTTTATTTGCAAATGGACCTGCTCAATTATTGTGTAAAAAACATAAAGTAAGTTGAATCCATTAAAATACATGAGTGACCCCTTGTTTTCCCCTCTTATTAAAGGAGGAACTATTATGGGATTTGGTGGTAGTTGTAGTAGTGGTTGTGGCGGCGGCTTTGCTTTACTAGTTGTATTGTTTATTTTATTAATCATTGTTGGAGCTTCTTGCTTCTGCTAAAAAACTATTGGAAAAGACACTCTTATATGGGTGTCTTTTCTTTGTAATAAAAAGCTCTCTAGAAAAGAAAGTTTTGAGGCTTTTACATTCAAATCATCCAAATTAGTTATTTACACAGCACTTTATTTCTTCTCATCCCTCATACTGTAATAGCCCAAATTAATAATAATCAGGAAATACCCACCCATAATTCCAGCTGCAAATGTCCACATGTACTCACTGTGTTCAATTTCATACATAATAATCGCACCGAGTATGGCGGCTGCAAACCGATTCATCATGCCGAGCATTGGTGCTTTTTCTTTTTTTACGATGCTATTTCCGAACTTTTCGATACGCCTTCCTAAAATCCAGGCGCAGTACATACTCACTAAAAGGCCGATGCTTATCCCTACAAACTGGGCTGGAAAAGGTGTCAGCAACCATCCCAATAACATCACGCCTAATAAACAATATATTTGTATGTTGAATGATCTTAATGCCATACGAATCATATTATGCTCCTTATCTTTCCTATTAATCCCATCTTTCGGACTTCAAGCTTTCCGATATATCTTTTTTAAAATGAGGGAATTTGATTTTGCTCACCATTAAATAAGCGAGTACGCATGTGCCAAATGCCACGGAAACTGGGTTATTTAGGAGGCATAAAATGAGGAGACACATTGCCGCAAATGGAATGGGCATTCCGATGAATGTTGGGAGTTTGCTTTGTTGCGTGTTAAATCTAGCAAGCCGCAGCATTCCGCAAATACTATAAGCGAGCGCACATATCATCCCGATAAACTGCAAATCTTTTAAAGCGACACTATAGGCAAGAATAGATGGTGCCACACCGAAGGTCACTAAATCCGCAAATGAGTCTAACTCTCCGCCTATTTCCGAAGCAGCATCTAGTTTCCGAGCGACCATACCATCAAACAGATCAAATACCATACCTGTAATAATGAACATAACTGCACCATGCATATCGTGAACGAAAACAGCGTGAATAGCCAAAAGCCCACACACAAAATTTGCTATCGTAATCATATTTGGTATGTAACTCATCACACGCTTCTCCTCCTTTCTACTAATGCTTCATCTAAGTTCTTACTCATTACAATCAAGATCCTTCTGCTTTTCTTCCAATATCACTTTATTTATTTTCGTTAACGTATCTGTCATTTGCTCTAGGGCGTTTATATCGATTTTAGAGAAATATTTCTCAATTAATACATCATCTAACTCAGACAACCGTTCTATATACTTACTACCGTTTGGACCAAGTGTAAGAAAATACTCCCGTTTATTATTAGGGTTTACTTGTTTTGAAATCATCTTCTGTTTCTCCAATTTCGATAAAACTTGGCTAACGGCACTTTTCGTTATATTAAACGTACTCGCAATGTTATTTGCTGTCGTGTTTTCATTTAAATGAATATGAAATAACATGCTCTCTTGCTGCCCAGTAAGACCGAACTCATCCTTTAAATCTTGAAATAGTAAAATATAGAGTTCCGTATAGGCTCGATTCATTTCATTAATTACTTCTTTATACGTTCTAGTCATAGCATCCTCCATGCTTTTATTTCGTTTTGCTTAATAGTTAAGTTTACTTAACTTAACTATATTATACCGTTATGTTTGTGTAAAGGGAAATATAACTCTACACTCTACTCACAATGATACAAAAAAGACACTCTTCTAAAACAAGTTTAGTCGCTTCTGTCTCACTGCTTTCCTCATCCAAATACTTGGTAAGTAATTCTGAATAATCAAAAAGAAAATCAACAAAATTCCATATAGACCCATTAATGGTTAAAATGTTATAATGGAATTACCCTACATAGTTACTCATAGCCAGACTGAGGAACTAGCGTCTTATTAAGTAATGCGCATAACTAAAATAAAAAAGACACTTTACGGTGTCTTTTTTATTTATATTCATTGGAAATTGGAATTATCTCTTTTATAAACAGACTCTATCAAACAGTAAAGGAGACTAACAGATGGAACATCCTGTTGCAAGAGAATTACGTTTTATACGGGTATGTCTTATCATTTTGATTATTGTCATTGCGTTTTGGGACCGGGAGAAAACTGTAGAAATTACTGATCACGGTAGCAATCCTATCTTAAACACCAGCAATATGACCCAAGTTGGTGAGAATACATTTGCATACAAAGACGAATCAAATCAAATTAAAATATTTAAGTTTAATCCAGATACAAATGAAATATCACTTATTAAAGAGTTTCGTGCTGAGGAATACTACTCAGATACAGCTAAATAAAGTAATATTGACCACAAAAGTATAATGACCACAGCCTTTAGCCATAATTACGACTAGAGGCTTTTTGTATGTAAGTAAATGAAAAAGGAGCTAATTTTATGGAACATAATAAAAATGGAATACTTGCTTTAATTGTTTTATTTTTAGGATTAGTGTTTTTTGTTAGTGGAATGGTTTATCATTTATGGGGCTCATTTTAATTTCAACTTTTAGACGGATAAAGTGAAACTTTAATCAGCCCCCACCTAACTTCTTTGCTTTCGCTGAATTTTTAAGTGGGGGTCTTACTGCCCGGCAAATAGCGGGATAAATAACTCGAATCAGAGAAATGCACAATATTTTCCCTTTTCCTTCCAAAATTAATATAATAAGATATAAAATGTAATACATATAAAGACAAATATATAGCACTCATTAAAGTGCTTCTATTTTGGAAGGAAGAAACGATGAACAAAAAGTTATTAGCCCCATTATTATGTAGCACATTCTTGTTTGGAGTATCAGCTTGCAGTTCACATGATGCGCCTGCAAAAAATGAGCAGGCGACTTCTAAAAAAACAGAGAATGACAAACTTAGTAGCAAGGATTCGCAAAAAGAACTTCCTACCAATGTAGATTCCTCTGATGTATACATGTCAATGGGATCTGCCGAGTCATTAGATGTTATAGGGACTGGAGAAGTTAAAGCACAAGGTGTCTTTAAAGTATTAGACATCGCAGTTTATAATCGTAAAGAAGAACCCATTACACTAGATATTAACAACTTTAAATTAATTGATGGATTTGGAAGAGAATATCACATTTCTAATGAATATCAATCCGTACTTAAAGCTGCAAATACGTCTACATTTAAATTTGGTATTGTTAACCCTGATGAACATTCGGACGGAAACATTGTATTCGATGTACCGAAAAACACGCGAGGATTAACTTTAAAATTTAATAATGATAAGTTAGATAAAGAGCTCCAATTAAAAGTGGAATTGGAATAGGCAAAATAAATACGTCTCCCTTAACATTCTCTACTAACATAAAAAAGTACAGTCTTTTCTACAGCAGACTGTACTTTTTCATTTATCATTTCACATAACATTCCCTAATTTTTTTGACTAGATGCTCTCCAATCACGAAAAGATGTTGGGCGTCCAGAAAAAGCTCTTTGCTTTGTAACAGATGGTTTTTCTTCAGGAGTCATTGTTTTTTCTTTAAGCGTCGCTGGTTTTTCTTTAAGCGTCACTGATTTTTCTTCAAGAATAGTCACAGCTGTTTGCATTTTCTCTAACTGTTCTTTCAGCAATTGTTGTTCAATCTTTAAATCCGTAAGTAAACGTAAAATCATCTCAGAATTAGCCATAAGATCCTCCTTCCCCCAATACACAGAATAAAATACAATATGTAGAAGGCGGGATACCGGTGACAAAAATAAGGTCGTCAACTCTTTTTAACTTCTAAAATCCTTTTATTTTTTTAAGGACCTGCTCCATTCATCCTTAAAAACATAAATTAAATTAAATCCATTAATAAATGGTCTTTATGGAAGGAGGAGTTAATATGGGCTATGGCGGTAGTTGTGGTGGAGGCTGTGGTTTCGGCGGCGGATTTGCCTTACTTGTTGTGCTCTTCATCTTATTAATCATCGTTGGCGCTAGCTGTTGGGGCGGCGGATTCGGCTGCTAAGGAGAGGCACTCTTGAGAGTGTCTTTTTTTTGGTATGTGGCTCGTATACATATTTAAAAAAATTTCCGTTCTAGAAGTACTATAATATTAGCTTAACATGTCAGTTCCCCCTAATTAATAGGTGGTTCTAGCCTATAGAATTCTTTTAAATATAAAATGAAACTATATTTCTCAATGAATAAAACAATTTAACATGGTAAAATAATATTTGGATGGGAGTCCAATATATTATTAAAATTAAGATGGTTCAAGTCGAAGGAAGGCACCTTAGGGTGTCTTTTCTTTTTTATAAATAATTATAAAGTAAAATTGCAAAGGATGCTTACTACTTACAAGGAACATTTTCTTCCCTACAACTATTTATTTGAAACTAATTACTATTATAAATATAAAGAAGTTATGGATAAAGTAGTGAGGTAAATAAAACAAAATATAGATTTAATTCATGTTTCTCAACGAGGTACCACCAGCATTTTCAAAAAAATACGCTAAGCAAAAAAAATAATCAGCTGTCCATATGGACAGCTGATTTACATCATTACATTTCTATTATTTATCTTACCACTTGTACAGATACTGGTTTCCACCCCTGATTTTCTACCCAATCAATATTAACCTTATATTTTTTATTATTTTGCTTATCTCGTACATTACCGTAGGCTTTATTATTACCATTATTCCCAATAAAATCGAAAATCAATTGGCTCTCTGGAACATCAACAGCATAAGAAATTGCTTTTTTCATCTCACTCCAATCTACTGTTCCTTCTTTAAATTTCATTTCAGGTTTTGCTCCTTGCTCGGTACCAATTGGCTTCCAAGAAGGATTAGTTTGAGAACCCTTTTCTTGAGATGCCGTTTTTTCTTCCTCATTATTTTCATTTCCGTTCGTTTTTACCGATTTTTCTGCTTTTGATTTCTCTTCTAGCTGTGCTGCTTCTTTATCTTCAATTTTCTTCTCTTCTATCTTTGCTGTTTCTTTATCTTCAGTTTTCTTCTCTTCTATCTTTGCTGTTTCTTTATCTTCAGTTTTCTTCTCTTCTATCTTTGTTACTTTCTTTTCTTGAGCAATTGCTTTCGTTGATGTATTAGAAGGGGTAAACAATTGGTATGTCACTATACCAACTGTCACTAATACCAAAGTAAATGCAATATTAAAAATTGCCTTTTGACGACGATTCTGTTGTTTTTCTTGAAATCTGCTTACTTGTCCCATTCTTCAAACCTCCGTGTTTACTTTCTCCTCTACTCTTTATGTATTATCCCTAAAATTCTTAATATTTTTATTAAACAATAGAAATAAACTACACTTTCCATACAGGATTTCATATCATAATAAAATTTGTGTTTTTTCAAGTATCTGACATATGTTATTCAAAATAGTTTAATACATTAAAAATAGATAAGCTTCTGCACTTAAGAAACTTTCAATTTTATTCAAAGGTGATTCCAATTATGTCCATATTAGATCTCCTGTAGAAAGCTTTTTAACAATTAAACCTCTTCTTCCCTTATTTATAATTTTTAAATTAAATTTCCCTCTATAGTATAATAAAGATGTTTCGTTTTCTAATGGGGTATGTCGTAAAATCAAAAGGGATTTTATCTCTTTTACCTTCTTTTCAGAGTAAATTTCACCACTAGGAAATTCTATTATTCCTAATGTAATCTTTAATTCGCTCTCATCGAAAGGCCACTCCTTATTAAGTTCCCTTATCTTTTGTATAAAGCTTCTTTTGGTTTGTCCTATATATAGCAATGTTACACTCTTAGCACATACTCTAGAGATTGCAAATATCCCCTTCTTAGAAGCTTCTTCCCTATTATAAAAATCATTTATACTATACATTCCATACCATTTAATATGTACTGTTTCTATGAATCTCACCTCATTTTTAGACAATATTATAATTTCTGAATGTTCAAATTATAATGGGCGCATAGTCCTGATTACTTGAATTATAAATTGTGCTTTTCAATAATACATTTTATTATTACTAATTTCAATAATACAAAAAAAATACAATATTATAGTTTAATTACAAAACTTTATAAAAAAACAAAGTGATGTCGTACCAAATATTATATTTTTTCAATATCAGACTACCATGAACAAAAGTTAGAGAGTTATGGAATAAAATATAATTTGTATGTACATTTCTTTCAAAAAAAGTTTTGTAGTTTGCAACTGAATTAAAAAACATAGATTTTTATGACTCTTTCGGAGATATACCAAAGTGGGATCTTTGATATGCACATTACTATACCGAACTTTCGGTATAGTATTTTTTTGCAGCTCCTTGATTTTTCACCAAATACGTATAAAAATCAATAGTAGGAAAATAAACTGCTGGCTAAAAGTTTACTTTCGATAAAATAAAAAAGAATCTGCAAATCTGCAGATTCTCCTGATAATGATTATATAAGTATAGTATCATCTATTTATTTGACTATTATTCGGAAAGTATAAAACGGTTCACTAGATAGCAGAGTATTTTTACATATTGTATTAATTCCTTCTTCAAAAATCCCCCTAAAATAAAAAATACGCTATTCTTTCTGTAGAATCATAGGAAAGGATGGTATTTTTGTATGTCTATTTCTGTATTTGATGAATTATAACTATTTGCTAAAGAAATTCAAAGCTTTTTATGGACTTTCTTTTATTATATCGGTTTCACATATTTCCTCTAAAATCTCTAATACTTGCTTTTTCAATTCAGCCATTTACTTATTTTCTATGACTTCTTATTCTTTTTCTTTTATAGGAATCATTGCAAGAACTGTTAAATCTGCATTCGTTAAATCTTTTATCACTTGATGAGAAGCAAATACCGGTAGCGAAACAATAAAACCATCATCTACTTTTGTAATATCATTATGTGTAACATACTCCAGAAATACTTTATTTGCAGCCGCTATAAATTCTTCATCGCCTGTTCCATCAGGGTATGATACACCAATTTCCCCTAACATAATATAATATTGCTTTTTAATACCAGTCATATCCATTGGATCAATGGATTGAATTTTGTAATTTACCATTCCAGATTTCACTTTTCTTTCAGGAATATCTAAGTCAAAAAACTCTCCAGCTTCTTCTAAAATAATATTGATATCTTTGATTGTTGTTATAGCATTAGTTGCTTCCTTAAAAAACATGAGTTGCTCTCTTGATAAAACAATATTTTCTTCCTCTTTCTTAAACTGTAGATTTTCTAAAATATCTTCTATTTCTTCTACATTTTCCAGAAAAAATATATCATTCTCCATATGAGGAATTAATTCTTTTAAGTTTATCAAATACATTTGTGAATATTTTATATTCATCTCTTTCATTTCACGTAATTTGTCTAGAAATTTTAATACCTTAGCTTTACGATATGTTTCTGCCATCATTTTCACCTCTCGTTACATTTCGTATACAATCTGCATACAATGTGTATACAGATTGTATACGAGGTGTATTGGATTTGCAAGTATTAATTTTAAAATACAAAATTAATTGGTATTGTTTAAAAATTTTTATTATAGCTATCATGAATTTACTAATACAACTCCACCTATAAAGGTTACGATTCTAAAAAATATTAGATTTTCAAATATTCTTCTTCGCCTGCTGAAACTCTTACAGCGAAACGGACGAAAATCCCCATCGATACAGGGAGAAAACAGTCTTTAATATATTAGGTGTCGTTTACAATTGGACCATGTCTGATAATTAAGCCGCTTAATTTTAAAAATGAAACCCGTTAGGATTTATTTGATATGCAGAATCCCCAATGATTTGCACTGGTTTTTAGAATAAGAAAAAATCCCTTCTGAAACTGACCTTTCTTAGCCTTAGCTTGATAGCAATGTGGCGGTACCCCATCGCTATCAAGCTAAGACTTTAAAGAAGCCCCTAAACGATAATTTTGTGTTTTTTACAGCACCGAAGTTCATTTTGATAGTTTTTGGGTAACCTTTTTTGTTAGGGTGATAGATATGGGGGCTAAGTCATAAATGTTTAAAAAAGAGCTCGTCCTATCTTTTCTGTACGAGAAACAAGATAGATTGACCTAGTACTGTGGAAATCTTTAATGGGTACAGAACAAAGAGATAAATGACCTATGTGTTCTGAAATTGTTCGAAACACGCTCTTACTTTATTTAATTGATTCATTCTTTTATAAAAAAGTCTGTTCATTTCTATGATCCTTCAACTAACGCCATCCACCCATTGAACAAAAAGGAAAAAGTAAAGTTAACTCTTTTTCCCATAAGGAATAATGACTTTGTTCAGTAATCATTATCATTTTGCTAATGTAATGAACTTACTTTATTAATTTTCAACGGATACCCTCTTCATTAATCGCTTTAATTTATTTTCTGTATCCGTTTCCCCTACTGGCGTATAGATACTACACCGTAAATCCATATCACCTTGAACTTGAAAAGAAGTTAAATTAAACAGCATTTTGCCTGCTTTAGCATGTCTGAATTCAATTATCATGTCTGGAGCCTTACTCACTTGACTTTCTTGCCATAAATTCTGGAATTCTGGATAGGAACGACTCATTTCTTCAATAAACTGGCTGTACCATTCATCGTCTAAATAGCGTCCATAATAGGTACGGAAAATAGCAAGAAAACCTTTCACGAAATGTTCCCAATTGACGGCCAATGCTTTTAACTCTTTTCTAGTGAATACTAAACGAATCAAATTTCTTTGATCATTTGGTATTTGTTCAAAATCTAAAAAAACATGAGCAGCTGCAGGATTCCAGCCCATAATATGGCAATGTCGATCCGTAATGATAGTTGGACAATATGTTAATTCATCTAGTATTCGTATTAAAGAAGGGCTAAGCTTTGATTGATCCTTTTTTGGACTTGTACTTTCTGAATTTGTTTCGAATGCCAGGTCATATAAGTAGTCTGTTTCATCATTATTTAATTGCAAAGCTTTAGAAATACAATCAAGTACGATTGTAGAAACCTTTATATCTCTTCCTTGCTCTAGCCATGTATACCAAGTGGTGCTTACACCTGCTAACTGCGCAACCTCTTCTCTTCGTAACCCAGGTGTTCTTCTCCGGTTTCCGGCAGACAAACCAATAGACTCTGGACTAATTTGGGCACGCTTAGCTTTTAAGAATGCCGACAGAGCTTTAAGCCTTGTTTTATTATTCATTTTTAAAACTCCTTATCTTATCAATTTATCCTAGTAGTAGTTATACTAGGATAAATCCCCCCCTTGTAATAGGATAAATTGACTGTAAAATACAAGTATATTATTGATTGGAGGGAATGCAAAGTGGAAAGAGTTGTGATTACTGGTATGGGCGTAGTTTCTCCTATAGGAAACGACATCAAAACATTTTGGAACAATCTAATTAAAGGGGAATCTGGTATAGTCAATATCGATACTTTCGATGTTACCAATCATAAAACAAAAATTGCGGGTATCGTCCAAGATTTTGATGCAGATGAAGTTTTAGGAAAGAAAGAGGCAAGACGTTTAGATCGTTTTTCTCAATTTGCTTTGGCTGCAGCTGAACAAGCTTGGTCAGATTCTAAGTTAGACCTCGATCGTATAGATGTAGAAAGGTTAGGCGTATACGTGGGTTCAGGTATTGGAGGGATTGAAACCTTGATTGAAAATGTTGATGCACTTAGGCAGAAGGGACCAAGAAGAGTCAGCCCAACTCTAGTACCTGCCATAATGTCTAATGCTGCTGCAGCACAAATTAGTATCAAGTGGAATGCGATGGGACCTTCTATGTCACCTGTTTCTGCCTGTGCAATTGGAAATACATCTATCGGGGAAGCCTTTAGACTAATTCGTTCTGGGGAAGCTGACGTTATATTTGCGGGTGGAACAGAGTCAGCTATAACAGACTTATCAATAGCCAGTTTTGGTAACGCTACAGCATTATCAACAAGAAACGATAATCCCACTAAAGCTAGTCGTCCATTTGATGAAAATCGAGATGGATTTGTCATGTCAGAAGGAGCTGGAATTCTAATCTTAGAATCTTTATCTCATGCTTTACATAGAGAGGCAAAGATTTATGCAGAAGTCATTGGATATGGTGCAAGTTCAGACGCATACCATATCGTAGCTACACATCCGGAAGGTAAAGGTGCTTATCTTGCAATGAGATCAGCTTTAAAAAATGCCAATATATCGCCTGAAGAAGTTGATGTTATTAGTGCCCATGCAACAAGTACAAAAGTGGGGGACATCTCTGAAACGATGGCTATTAAGCAACTGTTTGGAAAACAAGCTTATCAGATTCCGGTAACAGCTAATAAATCTATGCTTGGTCATATGTTAGGGGCAGCTGGTGGAGTTGAAGCAATTGCTCTAGCAATGAGCTTAAAGGAAGGGACAGTTCCTCCAACAATTAACTTAGAAAATCTTGATCCATTATGTGATCTGGATTATGTACCATCTGTTGCTCGCCAAGTGAAAATAAATATAGGTCTATCTAACTCATTTGGTTTCGGAGGTCATAATGCAGCCATTGTTTTAAAGAGATACGAGTGAATAAATTTCTCTCGTAAATTTAACCGTTTACTCTAGAAACGGTTAGATTTATTCAATTAAAAAAAGGAAGAGAGAGTGAGAAAATGAATATTAGAGTAGCAACTGCATTAGACTACCCTAATTTAAGAAGGATATATTTAGAATCACGGCGTGAAAGTTTTCATTGGCTAGATAGAAATGAAATGACTATAGAAGATTTTGATAAACATACTGAAGGAGAACATATACTACTAGCAGAGGAAGATAATCATATCCTCGGATTTGCTTCTTTATATTTACCTGAAAACTTTATACACAATTTATTTGTACATCCTGAGTTCTTTGGTAAGGGGGCTGGAAGACAGTTACTTCATGCTTCCATAGAAAAGATGAATACACCATTAAGATTAAAGTGTGTTTCTAAAAATCAAAAAGCATTAAAGTTTTATGAGAATATGGGCTGGAAAAAAGTTATTGAAGAAGGTGAGCTAGAAGAAAAATATTGGGTAATGATATATGAGAGGTAGCACCACATCGCTATCTAGTGAACCGTTTTATACTTTCCGAACAATAGCCAAATAAATGGATGATACTATACTTTGAATAAAAAACACAAGCATTACATAATAAATAAAATATTCCTTATCTATTAACTTAAATATTGCTACTAATGCTACTCCAATTAATATACCAACGGTTAGAACAGTATAAGATAATGACTTAATTTTAAAGATGAACATTTGCCCTCTCTCATCTTGTGACTCCATCCGACGTTCAAATGTAATTTTGTAAATTTCTGCAATAAACACCAATACTACTAACACACAAATTACAATCGTAGCAATATTAACCATTATTCATCCTCCTTATATTTAAATACATCGGTTATCTCTTTCTCAAGTGAATTAGAAATTTTGAAAGCTAAAATCAAAGAAGGGTTATATTTATTTTTTTCTAAAGCTACTATAGTTTGTCGACTGACACCAACTGCATCTGCTAATTGTTGTTGAGTCCATCTTTTTTCAGCTCTTCCTACTACTATATTATTTTCAAGCATGTCATTCCTCTCTTCTATTATACAGTTATATTAACGTAATAGTAATATCTTTTTTACAAAAAGTAAAGAATATATTACAACGAACCGAATAATACATTATATGTTTCGCCGAAAAAACATGAAAATTATACGCTATTAAATTTATTTGGGGTTCTGCCGTATGCCCACCAACTTAAGAAAACAAATTCACCCCATAACGAGAAAATGAGCTTTTTATTACAAATTAGCACAAAGTTTCGTTCTGGGGGTAGGTGTATTTTGTTAGCTTGATAGCGATGTGGTGCTACCCCTCAATGAACAAAAAAAATTAGCATAGTAAAATAGTATTCGTCGGATAGGAGTCCAATATATTATTAAAATTAAGATGGTTCAAGTTGAAGGAAGGCACTTTAGGGGGTCTTTTCGTTATTTTTAAAAGGACCTGCTCCATTCATTCTTAAAAACATAAAGTAAAGTGAACCCGTTAAAATACATGAATGAACCTTAGTTTTAATCCTCTTACCTAAAGGAGGAACTATTATGGGCTATGGTGGTAGTTGCGGAGAAGGCTGTGGTTTTGCTGGAGGATTTGCTTTGCTTGTTGTACTCTTTATACTATTAATCATTATCGGATGCAGTTGCTTCTGCTAAAAAACTATTAGAAAGGACACTCTTATATGGGTGTCTTTTCTTTATGAAAAATATCTAACTATCAACCTTTTCCTTATGACTTCTAACATCAACAAAGGGTGATACAAACTATTACATATGTTTGTACCACCCTTTATTGATGCGTTTAGACTTCACAGTTGTTAAAGTTTTAGACTTCTCCCTTAGTGTACCCATATTATTAGAACATCCTGTAATCTGTAGACAAAATGTAGCTAATAAAAACAATATTAATAATTTCTTCAATAAATCCTCCTACATGCATAAAACACCATATGTTACAAAACAAACATAACATCAACTCTTTATAAAAACAATATAATCCTCGGTCCTTAAGCTATCTCTTAACATAGGAGTACCGCTACATATTCATACAGCCAAAATTTTAAAATATCCTCTACTTAAGGAATTTGTAAGTATCAAGTAAGAAAAACGAGAGCTTTGCTTCGTATAATCAAAATATAAAGTGAAGGAAGAAAGATTATTTCTGGGATTAATATGCATGTAACAAGAGAAGAAATCTACATTTTTTTAGAATAATAATATTAGTATGTCCAAGTTTTGGAGATTGCTTGCAAATATTTTGAAGTTTTCGCACCAGAATTCTAATTACCATACCTGTTTTGTACCATCACATATTGGAGGTTGAAACATGAATAAAAAAAAGAAAATACAAAAATCAGTCCTTACCTTTACCCTACTCTTTTCTTTAGGCGTTTCATCTTTCCCGCTTACAACAACTATTCACGCAGATACACATGAGGAACAATCTGCTGAAAAGAAACTAGTCTCTTTAACGGAGCGTACATCATTATTTTTTGAATATCTCCAGAAAGGTAAGTATGCAGAGGCACTACAGTTGACGTCTGCTGCTTTTCAATCCAAGTTTACAGCAACCACATTACAAAACTGGTGGACACAAAGTGGCTGGAGCGGGATAAAAAGTATGGGAACCCCCGTGATAAAAGAACGAAACTTGGTCCATCAGACGGTGGAAATTCCAGCAGATACCGAAGGAACTACCATACCGCTACTCCTTAAATTCACACCTGGCGGGAAAGTAGATGAAATTGGAGAAAGGCCACCCGAGGAATCTTATACCATCCCGCATCCTAGCTATGATCAACCTGACTCCTATCAAGAACGTGAAATCGTCATTGGAAATTCTACCTATCCGTTACCAGCGACATTAACAGTTCCGAAACATAAGCGTGGTGAAAAACTGCCCGTAGTTGTTCTTGTTCATGGTGCTGGCATCCATGATCGCGATAGCACATATATGGGAACAAAAATCTTACGAGACATTGCAGTGGGCCTTTCATCCAACGGAATTGCAGTGTTGCGCTATGAAAAACGCACCTTAGAACATGCATTAAAGATGAGTACAGAACCTGTTACGTTAGACCGTGATACTACAGATGATGCTATATTTGCAGCAAAATCAGCAGCGCAGCAGGAAGGCATTGATCCAAATAATATTTTCATTCTTGGACATAGCCTAGGAGCTGGCACAATGCCACGTATACTAAGCAAAGCACCTTCCTCACTTGTCCGAGGAAGCATCTTACTCGCACCACCTGCACGCTCTTTGACTGAAATTTCCATTGATCAGTATCAATACCTTGGGAAACCAAAGGAAGAAATCGATGAACTAAAAAGACAGGTCGCTTTTATTCAGGATCCTACTTTCAATCCCAATCATCCTCCAGCTGGCTACAATTTTGGGTCACCTCATTTTATGTATGATGTTTCTAGGTGGCGTCCAGTTGAAGAGGCAAAATCACGAAAAGAGCCTTTACTCATTCTGCAAGGAGCACGTGATTATCAAGTAACAGTAAAAGATGAATATACAAAATGGCAGAAAGGACTTTCAAACCGCGGGAATGTTCAGTTCAAAAAATATCCGAAATTGAATCATTTCTTCACGGAGGGTGACAGGGAATTAAGCCTCCCTAGTGAATATGAAATCCCTGCTAACGTTCCCGAATACGTCATCCAGGACATTATTACATGGGTTAACGAGACAAAAAAATAAGCAAACATCAAAAGCCTTCATGCAATCATTATTGCGTGAAGGCTTTTTGAAACTAGTGATTCAGAGATAGCTATTATTTTATATAATATTTGCCCCAAAACGAAAAATTAGAGTCTTTTATAGCAATGAAGTTCATTTTAAGAGCAACCTGTTCTGTGAGCTTAACGGTGATGGGCGGTACCCCTAGAATAAAGAAACAAGAGTAGTTAAAGAGACTACTCTTGTTTCTTTTCCTTCTCTTCTTTTTCAATTTCAGATACAGATTTTGCTGGTTTTTTAATCATTTTATCTAATTCCCCAGAACAACCAAACTTATCCTCAAATTTATCTGTAGTACTTATACTTGCATCAAACCATAATTCCTTATCATTATTTATATATCCTTCTACAGAAGGAACTCCCATTGGACTTACATCATTTTTTGTAAATGTAATCGATTTTACATCTTTAATATTATAGTGAATATATTTTTCTACTCGTTCTTTTTGCTCGTTCCAAAACTTTTCTTCAATTTCTTTTTGTTTTAAATATTCCATAGTAAAATATCCTCCTGCTATGATCACCACAGCAGATACAATCAAAATCATTACTTTCTTCATTGGAAATCTCCTTATAAAAAGCCTACCAATGTATTCTTCTTAAAATGGGATACAGAAAATAAGAGTAGTACAAAGACTACTCTTGTTTTTTTTCTTTCTCTTCTTTTTCGATTTCAGATACAGATTTTGCAGGTTTTTTTATCATTTCATCTAATTCTCCAGAACGCGTAAATTTATTTTCAAAGTTTTTAGTTGTACTTATACTAGCTATAAAATCTAATTCTTTATTATTGTTTATATAACCTTTTAATTTAGGGACTCCCATAGGACTTACACCCTTTTCTATAAACGTAATAGATTTTACATCTTCAATATTATAATAAATATACTTTTCTACTCGTGCCTCTTGTACTTTCCAAAATTGTTCTTCTTTTTCTTTTTGTTTTAAGTATTCCATAGTAAAATATCCTCCTGCTATGAGTATCACAGCAGATACAATCAAAATCATTACTTTCTTCATTGGAAATCCCCTTATATTCCAAGCTAGTTAACATATGCTCTTTCTAAAGTAGGGTACAGAAACCAAGAGTAGTCGCAAGAACTACTCTTGGTTTTTTTCTTTCTCTTCTTTTTCAATTTCAGATACTGATTTTTCAGGATTTTTTATAAGTTTTCCTAATTTCCCAGAACGCGTAAATTTGTCTTCAAAGTTTTCAGTTGTACTTATACTAGCTGTAAAATCTAATTCTTTATTATTATTTATATAACCTTTTATATGAGGAACCCCCATTGGACTTATCTTATTTTCTGTAAATGTAATCGATTTTACATCTTTAATATTATAGTGAATATACTTTTCTACTCGTGCCTCTTGTACTTTCCAAAACTCTTCTTCTTTTTCTTTTTGTTTTAAGTATTCCATAGTAAAATATCCTCCTGCTATGAGTATCACAGCAGATATAACCAAAATCATTGCTTTCTTCATTAGAAATCTCCTTATAAAAAGCCTACCAATGTATTCTTCTTAAAATGGGATAGAGAAGACAAGAATAGTACAAAGACTACTCTTGTTTCTTTTCCTTCTCTTCTTTTTCAATTTCAGATACCGACTTATCAGGTTTTTTTATAAGTTTATCTAATTCCCCAGAACATCCAAAATCATCTTCAAAATTTTCCGTAGTACCTATACCAGCATCAAACCATAATCCCTTATCACCATTTATATAACCTCTTATATGAGGAACGCCCATTGGACTTACCTTATGTTCTCTAAATGTAATCGATTTTACATCTTTAATATTATAGTGAATATACTTTTCTACTCGTTCTTTTTGCTCGTTCCAAAACTTTTCTTCAATTTCTTTTTGTTTTAAATATTCCATAGTAAAATATCCTCCTGCTAT
>NZ_SEIY01000003.1:447013-451720 GCF_004634455.1 Bacillus sp. 007/AIA-02/001
TCTTTTTGCTCGTTCCAAAACTTTTCTTCAATTTCTTTTTGTTTTAAATATTCCATAGTAAAATATCCTCCTGCTATAATACAAATAATGGATAAAACAATTACCAATTTCTTTTTCATTTAAAATCCCCTTGTATTTGAATATAGTTAAAATATACCATGAAATGAGTTGAGACATATGAGTGAATTTAAAAAGAATCCAATTGCGACAGATGAAGATTATTTCAAACTATCAGATAACGTTTATAATAAAGATTTTTTGCACGAAGAGGCAAAAATCAAAGGATCTAATGGTCAAGAATGGAAAGTTATAGAAACATTTGATGCAGATGACACAAAAGTGAAAAATGGATTACAAGCAATCGCTGTAGTACCTGCAAATAAGTATAAGCCTGGTAAAAAACAGTATGACGATGTAATCATTGCATTCCGTGGTACTGAATTTGATAGATTCGATGGAGATAAAACCACAGATATAGTTCAAATTACACTTGGACAGAAAAAGAACCTTGGTGTAGCAGGCGGAAAAGCTCCGACATCATTTGATAGTGCATTAGAATTTACAGAAAAAATTAAGAAAAAATATAATCCTACATCTATTCACACTACCGGACATAGTAAAGGTGCTGCGGAGGCTCAATATGTAGCAGCAGAAATGAATTGTTATGCAACAACATATGCTGCACCAAATATTTATAGATTACTAAGTGATAAAGCAAAAAAACGAGTAGATGAAGGCGTAATGGAAAATAAAGTAGTAGATTATACTCATAAAGAAGATGCTGTAGGAAATTTCAATCAATTTGGAGCACCTATGATTGGTAAACAATTTACAACGAAAAGTAATGGAACAGATAGTATTCTCGCGGCTGTATTTATGGGACAACATCCAATGTCAACATTTCTAGAAATGTTCCACAATAATGGTAGTGTTCGACTAGAATTAGAACCAGATGATATCATTCGTCATGCAAAAGAGATACAAAAAATAAGCGATATATTATCTGATATTATTAGAAATATAGAAAGATTTCAACAACAAGAAGAAGAGGAAGTTGCGAAATTAAAGAGTCAATTGAAGCATGAGACAGGACCTGGAGGAAAATATCATCTGTTAGAAGAACATGAAGTAGATGAAGCAATTAGAGAGGTTGCAAAAATATCCCAAAACGGAAAAGACTATTTTCATGATATACAACTAGCAGAAGAACTAATTCATCTTTTACGGAAAAAACAAAAAGAATTGATTCATTTTGGAGATGATATTGCTTATGCAGCTAATTCATTACGAGATAAAGATAATCAATTAGGAACAAATTTTGAAGGACTGGCGGCGAGATAATATGATGGATTTTATAGGGGAAATTCAAAAAATAGAGAAAGAAATAGAGAAAGCTACAGTTGGTGCAGTTGGAACTATTATAGATGAGTTGCAAGCTGTTAAAAAGCAATTAGAAAAAGAAATGCAACAATCACTTTTAAAAACTGATGTAGCATTCAAAACAAATAGCATAGTAGCAAGCCAAAAACATGCCATTCAAAAAAACAAAGAAGCATTTCATGATGTATGCAAAAGTTTATCTGAACAAGGAATTGAATTAAACAAAAGTTTTGAAAGCAAAACAGGTAGTGCAATAAAAGAAACATTACATAAACATCTCGATCAAATTCGAAATGAAATGATTTCTAAACAATATGATTTAATTAATAGTTGTGGAAAAAAATAAAAAATTTCTATTATTATTTTAATCTATATGTATTAGAAAAAGTCCCCTTATGTAGGACTTTTTCTAATACACGAATAGATGCTATATTATCAAGCATTGCTCCTGCTTCAATTCTATGTAGCTTTAATTCCCTAAAAGCAAAATATACAACAAGTTGAAGAGCCTCTGTTGTATAGCCCTTTGCATTATGCTCCTTATCTAAAGTAAATCCTGTATAACAGCTTTGGAGGTCTCCCCTAACAATTTGAGTTAATGAAATGTCTCCGATCAGTTTATCATTTTCTCTTAAAAAGATTCCAAAAGGATTACTTGCCCTTCAGCTTTCTTTTTTCATACTTGTTCAAGACGTATTTTTTGATGTTATTTTGTATAAAAAACTTTTGCTATCAACCTGTTCGAAAAATTGATAAAGAATAAGAGATTGAAGGATGAAAACAGAAGACTACAAGGAAAACTGTATGAACAAATATAATGAAACAAGGCTCTTACTTTGTAGTGGTATCCACGAAGTAAAAGCCTTGTTTTTTCTACTCATTTTTTATATCAGTCTTGATTTTCCAATGGAAAGGCACAGAAAATCTACTACAGAAGTTGTGATACCTCTAGGATTAACAAATTCTTTAAATTTCTGTGTACTACGTACAAGCCCTCTACTTTTGGCATGTGCCTCTAATTCAGCTCGAACTTGTATTGTATCCGGAGCCATTCTTTCTAAAGCATGTTCAGAATATTTACGAACATTGATTTCAAGTTTTTAAAACTCATTTATTGTAACTGTAAAATGTGGCTTGAATTTTACTTCGATTGTTTTGTTTTCTACGCCACCTTGGACATATAATGAGTCATTACGGGTATAGATTCGTTTCGCCGAATGCATCTTGGTTTCAAAGATGCATTTATTTTTATAATACAAATTTAATTCAACAGTTTCTTCGTAATAACACATAATCATTACTAATTCAAAACCTAATTTATCTATTTTATTATATCTATATGCACCTGCACCTGGAATAAAATAATCTTCTGGTTCACTCTCGAATATTTCTAATAATTCATATTCATCATATTGTATATTCAATTTAACAACTCCTTACGTGAATGGGCTCAATCCACTTTATTTATAATATTCACGATTTATTAGGTACAACGGAAACAACATCGCCATTATCATTCAATACGACTCTAACATCTTTCCCATCGTATTGCCATAGACCAGGTTTATTTCCAGGTTTTTTAGTAGCATGCTTAATTGTTTCTTCTACTACACTTGGTGTTACACCACGTGGATCAACTTTTTTTAATTCCTCCATGTATTCTTTTGATCCGAATGTGTAACCATTCCTTTCAGCTCTTTCGCGTGCACGCTTTGTAAGTTCTGCTCGAACCTGAATTGTATCAGGTGCCATTCTTTCAAGCGCATGTTCAGTATACTTACGCCCATCAATGACGCCGCCACCTCTTGGCATACTCCATCCAATCTCTTCAGTTACCTTTGATACTTTCCCTAAATCCTTCGCTTTTTGCTCTAACTCTCCATATTTACCAAATACTCGACCAATAACTTTAGGAGTGCCACCTACAACTGTAGAAACAGTTCCCCATACATAATCATTCGGCTCATATTTTCTGTCTGTGAAAAATTCTCTTCCATTTTATCTGGATCAACACGTACTTGCCTCAACTAATTTCCTTCCTTCACCTATATGTATAAAACTTCCAAATATAAGTATAGCAAATTGATAGAGTTGGTCCAGACATGATTCGTAAATGTGTACTTTTTAATATGTTAGCGGGCCCCATATTATTTAAATTAAGATGATTCAAGTCGGAGGAAGGCTCCTTTGGGTGTCTTTTCTTTATGAATAGAAAGCACGCCTATTTCCGTAGGTGTAGTAAATGGTAACCCCTATTACCATTTATTTAAATATTTCTAAGTTGATATTATATAATTTAGATATATTTAAATTGTATTTTTATTATATAAGTAGTGCAAAAGAAGTTAGACTTTGTTATCATGTTCTACGAATTAAAATTATTTCAAGGAGGATTTTTTGTGTTTGGTATATTAAAAAAACAATGTCGATTCAATAAAATGTCGGCAATATCGTTAGGGATTTTTGTGTTTTATATGATTTTAAAGCAACTTATCGCACTAGTTTATTTCATTAGTGATGAACAGTTTGGCGGGATGAGCATTTCGTTTGACGCAATTGATTTGTTAGTTGTTCTAATAATTTATTTTTATTATCGTAGATCTAAAGAGCCTTTTACAAATCAAAATAATTTTACGATGAGTTTGCCAAAAAGCTTACTTTTAGGTCTAGTACTAACTGTAGTATGTAAATCCCTACCGCTGTTACTAGCAGACTTTATAAGTTTTCAGTCATCTAATCAAGTTGAATTAGAAAGCCAAGTAACGTTACCCATTTTAGTCTTCGCATTTTCTATTGCTCTAGTAGCACCCATTGGTGAAGAAATTGTCTATCGTGGTGTTATACAGCATGGAATTTTTAAAAATTCCTGGTTAGGTGTACTTGTTTCTTCAGCTATTTTTGCAGGTATGCATGTTAGTCTTCTTTCTTTAGAAACAATTCCATATTTCCTTTTGGGAATTGGTTTAGGTTGTACTTATAAGTTAACCGGGCGTTTATATGTGGGAATTATAATGCACATGATTAATAATTCGCTAGCAGTGATTGCTATTTATTATTTTTAACTAAAAGAATAAGAGAGAATATGCTACAGGTGAATATTAAGAAAATTAATTTGTTAATATCTTAACTCTATTTTAGACCGAACCGTCCGGTCTAAAACGTTAATTCAAGTCAGAAGACACCTTTGGGTGTCTTTTTTTCTGCATTAAAAAGCCCACCTATTTTCTGAACTGAACCCAAAAAATTAGACAAATATATTAAGCAGCTACTAAGGATTGAACTCTGTATTGCACAGGGGACAATCCTTTTAGTTTTGTTTTAATTCTT
>NZ_SEIY01000040.1:0-4220 GCF_004634455.1 Bacillus sp. 007/AIA-02/001
TGTAAGTCCTGCAATTGGAAAGAGGCCGCTCAGTAGCATTAAGAGCACATCTAATTTCTTCACAATTCCCCATTCCTTTCAAATTTTTTCAATTAATAAAAATCGTTTTTCCATATGAAATAGTTTTTGTATTTCTAAAAAACATATTAATCCTGTCTGCACATAAAGTAAATATGTAAACGAAAAGATACTTGACAAAGGATATCCTTATTTACATGAAAAAATGACAAATCCTGATCGATATAACGAGCAGGATTTGTTTACTAGTATTTAAAGTAGAATAATTGAATCTTTCTTTTCTACTTTTACTACATCTACATCCAATTCATCATCAAATTCTTTAAACTCTCTTGCATCTATGTCAGTAATATAACTCTTTATTACCTTTTCCATATGCATGGAATATGTCATGTGTACATTCTTTTTCGAAAGCATACTAGAATTACAGCACATGTAATGTATCATTTTAGCGATATAATCCCTTTCTACAGGTTTTACACCTAATGGTAGAATTTCAAGTATATATCGCTGAAAAATCCCACTACAATTAAGTGAATATTCACCAGTGCTATAATACATCCCTTTTTGATCTGCATATAAGCCAATGCTATCTAGAGCATCATCACATTCTACTACACCGTAACTTGGTACATCAAAACCTGTATTTATTCTAATAATATTTAAATTTGGAACCTTTAACACCTCTGGAACAATATCAGGTAAAATATCTGTATTAATTTCTTTATTTTGTAACTTTTTTATCCAATACCTTCTCAAATTTGCATCTACAATGAAGTAAACTTGTTCATTTTGTTCTTTTGCATATTTTACAATTTCCATTAATGTTTCGGAAACATATTGTTTAAAAAGAGCTCCCATATCATTTCTCTTTGATGGTTGTGGTAAAAATGCATTATGTTTATTTATATTTAATAATACGTAATCAATCGTTTGCCATTCTGTATTCCCATATAATTTATATAAAATTTCTTTTCCTTTTATTTTTGAAAGAATAGGTAAGAAATCAAATTTCGATATTCGTTCAATTGATAAATTAACATATATACAAGGTAAATTTATCTTATTCCAACTACGCTTCAAAAATCCTTTTTGCTCTAATAAACTAAAAACACTATTTACAATTGTTTTACGCGATACACTTTGGCCTATAAATAAATTAATAAATGTTGAAATACGGTTTGCTCGTGCAAATCCCTCTCTAATGATTTGTTTTGGATCAATTTTTTCTCGTCCATCACAATTTTTCAATGCGATTAATGCTAATGTCGCATCACTGCGCTCGCCCGCGGTAGCATAGACAGCTTTCGTAACATCATCTACAAGATTTGTTTTATATTTTTGGCAATATTGCATTTTATATGGATTTTGTAACACCTTTTCAATATTGTATCTCACAATCTTTAATAACACTGGAAAATCTGTATTCAATACATAAGAATTTTCACCAACTTTAGTCAAAACAATTTGACTCTCAAGTAATGCTTGTTCTATTTCCAGCACTATATTTTCAGACCAAACTTCTAATGTTAATGTCTCTAATCCTTTTGGTGCAAATAAAGGAAATAATTCATTTTTGTTATTTGTTGCTATCTTTTTACATTCTGGAAGTATTGTGAAATAAGAGAATTTACGCTGAAATTCTTTAAATAAATACTCTCTTTCCTTTACTTTTATACCCGGTTCTATTTTAGTACCTTGAACTTTATAAATTCTCTCATTGTATGGAAATAACACCCTTTTATTTCCCCCTACAATATAATCTTTCGGATATTGGAGAATATGGTCTAAATCCACCTCTCCCCCTATTTGAAAATCATCTTTTAAATTTCTAAATATTTTAATCCATTTCATACCGGTTGTAGCTTGTTGTATTTTTAGTTTTACAAACCGTATTTTTTTATTATTTGACGCAAACTCTGAGGTAGAAATCAATATCATGCCTCGTTTCCGTCTTAAAAGTAAAGGAATATCTGGATGATTATATTCTTGATATTAAGACTGTTTTTATGAGCATTTCGTATAAGTATGATGTAACTGATTAAAGCTATTTTCAAAGACGACATATCAGCGATAATTTATGTCTATTCTGTATAAGTGTTAGCAAGTTCGTTTGCAAACTTGTTAGCACTTTTTTATTTAAATAACTCATACATTTCTTTTTACTTTACTGATTATATTTCCAATTGCGTACTAATTATGTAGGTTCGTCTACCTACCATATTTCAGACAAAATAGCCGGTACGGATTGATGCCAACAGGGTAATGGCAATATAAGTCTTCTTTCTTCTATTATTTTATTTCCAAGTATGTATATTATATTTTTCATTAATAGAATAAGAGAATTTAATAGTAATGACGATAAATCCATATATCTTATTTATATATTTTATGTTATAGTTTCATATGTTAATTAATTACAATATTTTTCAAAAAGAGTATACATAGTCATATCAATCATGTTATTTGGGATAGGTTGTTCTTTAAATTAGGAATTAAATAAAGAATTATAAAAACGCGCTAGGTACAACTAAGAAAGAAACGGGATAAAGAATAAGTCATTGGGGGACTAGTAATGAAACATAAAGTGTTATCGGTAGCATTACCAATTTTGCTAATTAGTGGAGTAGGTTGTTCAAAAGAAGATACAGAAAAGAAAAAGACTGATAATTTACAAGTAGCTGAAGCGGAATCTAATAAAAAGGCCTTAGAGACTGTAAACAAAGAAGTAGATAAACTACGCAAAGAAAAAGATGAATTAGAGAAGAAAGTAGCTGAAGCGGAATCTGATAAAAAGGCTTTAGAGACCGCAAACAAAGAAGTAGATAGACTACGCAAAGAAAAAGATGAATTAGAGAAGAAAATAGTTAAAGAACCAGGAATCAAAGAACAAGAAAGAAAAGAAAAAGACCCTCTAACAGATGTCCATGGCCCTATAACGATAAAACAGTATCAAGAAAAGATGGAGACACTTGTTAATCAGTTTTCAAGGGAGCTGCAAGCTACAAAACCGATATTTGCAAAGGATCAAACATTAAAAACAAATCAAATGGAGTTAAAGAAACAATTTGAAGTAGTCAAGGGAGAACTTAGGAAGTTAAAAGAACTTGACCCACCTAAGGCTTATGATTATTTCAAAGTGCAACTAAGAGACGATGCTAAAGTAATTGAAATATGCATAGAACAAATATTTGTAGGTTTAGATGAAAAAGATACTGAAAAGGTTGATTCAAGTTTAAAAGCTATGTATGGATATATAGATACTATGGGTTTGACACTAAACGAAATAAGAAAATTAGAAGGCTAATCCTTAGAAAAGAGTTATTTGTTAATGAAATATAAATTACTAAATTTATCTACCCCTGTATTTCTTGTACCAGGGGTAGATTTGAGAATGATGATAACATAAGGTAAGGTATTAAATTTCGTTGAAGTTAAAAAAATAATGAATGCTATTAAAAAAAGAGAGTTCCCTATTGGTAACTCTCTTTTTCACTGCACATACGCATAGGCTTCATTTGCTTTTAAATTTTATGTTTCACCTTCACTATTATTATGCACTTTATTTCTCACCAAACTATTCTTTTCTATAAAATATTTAGTATATGCATAGACTTCATTTGCCGTTACATAGTATCCCTTTTCTATTGTGTAATTTATATTTGGCACCATTATTAATATGCAATATTGCATATTGGTACAATATATATAAATGTTGTAATTTACATTTAACCCCTGTAAAATTTAGGGTGTAAAGAATATTATAGGAGATGTGATTATGAAGAAAATTTTAACTTCACTTATGCTAATTGGATTAGTAGTATTTGGCTTTCTTTTACCAAGCAATAATGCAAGTGCAGCTGAAAACACGCCACTTGTCGACAAAGTGCAAATTACTAACATTGGAAACAATGAGTATATCGACTATGGTCAAGGTAAAAAGTATCGAGTTTATGCATATAAAAACACAACATTCAAAGGATATGCATATGACGCAAATGGACAAGCAGTACCTGCTGGTACAACTTTTTACATTTACTTCGATGGCGCACTAAATTTTGCTAAAAAAGATATTTTATGTACTGTAGGAGCAAATGGTGCATTTGAAGGTTCAGTGGAAATGCCTAGTGGTAAGGGGAATTATTCTTTCTGGGCTTCAAGATCAACACACTACTACGATATTGTGACTCTTGGTTATTACA
>NZ_SEIY01000041.1:0-494 GCF_004634455.1 Bacillus sp. 007/AIA-02/001
TTTAGTACACAAGGGTTGAATATGGATTGGGTGAGTTCGATTCAGGGGATTATAGAAGAAACAGCTCGAAAAAACGAGATGAAAGAAATTACTTTGCAAAAACAAGAAATGAACTTACAAGAACAGGAAGACAATAGATCATGGCATGAAAAAACAGCCATTTATGCGCAATCATTTTTGCATGGAGTTATCGAATTTTTTCAAGGTGCTGGTGATGCAGCACTAGAAAACTTTTTTGGACTACAACCACATGAGAATGATAAATTAGAAAGTAAGACAACTTACCAAGCTGGAAGGTTGGCTGGAAATGTTATATCAATAGTCGGGTCTAGTGTAGAAATGTTTGAAGCTATTTCGCTCATAGGTGGATCTAATTTCTTAACTATCGTCGCAGAAGTAGGAACTGGCGGATTAGCGTCACCAATTGTTATTCCATTAGATATAGCAGCAACAGCTACTGGGGCAAGTCTTTTTGTACATGGTGGATTTGTTTG
>NZ_SEIY01000041.1:594-4216 GCF_004634455.1 Bacillus sp. 007/AIA-02/001
TCACCAATTGTTATTCCATTAGATATAGCAGCAACAGCTACTGGGGCAAGTCTTTTTGTACATGGTGGATTTGTTTGGAATAAATCGATTCAAAATACTAAGGATACTATTCAAAAAATCCAGTCTTCTGGTGGAGGTAAGGGTGCGAGTAATCGAATACCTTCTTATGGAAAAGATTCTGTACCTAAAGGTCCATACCGTGAAGTAAATGGTTATCCAATAAAAGTGAAAGCAGGAGCTCAAGAGAAGCATATTCCTGATACACCGAACTATAAACAAGAATTAGCAAATGGAAAAAATAAGAGCATTTTCTATGGCGATAATAAAATAGCACAAGAATTGCTTGATAAGTTTGCAGGAAAAGGTGAACTATTAAAAAACGGTAGAGAAAGAGTAGACTTTGGTGAGCCAATAGGAAAATATTATGACCGCAATACTGGTGAATACCATGTGACTACTAAAGGGTTGATTCATTATGGAAAAGATGACGCTCATATAGTACCATCAAGACCATAAAAATCATAAGAAAAGAGGATGCAAATGGGGTACGATTCTTTAATTGGAACATTAATAAATTATGAACATAGTGACATGATACTAGAATGGAAAAGTGGATTGAGGATTATTGGAGAACTAGATACAGTTTTTGAAACAGACAATGGACTAGATGAGGATGATATAAATTATACAGAATATGATGCAGCTGTATTTAAAGTAAATAATATTTTATCTCGACCTAATACAAACGAAGGTACTGTATATAATTGGTTAAAACAAGAAAAAAGTTCATTGGTTGAAATTTCTCTCTATGATGATCCGCCAAGTGCAGTGTTTTTAACTGACGGAAAAAGAGTATGGGAAAGAGAAATGTGTAAATAATAGGTGGCATTTAAACTGTTACCTTATTAGTCAAATTAGATTTAGTTAATTTTGATATATGGTTTTTAATGGAATTAGAACAGGCTACTAACATATACTCTGGTATGAAGAAAAGATATCCTAATCGTAAGCTGATTCCTTTTGCTAAAAGATTTGATAATGATGATACTGCATGTTTTGAAATCGACAAAGGAAGTAAAGTTCAATTTATTCATGATTTTACTTGTGAAGGTTTTGAACAAAGAAAAGAATTTGATGACTTTTGGGATTGGGTTGAATGTGCTATGAAATAAATGATAGATTACAATCGAAGTGAAAAAAACAATAATCAAAATCATTTAAAAATTTAATTGAATAAGTATCTTATGCTTTACGTCATGCTCCGTGGGAATACGAATTGGAGTTAGATGAGAATGGCTGGGTGTCTGTTGAGCAACTTTTACACGCACTTCACCAATCCATTGAATGGAGAGATGTGAAGATAGAAGATTTAAAAATAATGATTGAGAAATCTGAGAAAAAAGGCATGAGCTAAAAGAAAATAAAATTCGTGCGTTGTATGAACATTCTATTCCCATGAAAATGGTAAAGGAAGAAGGCGTTCCACCTAAATTTCTTTATCATGGTACATCTCCTCGCTTTTTAAATTCTATTGAATTAAATGGGCTATCACCTATGTATAGACAATATGTCCATCTTTCTGAAGATATTGTAACTGCTGAATTAGTGGGGAAAAGAAAAGATAAGCATCCTATTATTTTAGAAGTTAATACTGAAAAAGCTAGAGAAGAAGGCGTTAAATTTTATTTAGGAAATGAAAAAGCTTGGTTAGCAGATGAGATTCCTAGTGAGTTTATCGCAATTAATAAGAATTAATTGAATCTATTCTACTAGATTATGACGGCAGGAAAAAATTTTTCTTTAGGATATATATTTGAATGAACCATGTTATCTGTCTTAAAATAAACAAATAAAAGGCGAGTTACTTATGGAAAATAATCAACAAGAGAGACTTCACATTTGAGGTCTCTTTTGTTGATTTAAATTGAAAATTATTATTTAAGCGAATGCACTTTCGTACCTCGCATTTCACAGGCACATAGGCTTCAATTGATGTTATATAGTATGTTTTTCAATGTAAAGAAACATTAGAAAAAGCTGGACAATATTATTAAATAGCCGGGTTCATTGTAGAAATGTTTGAAGCTATTTCGCTCATAGGCGGATCTAATTTCTTAACTATCGTTGCAGAAGTAGGAACTGGCGGATTAGCATCACCAATTGTTATTCCATTAGATATAGCAGCAACAGCTACTGGGGCAAGTCTTTTTGTACATGGTGGATTTGTTTGGAATAAATCGATTCAAAATACTAAGGATACTATTCAAAAAATCCGCTCTTCTGGTGGAGGTGCGGCTAACGGTAAACCTAGCAGTAACAAAAATACAAATGTAGACAATTTTGATGCAAAAACAGCTACAAATAAGCAAAAAGGTAATTATGGTGAAATAAAATCTAGTGACAATTTATTGAATAATCAAAGTTTAAAAGAAGCTGGATTTGATTTAAAGCCAGTCGGAAAAAGTGCACCAACAGGTATAAATGATAAAATAGTAAAAGGAATTGATGGATTATACGAAAATGCAAATCCAAATTCAAATATTAAATATGTTATTGATGAAGCTAAGTTTGGTAGTTCACAATTGGGGAAAACTAAAGATGGACGACAAATGTCAAATGATTGGTTGAACGGTTCTGAAACTGGAAAAAGTAGAATATTGAAAGCTGTTGATGGAGATGAAGTATTAGCAGAAAAGATTGCGAATGCATTGGAAGATAGTGAAGTTGAAAGAGTATTATCAAAAGTCGATAGTAGTGGAAACGTAAAAACATATAGGTTAGATGAAGAAGGAAACAATATTGGAGAATGGCCATAATTTAGAAGCTAGGGGGAATTAAATAGAATGAGAGATCAAATGTGCATAGAAGAAAAATGTAAAAAAGGAATAGAACTCCATAAAAAGTTTATTGAAGATAATAGAGAGGAGATTAGAAGTTTAGAAGAAGATGAAAAGAATGGTATACAAAGAAAGCCTAAAGATAATATAAGTATTATAGAAGGAAGATATTTAAGGAATTTTATACATGAGATGAACGACATTAGAGCAATGTATTCTTTAGGAGAAGACATTAGCACAATGGAAGTATATTTTTATAATGCAATGGATGATTTAGAGCATACAGGAGCTAGCAAAGTGGGTTATATATATATGCTTTGGATAATTTCTTTAGGAATTTTGTTAGAAACGGATAAAAAGAATATAGAAAGATTAAAAAAGATAGTTGATACAAAAAATATGAATGACGCAGTAATTGATTTCCTCTTATGCGCTAGTGATATTGGATACACAAACATGACGAACAGATATTATAAAGAAAATCCATATGCAAAAACGAGAGAGATTATAGAACTTGCACAAATAGATAAAAAAGAAGCATCTAAAAGATTACAAACGTACATGGAGAAAGAATGGTTTAAAGGTCATTATGATTATGAGTGGAAAAATGCGCATAAAGAACCTGGATATGTAGGATATTGGAGCTTTGAAACGGCAGCGCTTGCGAAAATTTTGGAACTGGATGATATAAGTTTAAAAGATAATAATCATTATCCATATGATTTGGCACATTATAAAAATGAAATGAAATTTAAGCATATAGACCTAAGTGAATATCACTATGA
>NZ_SEIY01000042.1:0-2945 GCF_004634455.1 Bacillus sp. 007/AIA-02/001
TTGCTACATATTATATGGTTAAGTCCTCGATCTATTAGTATTCGTCAGCTCCACATGTCACCATGCTTCCACCTCGAACCTATCAACCTGATCATCTTTCAGGGATCTTACTAGCTTACGCTATGGGAAATCTCATCTTGAGGGGGGCTTCATGCTTAGATGCTTTCAGCACTTATCCCTTCCGCACATAGCTACCCAGCTATGCCCTTGGCAGAACAACTGGTACACCAGCGGTGCGTCCATCCCGGTCCTCTCGTACTAAGGACAGCTCCTCTCAAATTTCCTACGCCCACGACGGATAGGGACCGAACTGTCTCACGACGTTCTGAACCCAGCTCGCGTACCGCTTTAATGGGCGAACAGCCCAACCCTTGGGACCGACTACAGCCCCAGGATGCGATGAGCCGACATCGAGGTGCCAAACCTCCCCGTCGATGTGGACTCTTGGGGGAGATAAGCCTGTTATCCCCGGGGTAGCTTTTATCCGTTGAGCGATGGCCCTTCCATGCGGAACCACCGGATCACTAAGCCCGACTTTCGTCCCTGCTCGACTTGTAGGTCTCGCAGTCAAGCTCCCTTATGCCTTTGCACTCTACGAATGATTTCCAACCATTCTGAGGGAACCTTTGGGCGCCTCCGTTACACTTTAGGAGGCGACCGCCCCAGTCAAACTGCCCACCTGACACTGTCTCCCGGGTCGATAAGACCCGTAGGTTAGAATTTCAATACAGTCAGGGCGGTATCCCACCAGCGCCTCCACCGAAGCTAGCGCTCCGGTTTCAATGGCTCCCGCCTATCCTGTACAAACTGTACCAAAATTCAATATCAGGCTACAGTAAAGCTCCACGGGGTCTTTCCGTCCTGTCGCGGGTAACCTGCATCTTCACAGGTACTATAATTTCACCGAGTCTCTGGTTGAGACAGTGCCCAAATCGTTACACCTTTCGTGCGGGTCGGAACTTACCCGACAAGGAATTTCGCTACCTTAGGACCGTTATAGTTACGGCCGCCGTTTACTGGGGCTTCAGTTCAGAGCTTCGCTTACGCTAACCCCTCTCCTTAACCTTCCAGCACCGGGCAGGTGTCACCCCCTATACTTCGCCTTACGGCTTCGCAGAGAGCTGTGTTTTTGCTAAACAGTCGCTTGGGCCTATTCACTGCGGCTTTCCGTTAAGAAAGCACCCCTTCTCCCGAAGTTACGGGGTCATTTTGCCGAGTTCCTTAACCAGAGTTCTCTCGCACACCTTAGGATTCTCTCCTCGCCTACCTGTGTCGGTTTGCGGTACAGGCACCTTTTATCTCGCTAGAAGCTTTTCTTGGCAGCGGGGAATCAAAGACTTCGCTCCATAAGGAGCTTCCCCATCACAGCTCAGCCTTCACGATAAGCGGATTTGCCTACTTATCAGCCTAACTGCTTGGACGTGCACAACCAATCGCACGCTTCTTCTATCCTTCTGCGTCCCTCCATTGCTCAAACGATAAAGAGGTGGTACAGGAATATCAACCTGTTGTCCATCGCCTACGCCTGTCGGCCTCGGCTTAGGTCCTGACTAACCCTGAGCGGACGAGCCTTCCTCAGGAAACCTTAGGCATTCGGTGGACGGGATTCTCACCCGTCTTTCGCTACTCATACCGGCATTCTCACTTCTAAGCACTCCACCAGTCCTTACGGTCTGACTTCACTGTCCTTAGAACGCTCCCCTACCACTGATACCATTGGTATCAATCCGCAGCTTCGGTGGTGTATTTAGCCCCGGTACATTTTCGGCGCAGAGTCACTCGACTAGTGAGCTATTACGCACTCTTTAAATGGTGGCTGCTTCTAAGCCAACATCCTAGTTGTCTAAGCAACTCCACATCCTTTTCCACTTAATACACACTTTGGGACCTTAGCTGGCGGTCTGGGCTGTTTCCCTTTTGACTACGGATCTTATCACTCGCAGTCTGACTCCTAAGGATAAGTCATTGGCATTCGGAGTTTGACTGAATTCGGTAATCCGATGAGGACCCCTAGTCCAATCAGTGCTCTACCTCCAAGACTCTTACACTTAAGGCTAGCCCTAAAGCTATTTCGGGGAGAACCAGCTATCTCCAGGTTCGATTGGAATTTCTCCGCTACCCACACCTCATCCCCGCACTTTTCAACGTGCGTGGGTTCGGGCCTCCATTCAGTGTTACCTGAACTTCACCCTGGACATGGGTAGATCACCTGGTTTCGGGTCTACGACCACGTACTAAACGCCCTATTCAGACTCGCTTTCGCTGCGGCTCCGCCTCTTCAGCTTAACCTCGCACGGGATCGTAACTCGCCGGTTCATTCTACAAAAGGCACGCCATCACCCGTTAACGGGCTCTGACTATTTGTAGGCACACGGTTTCAGGATCTCTTTCACTCCCCTTCCGGGGTGCTTTTCACCTTTCCCTCACGGTACTGGTTCACTATCGATCACTAGGGAGTATTTAGCCTTGGGAGATGGTCCTCCCAGATTCCGACGGAATTTCACGTGTTCCGCCGTACTCAGGATACATTCAAGAGAGAACGAAGTTTCGACTACGGGGTTGTTACCCTCTACGACGGACCTTTCCAGGTCGCTTCGTCTACCTCGTTCCTTTGTAACTCCGTATAGAATGTCCTACAACCCCAAGAGGCAAGCCTCTTGGTTTGGGCTATGTTCCGTTTCGCTCGCCGCTACTCAGGAAATCGCATTTGCTTTCTCTTCCTCCAGGTACTTAGATGTTTCAGTTCCCTGGGTCTGTCTTCCTTACCCTATGTATTCAGATAAGGATACCATACCATTACGTATGGTGGGTTTCCCCATTCGGAAATCTTCGGATCAAAGCTTACTTACAGCTCCCCGAAGCATATCGGCGTTAGTCCCGTCCTTCATCGACTCCTAGTGTCAAGGCATCCACCGTGCGCCCTTTCTAACTTAACCAAACTAAAA
>NZ_SEIY01000043.1:0-2699 GCF_004634455.1 Bacillus sp. 007/AIA-02/001
TTGCATGTATTAGGCACGCCGCCAGCGTTCATCCTGAGCCAGGATCAAACTCTCCAATAAAGTTAGTTTGTCTAGCATCTAAAATAAAAATTGACGTTTCACGTTGTTTGTTTCGTTCAGTTTTCAAAGAACTACTTGGTCGCTCATTTGCGACTTCCTTATGTTAACATCTTCGTTAGTTAATGTCAACTAAGTTTTTTTATTTCATTTGTCGCTTGCGACGTTATTGTCATCGGCGACTTGTTCTATATTACACCTCTAAAGTATAATCGTCAATACGTTTTTTAAAAAACTTTATATTTTATAGATTTCACTTATGTATTTCTTCTATAGTTATATACAAGCACCCCACAGGACTATCTATGGGGTACTACTCTATTATAAAAACTATTGCTCTTTCGACGGCGCCGAACAACTTCCATCAGTACAAGAAAGATCGCTTCCACCCTCTGAAGAAAGTTCTTGTAACTTAGGTGCAGGATTCTCTTCTTCCCACACTTGCTGAAGTGCACCAACAAAAGTTTCAAGTGGTTGTGCACCTGAAATAGCATACTTTTGATTAATAATAAAATAAGGTACTCCCGAAATTTGATATTGCTGAGCAATCGCTTCATCAATTCTAACATCATTTGCATACGCATTTTTATCATTAATAACATTTAAAGCCTCTTGCTTATCTAAACCTGAAACTTCAGCGATAGTAGCAAGTGTATCCACATCACTTAAATTTCTCGATTCAGTGAAGTATGCGAAAAGTAGATTTTCCGTAATCTCTTTTTCTTTTCCTTGATCCTTTGCAAACTTCGCAAGACGATGCGCATCAAACGTGTTCGTCGGCTTCATCTCATCAAAATTAAAACTTAAACCCATACTAGCGGCATGATTTCCTAGCTGTACGTTATTACGCTTAGCTTCTTCAATACTAATTCCATACTTTGATGCAAGTACTTCATTAATACTTGTCCCAGAATAGATTGGAGCATTTTGGTCTAATTCAAAACTTTTAAACTCAACTTCAACATCCTTCTTATGCGGAAATTGCTCTAAAGCCATCTCTAATCTACGTTTCCCAATATAGCAAAATGGGCATACAAAATCTGACCAAACTTCAATTTTCATAGAAACACCTCATTAACTTTTAATTTTCAATCATTGTAGCACTGAGATTAAGGAATTCAAAAGTTTTTGCTCTACCTCCTTCATATAGTACATACAAAAACACACTTATAGCAGAATACCTAATTAACAAAAAAACGATAATCAAAAGGATTAACTATTATCCCTCCGATTATCGTCTATATAAATGCAACAACTTTAATTATGCCGGAATATACTTCCCTACGAACTTCCATACAGTATTCCAATATTTATTCGAATCTACTTTCTCCGCTTCCCCATGTCCAGCACCTGGAACAATTAATTTCTCTTTTTCTACTTTTGCAGCATTATATACTTCATCTAACATTTCAAAAGGAACGAATGTATCAGCATCCCCATGAATGAACAGCATAGGTGTTTTACTTTTCGCTACTTGTTTTACAGCTGAGGCCTCTTCTAAATCATACCCAGCTCTTAATTTAGTAACCGTATTTGCCGCATTCATAACAGGAAACTTCGGTAAGTGGAATAAATCTTTTAGTTGATAAGTAAATTCATCAATAACAGTTGAGTATCCACAATCTTCAATAATAACTTTAACATTAGAAGGTAAATCTTCTCCTGAAGTCATCATTACAGTTGCCCCGCCCATTGAAACACCAAATAGAGCTATTTCAGCATTAGGGTCTTTCTTTAAGATTTGTTGAATCCAAATTAACACATCTTTACGATCATGCCAGCCCATACCAACATAATCCCCTTCACTATTTCCGTGCCCACGAAGGTCTGGTGCTATGACATTATAGCCTTGTTCATAAAAGTTACGAACATATTTCGTCATTTCTGATGCTCTACCACTATATCCATGAACTACAATTGCCCATTTATGACTAGATGGTTCATTCATATATTCATAACCTTTTAAATTTAATTTATCGAAAGAACGTATAGTTAATGTGTTAGGTTTATACTTCGATACGAAGTTTGCATTCTTTTCTTCATTTGCAGCCAATACATCTCCCGACGCATTTACCGTTTCCACTAAATGAGGATTATCTTGCAAAAATTCCTTTTCTTGTTTCGCATTTAATGCATAGTTATAAAAATAATTTCCAACTAACATATACACGATTACTAGCAGGACTAAGACTACTATAGTAATTATACTTATCTTTTTCATATTATCTCCTTTTCTAACTTAAATCTTCTTATATTAAAGTACATCAAAAACAACTGTACTATTTTAACATACCAATGAATTCTATCTTTAAGAAATAAAATAGAAAATCTTAAATTACCTGTCAAAAATCACGAAAGAAATTGAATAAAACTTATATAGCTACGTACTCAAAAATCTTTTTAAAAATGAGCAGCACTTCAAAATATTTAGCTTTGAAAAGAAGTTATAAAACACAAAAAAGACGAGTCATTCTGACTCGTCTTAAAGTTGCTTGGCGACGTCCTACTCTCACAGGGACAAGGTCCCAACTACCATCGGCGCTAGAGAGCTTAACTTCCGTGTTCGGTATGGGAACGGGTGTGACCTCTCTGCCATCATCACCAAACTATGAAGGCATATTCCTTCAAAACTAGATAACATT
>NZ_SEIY01000044.1:0-2578 GCF_004634455.1 Bacillus sp. 007/AIA-02/001
AATGTTATCTAGTTTTGAAGGAATATGCCTTCATAGTTTGGTGATGATGGCAGAGAGGTCACACCCGTTCCCATACCGAACACGGAAGTTAAGCTCTCTAGCGCCGATGGTAGTTGGGACCTTGTCCCTGTGAGAGTAGGACGTCGCCAAGCAAAAACCTAAGTCGTTTCGACTTAGGTTTTTTTGTGTTTATTTTTATTATTTTAAATTTAAAGGTAAGAATTACCTTTATAAGAATATAGTCCAGATGTAACAAGAATGTTTGTGATCTTATATAAAAAGGTTATATGAAAAGTAGCAATCTAGCTCTTTTAACATAACCTTTTGTGTTTTTAAAGGATTTTACATTAGAAAAAATCTATAATTAAGGTAGTTAACATATATTTTTGATGGGTGTGGGGGATTATGAAAGAAATATGCATGTTATTAGTGGCTGTTATATTATGGGGCACAGCCATTGCGCCAACAAAATGGGCGTTAGAATCTATTCAGCCGTTTACTTTGTTGTTTATTCGTCTTTTCTTTGCAGGTGGAATTTGTATGCTATTCTCATTTAAGCAACTACAAAAATCAGTTGTACATAAAAAAGTTCCATGGAAAAGAATGAGTTTGTTAGCTTTTACCGGTGTAGCTGGTTATTTTATGTTTACATCCTACGGTATTTCTTTAACCAGTGGATTACATGTGAGTATTATAGATGCTGCATTACCATTAGTTACAATTCTTTTTTCAGCACTCTTTTTGAAAGAGAAAATTCGATTGAATTATTGGATAGGAATTATATTGGGTGCTATAGGAGTACTCTTTATTACGATTCCATCTAAAAGTGCTAATCAAGAAGTGTCTTTAATAGGAGATATACTGATATTATTAAGTACTTTTCTATTTGCTTTCTACACAGTTTTGCTAAAACGGCCAAAACAAGAACAGTATTTATCAAACGAGGTTTTTACAACATTAACTTTAATTATTGGAGCTGTTATTCTCTTACCGTTTGCACTGGTAGAAATTTTTTATTACGGTCTCCCAAAGGTTGAAACTTGGAAAACGGGACTTAGTGTAATATACCTTGTTATTGGAGCAACAATTTTAGCATATTGGTTTTGGAATAAAGCGCTAGAGAGAGTTTCAGCATCAGTAAGCGGATTATATTTAAATGCATTACCATTAATAAGTATTGTTACTTCAATTATTCTATTAAATGAATCTCTGACATGGAGAGTAATAATGGGAGCGAGTTTAGTTTTAATCGGAGTAGGATGGGCGGATAAGCAAAAGTTATGTAATCTATTAAAAGGTAACAAGGTGGAGAATAGAGACTGTTAAACAGTATGATTTATATAATTGAAATGCTAAAAAGATACCTTATATATGAGGTATCTTTTTTATTTAGCAAAGATAATAGACTAAAGTTAGTATGGATATTCTTTGCTGTATTTATATGTGTCGAAATCATTTTGAAATATTGTTTGGACAAGTTGTATACATTCAGTATCATAAAAGCTTTCAAAAGTCGGATGACGGGGAAATAAAGGATCAGTAATATCGCCTTCGCTAAAATCCCCTTTATAAATCATGGCGGGAGTTTGATGATGCCATGATGTTGAGAACTCATTTATTGGTGCGGTTTTTAATTCGAAACGCTTTTCTAATTCTTTCATTTCCTGATCGAAGTTTTCTAAGTATATATAATTGGTCACATATTCTTCTTCACCAGCTATATATTGTTGTGTGAAATGTGGGTTAATATCACTTGCGTGAGCTCCTTTCATAAATAGATAGTATAGAAATTGTTTAAATGAGATCCCTTTGGAGGAATTTTCATCTTGATATAAAAACTTTCGGATGGGTTTCCATTCGGGATGTTCCATATAAGGAGGTCCAATTAAGGATACGAAAGAACTGACTGCTCTCCTATAAGGGTTACGAACGAGTTTAAAAGTTTCTTTTTGTTTTTCTCGTAGAGCTATTCCTAGTCGTACACTATAGGTAGGTGTACTTTTGTATATATCATATTCATAATTATGAATGAAAGGACTATAGCTTAGAGCGGTTTGTAATAAATCAATCTGGTAAAAGAACCACTTAGCAAGAGAAGTACAACCGCTTTTTTGACTCCAAAATAGAATGATTGGAAACTTCCTATGATAGTGTGGGCTTCTTGAATGGGAGCTTATGATGTGTAATAAAGAAGGGTTGAACAAGTTCTACACTCCTTTCAGTTATCTTATTGATATGTATGAGAAATAAAAGGGGGGTATGAGAGTCTTTTTCATCTTTTTAAAAAAATGAAAGATTAATATTGACTATTATTATATAGAGGTGTAATATAGGACAAGTCGCCGATGACAATAACGTCGCAAGCGACAAATGAAATAAAAAAACTTAGTTGACATTAACTAACGAAGATGTTAACATAAGGAAGTCGCAAATGAGCGACCAAGTAGTTCTTTGAAAACTGAACGAAACAAACAACGTGAAACGTCAATTTTTATTTTAGATGCTAGACAAACTAACTTTATTGGAGAGTTTGATCCTGGCTCAGGATGAACGCTGGCGGCGTGCCTAATACATGCAA
>NZ_SEIY01000045.1:0-2569 GCF_004634455.1 Bacillus sp. 007/AIA-02/001
GGGATAAATTTATCAGCTATAGAGTTTGAACAGAAAGATTTTGTTCAAACCATTATATCTACCATAGAAGAGATAGGAGTACCTGCTAATTCGATTGATTTGGAATTAACAGAGCGAATAGCAATGGTAGATGAAAAGGAAACCTTATCGAAGTTAAAAGCATTAAAATCATATGGTGTACATTTATCAATTGACGATTTTGGTACAGGTTATTCTTCATTAGCGTATCTGCCTCTTTATCCAATTGATACTTTGAAAATTCCAAGAGAATTTGTTAATAGGATTGGAACTTCTACTGATGGAGATGAAATTATACAAACCATTATTTCACTTGCTCATACTTTAAACATGAAAGTGATAGCAGAAGGGGTAGAAACGAAGGAACAATTAACAGTGTTACAACGTAATGCATGTTATCTAATTCAGGGCTATTACTACAGTAAACCTGTAAATGAAGATGAATTTATTGGTTTTTTAAGTACAATACAAAATGAATAAGTGAAAAATCAGTATATGTATGAAATAAAGTGAAAAGACGATCTATCCATATGGATTTGAACGTCTTTTCACTTTATTTTCAGTAGTTATGCAGCAAGGTTTCAGCCTTTGAAAGTAAAATAAGTATCTATATTCCTTGTATTTAGGGCTAATGGGATATGAGGTGAAAGTTGCTTCTTGTGAAACCGCATTAGGGACAGCTCGTATATTCTTAAAGCAATTTGAAAAAGCGGAAGAACATTTCAATCGTTCCATTGACCTTTTGCAAAAACATAATGAAGAAAAATTGATTTTAATAGTAAGGCATAATCTAGGACTATTATATGCAACTCAAAATTTATCTAAATTAGCAATTCGTCATTTATCAGAAGTGACAGAGAAGAATATTGCCCATTTTAAAGCAGTGTTCTTACAAGCGCGTGAACACTATAAGCTAAGAAAAACAAATATTGTAAAAGAACTTATTGTAAAAGAACTTATTGAAAAAGGATTAGCAGTTTGTATGGAATTAGGAAATGAAGAGTATGTATATCATTTCAATATTTTACGTTCTCTTAATGAAGATGAAGTAATTAAACTCTTAGAAGAAGTGAAAAAAGTATTTCTTACTTCGAAAAGCAAGGTTTATGGGATTTCGTAGAAGAATATGCAGATCTAAAAAAGGAAGAAATTATACAATAATCACATGCTATCATTTTTAATAGCTAATTAACAAAAGGACTCCAATTATGGAGTCCCTTTGTTAATGGGATAATGCTTTAGTTTATCTAATTATAACGATATTTGTAAAAAGTGTAAAAGGGTCCTAGTTTGGAGGGGGAATTATTTAATCTTTTTTATTTAATAAAAGGGATGATATTTAGTTATCTGCGCTTCTTAATTATGTTTTTTATCACAATTTGAAGTAAATTTCAGTTAATCTTATTTATTTTATAGGAATTATAAGTTATACTAAAAGTAGGTGCAAAATGTACCATTTGAAAAAGAGTGCATTGCAAAAAGGAATCCGTAAAGGATTCCTTTTTTGTTTCTTTTAAAATGAAGCAACGTTCTAATTATCTCTTTCTTTTTTTATGAATGAACTACCAATGTATAAATTTAAAAGGTATTTTTGGAAAATTGCCATATTCCTGTAACAAAACAAAGGTATGTTATGTGTGTTAAATATAAAGAGAAAGAAGGAAAAGTTGTGAAAAAAGTTTTGCCAATTGTTGCGTTATTAGGCATGATGAGTTTTGGAGTACAGGAAATGAATGTAAGAGCTGATACATACCACAAGGGCGATTCAAAAATTAGTTTTTGGGATTCGAAAAGAAAGGGTACTAATTTCATGAATAGTACGTCATTACCTGAAAACTATAAAAGTGCAAAAGAAGCTAATATTGAATATGTACGTTTAGCACCTGATAAATGGGCAAAAGATAAAGATTTTCTATTTGAGGATAAACCAGATACTTCTGGAAAGGATTTTCTGATAGGTAATGCAGATAACTATCGGGGATTAGTAAAGGAAGATCTAGAAAAATTAAAGGCGGATTTAGATGCCGCACAATCACAAGGAATGAAAGTCGTTCTTACAATGTTATCCTTACCTGGTGATCGATGGCGCCAATTTAATAATAATAAGAATGACGACAGAATATGGGAAGAAGAGAAGTATCAAGAACAAGCAAGTCAATTTTGGAAGGACCTCGCTCTGGAACTAAAAGATCACCCCGCGGTGGTTGGTTATAATATTATAAATGAACCACATCCAGAAACAGCTAAAAATAATAGATATAATGATTTTTGGACGGAAGATTACGAGAAATGGTATGCAAAAGTAAAAGGAACGACAGCTGATTTAAACAGATTTTATGAAAAGGTGATTAACTCCATTCGTGAAGTGGACAAAGAAACACCGATTATTTTAGATTCAGGTTTATATGCTACTCCATGGGCCTTTAAATACTTAAAGCCAGTAAAGGATAAAAAAACGCTTTACGCATTTCATATGTATGAACCATATGAATTAACGAGTCAAGGTGAAAAGAAAAATAAAGAATATCAATATCCAGGATTAGTAAAAGTA
>NZ_SEIY01000046.1:0-1823 GCF_004634455.1 Bacillus sp. 007/AIA-02/001
TTACAGCTCTTCCCGAACGAGAAAGCCCTCGCCTTTAGGCATGGGATGAAAGTGAGGTTGGATAAGGAGTGCTACTAAAAACCGCAAGGTTTGTAGCACTCTAAGTATCCAAAATGTTGGTATCTTTTATTTTTTCATCTTTCGCGTTGCAGTTTTGCAATTTAACTGATACGATGCAAACATGATGAATGATTATAGAAGAACCAAAACAACCGTGTCATTAATTAACTATCATTTTGTATTTTGCCCGCGATACAGAAGAAAGATTTTCCTTAACACAAAAGTAGAAGAACGTTTCAAAGAGTTGATTCAAAAAATATGCGGAGAATTGGATATTTCTATTGTTGCAATGGAATGCGACAAAGACCACGTTCACTTGTTCTTAAATACACCACCAACACTTAGTCCTGCTGATACAATGGCAAAAATTAAAGGAGTGACATCAAAATGTTTGAGAGAAGAGTTTCCTCATCTTCAACACTTGCCGAGCCTATGGACGCGTTCTTATTTTGTTTCTACTGCTGGAAATGTATCAAGTGAGACAATAAAACATTATGTTGAAAATCAAAAAACGAGGGGGTGAAACTTGTGCCACAAACCATCACGGTTAAAGTTAAATTGCTTCCAACAAAAGAACAAATCATGCTATTGGAACAAAGTAGCCACGAGTATATAAAAGTCATTAATGCCCTTGTATCTGAAATGGTTGAAGCAAGGAAAAGCACGAAGAAAAGTACGAAGGATATTGAGGCCAATATCCCAAGTGCGGTGAAAAATCAAGCAATTAAAGATGCGAAAAGTGTATTTTCTACAAAGGTGAAAAAGAGTAAATACAAAATCGTTCCGATTCTAAAAAGACCTGTTTGTGTATGGAATAACCAAAACTATTCATTTGACTTCACGCACATTTCAATTCCGTTTATGGTAAACGGGAAGTCAACTCGTTTAAAGGTTCGTGCTTTATTAATCGATAAATATAATCGCAATTTCGAATTGTTGAAGCACAAGTTAGGTACACTTCGTATCACGAAGAAATCTGCTAAATGGATTGCTCAAATATCTGTCACGATTCCTACAAACGAAAAAACGGGAACAAAGATTTTAGGAGTAGACTTAGGTCTCAAAGTTCCTGCGGTAGCCATCACAGAAGATGATAAAATTCGTTTCTTCGGGAACGGTAGGCAAAACAAATTTATGAAACGTAAGTTTCGCAGTGTTCGCAAGAAGTTAGGAGAAGCTAAGAAACTGAATGCCCTTCGTCAACTTGATGATAAAGAACAAAGATGGATGCAAGACCAAGACCACAAAGTAAGTCGTGTAATCGTTGATTTTGCAAAGGATAATAATATTTCTGTCATTCGATTAGAGCAACTAACGAACATTCGACAGACGGCACGAACAAGCCGTAAAAACGAAAAAAATCTACACACTTGGTCATTCCATCGTTTAGCACAATTCATCGAGTACAAAGCGACATTAGTTGGCATAAAGGTCGAATATGTGAACCCTTCTTATACAAGTCAAAAATGTCCGAAATGTTCTGAAAAGAACAAGGTGCAAGACAGAAAATATAAGTGCCAATGTGGATTTGAGAAACATCGTGATATCGTTGGGGCGATGAATATTCGCTACGCAACTGTGGTTGGCGGTAATAGTCAATCAGCCTAAGAACCTATATGGTCTGTCTTAGGAGGGGTGATGGCACACCCTCATCTTGAAGGCTGTTCAAAACAGAAATGGACTGCGAATGCTTAGTCATTCAAGAATCCCATCCATTACACCGTAAGGTGTAGGACTTGCGGCTTTAGCCGTGGGAGTGTCAA
>NZ_SEIY01000048.1:0-1431 GCF_004634455.1 Bacillus sp. 007/AIA-02/001
AAATATATTAAGCAGCTACTAAGGATTGAACTCTGTATTGCACAGGGGACAATCCTTTTAGTTTTGTTTTAATTCTTTTGTGATTGTAGTAATGAATATAAGTTTCTAGTTCTTGCTTAAATTGTTCCATACTTTCAAACTCTTTAAGATAAAGTAATTCAGACTTTAATAAGCCAAAGAAATTTTCCATGACTGCATTATCTAAGCAATTTCCCTTACGGGACATACTTTGGATAACGTTATGTTTTTTAAGCGACTGATGATATTGTCGCATTTGATAATGCCAACCTTGATCCGAGTGTAAAATAGGAGTTTCCTTATCATTCAAACATTGAAACGCCTTATTTAACATTTTAGAAACAAGGGAATAGGCAGGTCTATGTTCTATATTGTAAGCTATAATTTCTCCGTTATATAAGTCTAAAATGGGTGATAGATATAGTTTTTTACCATGTAAGTGGAACTCCGTCACATCTGTTACCCATTTCTCGTTTGGTTTTGATGCGTGAAAATTACGTTTTAAAATATTAGGAGCGAATTTCCCGACAGTCCCTTTATATGAACGATATTTTTTCAATCGAACAAGACATTTTAATCCCAGGATATTCATTAAACGTCGAACGGTTTTATGATTTAATGCATGGCCTCGATTACGTAATTCCAATGTAATACGACGATAACCATACCTCCCAAAATTCTCACTAAAAATCTCTTTAATTAATTCTTTAACTTTCTTATATTTATCTGGACGTTTCGCTTGTTTCATCCAGTAATAATACGTACTACGAGCGATATTAGCGACTTTCACAAGGTCAACGACCTTATATTTATGCCTTAATTCATAAATCAATTGCGCTTTGTCTTGGTCTGTGATGTTTTCTTCTTTTGAACTAAGGCATTCAACTTTTTTAAATAGTCATTTTCCATACGCAGACGTTCATTCTCTGCTTGTAGCGCTTCTATAGAACCTTCAAGAAATACTTCGTTTTGTTTTAAATGTTGTAGCTTAGCTTTTTCTTTGGCCATGGTTAGATGCCCCTTTTTCTTTGATTTTAGGGCATCTAATCCTTCTGTTTCATAAGCTACTTTCCATTTTCGGAGTGTTTCGCAAGAAGGAATATTAAAAAAAGCAGCTGTTTCTCTCAGAGATGTCCCATTTTCATTCATATAATGAATTACATCTAGTTTATACTCGAGAGGGTAAGTTGTATAGCGTTTTTCAAACGCCTTTTCCCCTGAAAATTCAAACCGTTTAATCCATTGATAAAGTTCTCTAGGATGAACCCCTATAGAATTAGCAATGGTTTTTCCGCCTTCCGTACCTTCTAGATATCGTTTTACTGCTTGTATTTTATCTTTTGAAGAAAATTTAGCCATAAAAAATGCACCTCCAATTGTTAATTATGTGTCTAACAATTGGGGTGCACTTCA
>NZ_SEIY01000049.1:0-1199 GCF_004634455.1 Bacillus sp. 007/AIA-02/001
CTGTTTTATCTGGAGGGGATTTTTTTATGGCAAGAAAAGGACAATCATTTCAAAAATATACAGAAGAACTAAAGCGAGAAGCAGTTCGTCTTCGATTAGAAGAGAGAAAATCATTGCGAGAAATTCGTGAACAACTCGGTGTGAAGAGCGATGCCCAGATTATTGAGTGGGTAAAACGTGCGCAACAAGGGGAGTCCTTTGATGATCAACGTGGTGTCTGGAATCGAAAGAATTTTAATAGTCTAGAAGAAGAAAATGCTTATTTGAAGGCACAGGTTGAGTATTTAAAAAAGCGCAATCCAAATCTACACGGGAAGGAATGGTCCTAAAGAAAGAACGATTTTCTCTTATCGATTCATTACGCCAAGCCTATCCACTCCGATGGTTGCTTCAAATCGCGGAAGTTTCTAAGGCTGGCTACTATAAATGGCGGAAATATCATAACGTGCAGCGTTTACGTCAGAAAAGGGATATGTGGCATAAAGAACATATTTTATCTATTCATCGTCAGCACCCTTACTATGGGTATAAACGTATGACTCGTGCTTTGGCTCGAGAAGGAATGGTAATGAATCATAAACGTGTTCGTCGTCTTATGAGAGAGCTGGGTATTCAATCTATCATTCGAAAAAAACGTCCGTTTTATGGAAGAAAAACATCTGTGGTATTTAAAAATCATTTGAATCGAGAGTTTCAAGCTGAAAAGCAAAATCAAAAATTCGTAACAGATATTACTTATGTACGAATCGGAGAACAATTTGCCTATTTGTCAGCTGTGTTAGATTTATACAACAATGAAATTGTTGCCTGGAAGCTATCTTCAAGAAATGATTTAGATTTGGTTTTAACTACATTACGTCAATTAGAAGGGAAGTCATTAACTACTAAGCCCCTTTTCCATTCAGATCAAGGGTTTCAATATACATCTAAATCCTACGCAAAACAGTTAGAGAAATTAGGATTTGTCGGTAGTCATTCTAGACGTGGAAACTGTTTTGATAATGCGTGTATCGAATCATTCTTCTCACATTTAAAAACAGAGAAGTTGTATTTAGTGTGCCCAAAAACATATGAAATGGCCTACCGAGCAATTCAAGAATATATTCAATTTTATAATACAGAAAGATTCCAAGAAAAACTTCACGGCCTTTCCCCGATAGAATATCGGGAAAAGGCCGTGGCATAATACTCTTTTTATT